>NZ_FNYM01000035.1:0-2709 GCF_900108985.1 Achromobacter sp. NFACC18-2 | reverse complement strand
CACAGTGGGTGTAATTGGTGTTGGCTGGCTGCTGACGGGGCAGCCAGTAATTTGTATTGAACGACACTTGGAACGCTATACACCAGGTCATAACCATCAGTGTTATAGGATCAAGCCTCACGGGCAATTAGTATCGGTTAGCTTAACGCATTACTGCGCTTCCACACCCGACCTATCAACGTCCTGGTCTCGAACGACCCTTCAGGGGGATCAAGTCCCCGGGATACCTAATCTTCAGACGAGTTTCCCGCTTAGATGCCTTCAGCGGTTATCTCTTCCGTACTTAGCTACCCGGCAATGCCATTGGCATGACAACCGGTACACCAGAGGTACGTCCACTCCGGTCCTCTCGTACTAGGAGCAGGCTCCGTCAAGTATCCAACGCCCACGGCAGATAGGGACCAAACTGTCTCACGACGTTTTAAACCCAGCTCACGTACCTCTTTAAATGGCGAACAGCCATACCCTTGGGACCGGCTACAGCCCCAGGATGAGATGAGCCGACATCGAGGTGCCAAACACCGCCGTCGATATGAACTCTTGGGCGGTATCAGCCTGTTATCCCCAGAGTACCTTTTATCCGTTGAGCGATGGCCCTTCCATTCAGAACCACCGGATCACTATGTCCTGCTTTCGCACCTGTTCGACTTGTCAGTCTCACAGTCAAGCACGCTTATGCCATTGCACTATCAGCACGATTTCCGACCGTACCTAGCGTACCTTCGAACTCCTCCGTTACACTTTGGGAGGAGACCGCCCCAGTCAAACTGCCCACCATGCACTGTCCCCGATCCGGATAACGGACCAAGGTTAGAACCGCAAACAAACCAGGGTGGTATTTCAAGGATGGCTCCACGTGATCTGGCGACCACGCTTCAAAGCCTCCCACCTATCCTACACAGGCCGGTTCACAGTCCAATGCAAAGCTACAGTAAAGGTTCATGGGGTCTTTCCGTCTAGCCGCGGGTAGATTGCATCATCACAAACACTTCAACTTCGCTGAGTCTCAGGAGGAGACAGTGTGGCCATCGTTACGCCATTCGTGCAGGTCGGAACTTACCCGACAAGGAATTTCGCTACCTTAGGACCGTTATAGTTACGGCCGCCGTTTACCGGGGCTTCGATCAAGAGCTTGCACCCCATCACTTAACCTTCCGGCACCGGGCAGGCGTCACACCCTATACGTCGACTTTCGTCTTTGCAGAGTGCTGTGTTTTTAATAAACAGTCGCAGCCACCGATTCTCTGCGACCCCATCATGCTAAGCGCGCAGGCGCTTCACACTACCGGGGTATACCTTCTCCCGAAGTTACGGTATCAATTTGCCGAGTTCCTTCTCCTGAGTTCTCTCAAGCGCCTTGGAATATTCATCCCGTCCACCTGTGTCGGTTTGCGGTACGGTCTCGTACAGCTGAAGCTTAGAGGCTTTTCTTGGAACCACTTCCAATCACTTCGCAAGCAATGCTCGCTCGTGCCACACCCTTGATTTACGCGCCCGGATTTGCCTAAGCGCCATCTTCGATGCAGCAACAGGGACATCCAACACCCTGATGATCTTCCGCGATCCGTCCCCCCATCGCACTGTACGACGGTGCTGGAATATTAACCAGCTTCCCATCAGCTACGCATCTCTGCCTCGCCTTAGGGGCCGACTCACCCTGCGCCGATGAACGTTGCGCAGGAAACCTTGGACTTACGGCGAGGGGGCTTTTCACCCCCTTTATCGCTACTCATGTCAGCATTCGCACTTCTGATACCTCCAGCAGCCTTTACAAGCCACCTTCGCAGGCTTACAGAACGCTCTCCTACCGCGTGCACTAAAAGTGCACACCCGCAGCTTCGGTTTATCGCTTAGCCCCGTTACATCTTCCGCGCAGGACGACTCGATCAGTGAGCTATTACGCTTTCTTTAAAGGATGGCTGCTTCTAAGCCAACCTCCTGACTGTCTATGCCTTCCCACTTCGTTTCCCACTTAGCGATAATTCGGGACCTTAGCTGGCGGTCTGGGTTGTTTCCCTCTTGAGTCCGGACGTTAGCACCCGGTGCTCTGTCTCCCAAGCTGTACTTGCGGGTATTCGGAGTTTGCCATAGTTTGGTAAGTCGCCATGACCCCCTAGCTATAACAGTGCTCTACCCCCCGCAGTAATACTTGAGGCACTACCTAAATAGTTTTCGGAGAGAACCAGCTATTTCCAGATTTGTTTAGCCTTTCACCCCTATCCACAGCTCATCCCCTAATTTTTCAACATTAGTGGGTTCGGTCCTCCAGCACGTGTTACCGTGCCTTCAACCTGGCCATGGATAGATCATCTGGTTTCGGGTCTACACCCAGCGACTGAATCGCCCTATTCGGACTCGCTTTCGCTACGGCTTCCCTATTCGGTTAACCTTGCCACTGAATGTAAGTCGCTGACCCATTATACAAAAGGTACGCAGTCACCCCACAAGGAGGCTCCTACTGTTTGTATGCATACGGTTTCAGGATCTATTTCACTCCCCTTCCGGGGTTCTTTTCGCCTTTCCCTCACGGTACTGGTTCACTATCGGTCGATCACGAGTATTTAGCCTTGGAGGATGGTCCCCCCATCTTCAAACAGGATTTCACGTGTCCCGCCCTACTTGTCTTACGCTTAGTTCCACACACAAAATTTCATCTACAGGGCTATCACCTGCTACGGCCGGACTTTCCATTCCGTTCGATTATCTTGC
>NZ_FNYM01000007.1:0-329946 GCF_900108985.1 Achromobacter sp. NFACC18-2 | reverse complement strand
CCAATCGCTGGTGCACCACTCGGATCGAGGAATCCAGTATTGCTCAACGTACTACCAGCGCCTGCACGCGCGGCACGGCATCCGTTGCTCAATGACTGACGGCTACGACTGCTACCAGAATGCCTTGGCAGAACGGGTCAACGGCATCCTGAAGGGAGAGTTGTTGCTCCACAGGCCCGCTGATCTGGCCCAAGCCCGGCTCATGGTCAAGCAGTCCGTCGATATCTACAACACCGAGCGACCGCACCTGTCCCTACAATGCAAAACACCCGATGAAGTTCATCGGGTGTTCAGTCCGTAGCCTGCTACGGATACCGTGCCGTAGGTGTCAACCTATGGCAGGACGGGTCACTGTCTTGCCGGCGGGGTATTACTGCGCGGCATTCACCATGAACTGCACGGCCGCACGGATGTCGTCTTCCGAGGCGTTGGCCGCGCCGCCCTTGGGAGGCATCGCGCCCTTGCCCGTCATGGCGACTTTCACCATGGCGTCCATGCCGGTGCTGATGTAGGGGGCCCAGGCGGCCTTGTCGCCGAACTTGGGCGCATTGGCCACGCCCGTCGCGTGGCACGCGAAACAGACCGTCTTGTAGAGCTGTTCGCCGGCCGGGTTGACGGCGGCGGTTTTCTGCTCGGGGGCGGGGGCCTGCGCGGCGGCAGCGGGTGCGGGTGCTGCGGCAGCCGGTGCTGCGGCGGCTGGTGCCGCAGCCGGTGCGGCAGCCTGTGCGGCGGGGGCGGCGCCGGCGTCGGCTTCCTTCTTGGCGCCGTCTTCAGCAGGCGCAGCGGGTTCGGGCAGCGAGGCGCCGGACTTGTTGGCCATGTACACCACGGCGCGCGCGACTTCGTAGTCGGACAGGGCCGGGTTGCCGCCCTTGGCGGGCATGCCGCCCTTGCCGTGCAGGGCGACCTTCAACATTTCGTCGTAGCCGGCCTTGATGAAAGGCGCCCAAGCGGCGTTGTCGCCCAGCTTGGGTGCGCCCGCCACGCCGGCGGTATGACAGGCCGTACAGACGGTGGCGAAAACCTGTTCGCCGGTCTTGAAAACTTTGGGGGCGTTGGCGTCAACGAGCTCGAATCCGGCAACCGGCGCGATCCGCCGGGCAATGGCTTCACCGGACAGGGCATCCGAACCGGCGTTGGTCTTGGTGCCGGTGACGACCATGTTCACCAGTAGGATGATGATGGCGATGGGCACCACGAAAGCGAGGACGATCGTGACGATCAGTTGCTTCGGGGTCTTGATGGGGGAGGAGTGCTCTTCTATGTGTTCCTGCTCGTTGCTCATGACCAAATCCTGCTAACGGGTGGGGCGCCTGGCGGCGGCAACAGAAAATCAGTACTGCACAAGTCGGCGGCAAACCATGCCCGCCTGCAAGCAAACGCTGGATTATATAACGGTGTCAGGGACGCCGGTCCAATGACACTGAGCGGGTTTTCGCGGAGATTGACGGAAGATTTGATCCACTTCATGCAGATCCCGCAAAAGTGGGTACAATACCGCCTCCTTGCGCTGCGCCCGTAGTTCAATGGATAGAATGAGAGTTTCCGAAGCTCTTGATACAGGTTCGATTCCTGTCGGGCGCGCCACCAGATCAATGGGTTGCGTGGATCTTCGGTCCACCTTGCATCCATCTCTTGCCCCCACGTCGCCAGATCCTTGCTCCCTCCGAGCGCAGCCTGGCGGCGCATAGCGAGCCGCAGGCTTCGCGTTCCATCCTTCCCCCCGGTTTGCCGTGCCTTCAATGCGCTTCGCGTCGCAGCAGCGGTTGCGCCAGCTCGCGGATCCGGCGCTTGTCTTCGTCCAGCACCAGCGCGTGCTCGGCGTGTTGGAGCAAGCGTGCGGCATGGCGCGACGCGGCCGCTTTGAACAGGGGCGGATTGATCTGCGCAAGGCTCAGGAGCGCCTTCGTCATGCGCGTGTCGACTTCCAGCAGACCCGCGCCGTCACGCGCGATGGGGCCGAAAAAATCGTCGAACAGATCGTCCACATCCAGCGGGTGCACGTAGATGCGCTGGCAGTCGGGGTCGGCCTCCGGTGGCGAGTCGGGCGGCTGCCCCCAGCAGGTCAGGCTTCTTACGCCCCGGCCAATGACGTCTATCGCCGTGCCGGGGTCATTCACGGCCGGCGACAAGGCGCGGGACGCGATTTCGGACAGCACCGACAAGCCGAAGCGCGGGTCGTGCTCGAACGTGCGATGCGTTCCCAGGGTGATGGCGCCGAGAATGGCTTCGTGCAGGGCCTCGCGCGCGGCGGGCTCCTCGCCGGGTTGGGGAACGATCCACGCCAGCGCCATGCCGGCATGGGCGAATCCGCCCGGCAGGACGTCAAGGTAGATCGAGGCCTGATGTTCACGCGCGATCCGGCCCAGCGCCTGCACGTCGACGTGCTGCACATAGCCCGTCCGGTCGCATGACACGGCCTGCGCCGACGCGGGGGGCAAGCCTGACGCCGGATAGGGGGTGCCGCCCAGGTAAGGCCATTGAACGCGGTGGCGGAGGGCGTCGATGGTTGCGCTTTCGACGCGGTCGATGGTTTCGCCGACCCGTCCCAGCTTGGACAGATGGTCGATCCAGCGCAGTAGCGTGTAGACGATCAGGATCACCACCGCAATCGTCACCGTGAACAGCAAGACCCGCCCTTGCGCGCCATAGGCCCCCGTGCTCAGCGCAATGAGGCCCACCAGGCTGAACAGGAACGAACCGATGAACGTCGCCAGCGCGTTCTGCGTGGTGGTGTCCTGCATGACAAGGGTGGTTGCGCGAGGCGTCACGCCGGTGCTTGCCGCGCCGTAGGCCGCCACCATGGTGCTGAGCGAAAAGGTGGTCACCGCCAGCATGCTGGACGCAATGATGCCCAGGATCTTGTCGACCGCGTCGGCACCGATGCGGGCGGGCAAGGTTTCAGGAATGGCGCCCTTGAAAATGATGGCAAGCAGCGCGGTGGCGACGCCCAGCAATGAGAAAAGACTGGCCCTGAACCAAAGGCGCCTGGTCAATTGCCTGAGCGCCCAGCGCCAACGAGCAATCATCTTTTCTCCTTTGCGTGACAGGTCGCGGGGCCGTGCGCCGCGCCCGGTGGAACGATTCCGTGCTGCGAGCGTACCACCCGCTGCGCGCTCGTCCCTCGGGGCGGCGGCCCGGGGACTAATCGTCCAGCGACGGCACCGTGCCGATCTGCATCAGGATGCGCGGCGATTCCATGTCGCCGGTTTCCTTGTCGATCATGACTTCATAGGCGGCGACGCCCGCGAACTTGGAGGCCATGGAGTTTGCGATCCGGATGGCTCCGAATTCGCTGCTGGCCGGACGGATTTCCCCGGGGGCGACGCCATTGGCGGCGGCGCGGTAGGGAACGACAATGTACTGAACGAGATGAGCAGCTTCTGACACAGGAATTCTCCCCTGGACGACAGTTGGTCGGGCGAGCGAAATGTATCACGTCGCACTGTGTTTTTGTACAGTATTCTCAGTGTTGCGGCCAACTATTTTTCCCGCGCAGGCCTGCTACAGGAAAACCCCTAGCAACTTGGGATTGCCCGCCGACCAGACCGCCTCTTAATATTTTCGAAAATCCTCAGTGTTTTATAAAACCAGGGGCAAGCGATGGAAGCGAACCGCTACGACGCCTACCGCGAGCACACGGCGGGCCGAGCCAATGTGGCCGACTCGCCGGAGCGGGTGGCTTACTACCAGGACCTTGCGCGGCTGGAAACGGGCGCGCTCTGGACGGTGGCGAACAAGATCGAGCCCTGGGCGCCGCGGTCGGCATCCGTGCCCGTGGTCTGGCGTTACCAGGACCTGCGCGGCCATGTGCTGCGCTCGGCCGAGCTGGTGTCTCCCGAAGAGGCGGGCCGGCGCGTCATCTACCTGAACAATCCGGGCCGGCGGGACGTGGCGGCGGCGGTGGGCTGGCTGTATTCCGGCCTGCAGGTCATGCAGCCGGGCGAGCTGGCGTCCGCGCACGCGCATTCGCATTCCGCGCTGCGGTTCATCATGGAAGGCCAGGGCGCGTACACCGTGGTGGACGGCCACAAGATGACGCTGGGCGCGAACGACTTCGTGCTGACGCCGAACGGCACCTGGCACGAGCACGGCGTGGCCGAGGACGGCACAACCTGCATTTGGCAGGACGGGCTGGACATTCCGCTGGTCAATGCGCTGGAAGCGGGCTTTTATGCCGTGCATCCCGACCTGAACCAGACCGTGACGCACCCGGTCGACGACACCAGCGGCGCGTGGGGCGGGGTGGCGCTGCGGCCGCAGGTGTCCGGCTGGACGAAGCCCTATTCCCCGCTCTTCAAATACGAATGGGAGCCCACCTACGAGGCCCTGCGCCGCTACGCGCGCACGACCGCGGGCAGTCCCTACGACGGCATCCTGCTCGAATACGTCAACCCGGCCACGGGCGGCGCCGTCATGCCGACCATCGGCGCCAGCATGCAGTTGCTGCGTCCCGGCGAACACACCCAGGCGCACCGGCACACCGGCAGCTTCATCTACCAGGTGGCCAAGGGCAGCGGCTTTTCCGTGATCGACGGCAAGCGCTACGACTGGACCGAGCGCGACATCTTCTGCGTGCCGTCCTGGGCCATCCACGAGCACGCCAACCTGTCGTCCAACGATGATGCCTGCCTGTTCTGTTTCAACGACCTGCCCGTCATGCGCTCGCTCGCCCTGTACCGCGAGGAAGCGGTACAGGACAACGGCGGCCATCAACGACTGATTTAGATGCTTCCGATGCCTGCGCGCCGCCGCGACGCGGCGGACGTTCCCCCCACACTTTGACTTTCTGGAGTTCTCGATGCGCCTGGTGACCTTTCGCGCTCATCCCACCGCCGCCGCCCGCCTGGGCGCGCTGGTCGACGGCTATGTGGTCGACCTTTTCCTGCTGGGGCAGGAGGGCGGGGTGGACCTGCCCGACGACATGCTGGACTTCATCGACCTGGGTCCGGTCGCGGTGGCGCAGGCGACGCGGCTGCTCGATACGTTCCGCGGCAACTGGCCGGTGGGCACGGCCTTGCCGCAGGACAACGTGAAGCTGCTGGCGCCCATCCCGCGCCCGCGCAAGAACATCTTCGGCATCGGCCTGAACTATGTCGAGCACGTCGCCGAATCCAGCCGCACGCTGGACACGTCGGCCGACCTGCCCAAGCAGCCGGTGATCTTTTCCAAGCCGCCCACCACGGTGATCGGGCCGGGCGACGCCATCGAGCACAACGCCAGGATCACGCAGCAGCTGGACTGGGAAGTGGAACTGGCGGTGATCATCGGGCGTCGCGCCTCGCGCGTGGCCGAGGCCGATGCGCTGTCCCATGTGTTCGGCTATAGCGTGATGCTGGACATGAGCGCGCGCGACTGCCGGCGCGCCGGCCAGTGGATCTATTCCAAGGGCCAGGACACCTACGCGCCGTTCGGCCCCTGCATCGTGACGGCCGACGAAATCCCGGACCCGCAGGTGCTGGACTTGTGGCTCACGGTCAACGGCGAGAAGAAGCAGGGCTCCAATACCCGCCACATGCTGTTCAAGGTGCCGTTCCTGATCTCCGACATCAGCGCGGGCATCACGCTGGAGCCGGGCGACATCATCGCCACCGGCACGCCGGAGGGCGTGGGCGCGGGGCGCAAGCCGCAGGAATTCCTGTGGCCGGGCGACGTGGTCGTCGCCTGCGTGGAAGGGATCGGCACGCTGCGCCATCCGGTGGTGGCCGTCTAGGAGCGCAGCGTGAAGCCCCGAATCAAGGCGCCGCGCGCGGACGCGGTCGCGGCCGCGCATGGCGACGCGCAGGTCGAAGACATCACACTGTCCGAACAGATCTACCGGCAGCTGCGCCGCGACATCATGCGCGGCGCGTTCGCGCCGGGCCAGTCGCTGCGGCTGGAGCTGCTGCGCCAGCGCTATGGCGGCAGCTTTTCGCCCATCCGCGAGGCGCTGAACCGGCTGCGCAGCGAACGCATGGTGCTGACCACCACGTCGCGCGGCTTCCGGATCGCGCCGCTGTCCGTGGAGGAAATGCGCGATGCCTGCGAAACCCGCATCCTGATCGACTGCGACGCGTTGCGGCGTTCGCTCGCCAACGCGGACGACGCCTGGGAGGCGTGGCTGGTGGGCGCGTTCCACGCGCTGGCGCTGGCCGCGCGGCGCGCGGACGACGCGCCCGTCCTGGACCAGGAGCGCGAGGACGCGCTGGAGGCCCGCCACCAGGATTTCCACCAGGCGCTGATCGGCGCCTGCCGGTCGCCCTGGCTGCTGGACCTGTCCGCCCAGCTTTACGCGCAGACCGAACGCTACCGCCGGCCCGCGCGCGCCCAGGCCATGGCCTATGGGTCCGAACGCGACGTCGATGACGAACACCGCGCGCTGCTGGATGCCGCGGTCTCGCGCGATGCCGACCGCGCGGTGGCGCTGTTGGCCGCGCACTACCGCAAGACGGCGCAGGTCATCGAGCGCATCCTGACCCTGCCCGCGGGTCAGCAAGCGGCCTAGTTCCGCACCGATCGCGCGATGCCGTAAGCTTTCGGTCCATGGCAGACCTCAAACTCCTGGAAGACCTGATCGCGCTGGCGCAGACCGGCAGCTTCGTGCGCGCGGCCGAATTGCGCCACGTGACGCATCCCGCCTTCGGCCGCCGCATCCGCGCGCTGGAAGCGTGGGCCGGCACGGCGCTGGTGGAGCGCCAGCGCCTGCCGGTGACGCTGACGCCGGAAGGCGAGACGCTGCTCAAGACCGCGACGCAGGTGATCGAGCAGATGGGACTGGTCCGCCATCGCATCCGCAGCTCGGGCGCGGGCGGCGAGGCCGTGCTGCGCATCGCCACGGGGCGCAGCCTGGCGCGCACGCTGGTGGCCGACTGGATCGCGCGGCTGCGGCACCGCGCGCCCAAGGTGCTGACCGACGGCACGCAGGTGGAACTGTCCACCGGCAAGGCGCAGGACCTTGTGATCCGTCTGGAACAGGGCAAGGTAGACCTGCTGTGCTGCTACGAGCATCCGGCGTTGTCCGTGCCCCTCAGCCCGTCGCGCTATCGCTACATGACGCTGGCGACCGACAAGCTGGTGCCGGTCAGCCAGATGGACACGCGCGGACGGCCGCGTTATCTGCTGCATGAGGGCGGCGCGCCCGTGCCGCTCATTACGTACACGGGCGGCCTGGCGATGGAGCGCATCGTGGGCGACAGGCTGGAGGCCACGCCTTACGCCCTGACGCCCTTCGTGCGCAGCGATTCGCTGGACGCCGCGCATGGCGCGGTCGCCAAGGGCGTGGGCGTGGCCTGGCTGCCCTGGTCCATGGTCGCGGCCGATTGCCGGCGCGGCGCGCTGGCCGCGCTGGGCGGGCGCAGCGATGAGATCGCCTTCGAGGTCCGCCTGTATCGCCCGCGCGCCCGGCTGACGGACCTGGCCGAAGCCGCCTGGGAAGCGACCGCCAACCGCAAGGCCTGACTTGCCCGACCCAAAACCGGATTAGCACAAAGATGTGCCGTCTTGGCACGGACGGGGCCGGGGGCGCGCTCGAAAATACCCTCCGAAACTCAAACGAGACGGCTACGCCGTCCACCCACAGCACCCCAAGGAAGAAAACCATGAAGTCCATCCTGCACCCGATGCGCGCAGCGCTCGTTTCGCTCTGTGCCGCCTCGGCCCTTGCCGCCGTGCCCGCCGCCAGCGCGGCCGACTATCCCTCCCGCAGCATTTCGCTGGTCGTCGGCTACCCCGCAGGCGGCAGCCTGGACCTGACCGCGCGCCTCTTGGGCGAAGAACTGGGCAAGCGCCTGGGCCAGACGGTCGTGGTCGAAAACGTCGGCGGCGCAGGCGGCACGATCGGCGCGCAGCGCGTGGCGCGCGCCGCGCCGGACGGCTACACCATCTTCCTGGGCTCCACCAACGAGATGGTGATCGCCCGCATGATCAACACCGCCGTGAAGTACGACAGCGCCAAGGATTTCACGGCGCTGGGCATCGTGGCGTCGCAGCCGATGCTGCTGGCGGCCAGCAAGAATTCGGGCGTGAAGACCGCTGCCGAGTATCTCGAAAAGCTCAAGGGCGCGGCGCCGGGCACGTTCAACTACGGTTCGTCGGGCGTGGGCACGACCTTGCACCTGGCCGGCGAAATGATCAATGAGGCGACGGGCACGCGCGCCGAGCACGTGCCTTACCGCGGCGTGTCGCCGCTGGTGACCGACCTGATGAGCGGCCAGCTCGATTTCGGCATGCTGGTGCTGTCCTCGGGCCTGCCGCAGGTGCGCAGCGGCAACATCGTTGCGCTGGGCCTGACCGAGAACAAGCGTTCGCCCGCCGCACCCGAGATCGCGCCGCTGGCCGCAACCAAGGGCTTCGAGTCGGTCGACATCAACCTGTGGTTCGCGCTGTATGGCCCCGCGGGCCTGCCCGAGCCGGTCGTGGCCAAGCTGCGCGCCGCGCTGGATGAATCCCTGAAGTCCGACCAGTTCCGCTCCAAGCTGCAGGACGCCGGCGGCGAAGTGGCCAAGCCCGGCATCGATCCGGTGGCCTTCCAGGCTGAAGAAACCAAGAAGTACGGCGCGCTGGTCAAGGCCGCCAAGATCGAGGCGCAGTAAGGCCGCGCCGCAAAATCACGACATCGCAACACCAGGCATCAAGCGGATATCACCATGGAATTCAAGCTTCCCGTTCCCGACCTCGCCGCCGAGCGCGCCGGCAATACCGACACGCCCGGCGTGTGGCATTTCGATTCGGGCGTGCCGGGACGGGCGCTCATGGTGACCGCGCTGGTGCACGGCAACGAGCTGTGCGGCGCGTGGGCGCTGAAGGACCTGCTGGCCTCGGGCCTGCGCCCGCGGCGCGGCAGCCTGACGCTGGCGTTCTGCAACCTGGATGCGTTCGACCGTTTCGACCACGCGAACCACGATGCGTCGCGCTTCGTGCAGGAAGACATGAACCGTGTCTGGAGCGCCGAGCGCCTGGACAACCCCACCACGCCGGACCGCCAGCGCGGCGCCGCGCTGCGCCCCTGGGTGCGGCGCGCCGACTGGCTGCTGGACCTGCATTCCATGCACGAACCCGGCGCGCCGCTGCTGCTGACGGGCGTGCTGCCGCGCAATATCGCCCTGGCCCGCCGCCTGAAGGCGCCGCAGCACGTGATCGTCGACGCCGGCCACAAGGACGGCGTGCGCATGCGCGACTTCGAGCACTTCGGCGATCCGGCGCGGGAAGACGCCTGCGCGCTGCTGATCGAATGCGGGTTCCATGGCGACCTGTCGTCGCGGGACGTCGCGCGCGACATGGTGGCGCGGATGCTGGTGGAGTCGGGCGTGGCCGATGCGTCGGACCTGCCCGAAGGCTGGCTGCTGGCCGACCCGGCGAGCCAGCGTGTCCTGGAAGTGACGGACGCCGTGGTGGCGCCCTCGATGAACGTGCGCTTTGCCGGCCCGTGGTCGGGACTGGAAACGTTTGAAAAGGCCGGGACGACCATCGGCTGGGCCGACGATCAGCCGGTGGTCACGCCCTACGACCATTGCACGCTGATCATGCCGTCGCTGCGCCAGCTCAAGCCGGGTGTGACGGTGGTCAGGCTGGCCCGCGATTACGCGGGCTGAGGGCGGCGCTTACTTCTGCGGCGTGTAGCGCAGCTCGTCGAGCTGGTAGCCCTGCGCCGTGGCGGCGGCCAGCGCCTTGTCCAGTTCTTCCTTGGGCAGTTGCGGCGAGCGCGACAGGATCCACAGGTACTTGCGGTCGGGCGTGCCGACGACCGCCCAGCGGTAGTCCGGGTCCAGGCCGATCACCCAGTAATCGCCCTTGAACGGCTTGAAGAACGACACTTCGAGCTTGGCGTTGTTGCTGCCTTCGACCACCGTGGCGGTGCCCGAGGCCGAATCGATATCCCCGTCCTTGGTGCGGCAGCGGTTGTTCACGCCGATCGTGCCGTCGGGGTTGGCGGTGTACTCGGCGGTCGTGTCTCCCACGCAGTTGCGCTGGAAGAACATGGGGAAGTTGGCGATTTCGTACCACATCCCGACGTAGCGTTTCAGATCCACGGATTCCACGGTCTGCATGGGCGGCGGCGCGGCATGGGCGATGCCCGCCACACTGGCCGCCAGGGCCAGCAGGAATGTTGCGGTGCGGCGCATGGATAAAACCTCCTGATATGACTGGTAAGGGTTCGCGCCGCCTGCCCGGCAGGCGGCGCGGACCGAGCCCTAACGATACGCCTTATTTGATACGCCTTACTTGCGCGGCGCTTTCAGCGCGGCGTGATAGCGGCTCACGTAGGTGTCGAAATCCTCGGTGTCCGACTGCTCCAGGCGCAGCTGTTCGGCGGCGGACTGCACCGCCGCCTGCTGATAGGCCGCCGCCACATCGGCCGGCAGCGGTTGCGCGCGCAGTGTATCCGCATGCTTGCGGCTGAGCGCCAGCGAGTAGTCGTGGAACGACAGGCCGCTGTCCTTCAATTCGGCCAGCAGGCGCGCCGACGGCGTGGTGTCGGGACGGTCGAGCTTGTCGCGCTGCGCGGCGAGGGCGTCGGCATACGCGCTGCCGCCCATCACGCTGTCGTACAGCGCGGCGTAGGGCGCGATCTGATCCAGCAGTTCATGGCCCCATTGCGACAGGCCGATGGCCTGGCCTTCGCGGTCCAGCATGAGGCCGGGCTTGCGGCCTTCCTTGACCACGATCGAGAAATTGTCGGCGCTGCGCTGACAGTAGCCGTTGGCCGGGAAAAAGGGGCTGTCGGAGGCCGTGCAGAACAGCAGGAAAGCGTCGACGAAGCGGGCGGTGGCCGGCTCGATGCCGACGGGCGAATACGGATCGATGTCCAGGCAACGCACTTCCACGTACTGCACGCCGCGCTCGGCCAGCGCCGTGATGGGGCGTTCGCAGCGGCCAGTGGCGCGCTTGGGGCGGATACTGGAGTAGTACTCGTTTTCGATCTGCAGCACGTTGGTGTTGAGCTGGATCCATTCGCCGTTGCGATGCGTGCCGATCTTCTGGTAATCAGGCCAGGGCTGCGTCACGGCGCCGTACAGGCGGCCGAGGAAGGTGTCCAGGTCGTTGTAGCAGAGCTTGAGCTGCGACTGCGCCTTGTTCTGGTAGCCCAGGTCGCTCATGCGCAGGCTGGTGGCGTACGGCAGGTACAGCGTGTGGTCGCCCAGCTTTTCCAGCGCATGGTCCTGGCCTTGCAGGAAATCGCTGGCCAGCGCGGGCGCCGAGCCGAACAGATACATCAGCAGCCACGAATAGCGCGTGAAGTTGCGGATCAGGCCGATGTAGCCGCGCGAGCGGCGGTCCTGGTCCGAGCCCGGCTGCGTATCGAGCACCGACCACAGGGCTTCGGGCAGGGAGAAGTTGTAATGCACGCCGGCGATGCACTGCATCGTCTTGCCGTAGCGCTCGGCCAGGCCGCGGCGGTAGACGTGCTTGAGCATGCCGGTGTTGGACGTGCCGTACCAGGCGATGGGGATTTCCGGTTCGGGCGGCAGCGTGGCCGGCATGGACTGGTTCCAGATCAGTTCATGGTCCAGCACGCCGTAGACATGGCGGTGGGTATCGGCAAGCTCGGACAGCAGCGCGTCCACGTCCTGGTGCGTGCCCGTGATCAGTTCGAGCAGCGATTCGGAATAATCGGTGGTGACGTGTTCGTTCGTCAGCGCCGAGCCCAGGCCGGCGGGGTGCGGCGTGCGGGCCAGGATGCCCTGTTCGTCCACGCGCAGGCCTTCTTTCTCGATGCCCCGCAGGGTCTGGGTCAGCAGCGAGCGGTTGGCCTCTAGGCGGGCGAGGCGGTTGGCGGCAGTATCGGTCACGGAGTGTTCTCGTTGGGGGCTGTCGCCGGATTTTACGGGGTGCTGGCCTCCTGTGCAGAGGGAACCAGTACTGGGGACAGGGACAATGCCTGGGCGGTGCGCGCCAGCCATTCGTCCAGGTCAGCATAGACCGGATCGGCGATGGGGGCGGTCTCGTTGAAGATCTCGTGCCAGGCGGTGTCGTACCAGCGCAGGGTCAGCAGTTCGGCCGGCGCCCGCTGGGCGAACTGGCGGCTGCCTTCGGCGGCCACGATGGAATCGTCGCCGGCCACCATCAGCAGGGTGCGGCAGGGCAGCAGGGTGGCTTCGTGCAGGGCCTGCCGTCCGGCTTCGTCCACGAAGCGGGCCAGCCGACCGGTCATCCGGCGCCGCACCAGGGGGTCGGCGCGGTAAGCCTTCACGACGGCACGGTCATGGGAGATGCGGGCCGGGGCCAGGCCGTGCGGCACGCGCAGGTCGGGCGCGTGCAGGGACATCCATGTCAGGGTGCGGCGCACCCAGAGCGGGACATTGACGGCAAAGGGCGGCGAGCTGAGCACCAGCCCGTCCAGGGGCGCCAGGCGATGCTGGGCGATGCGCACGGCGACCAGCGCGCCCAGGCTGTGGCCCAACAGGATGGGCGGCCGCCCGCAAGCCCGCGTCCAGGCCTGCAGCCTGTCCACGGCGTCGGTGACCAGGTCTTCCTGGTGCCGCAGCGTGGCCGGGTGACCGCCCGAGCGGCCATGGCCGCGGTGATCGTGCGCGCCCACCGTCCAGCCGCGGGCGGTCAGCCAGCGCGCCAGCCGGTCATAGCGGCCGGCATGTTCGCTCAGGCCATGCAGGAGGTAGATGCTGGGGCGGCCCATGCCGGGGCGGCCCATGCTGGGGCGGCCCGGGTCCGGGTGGCTGGCATCGGGATGGCTGGCGTCAGCGCGCCCCGCGTCGGGATCATCCCCGCCCGCGATGGGCAGCGGCACGTTGGGCGCCGCCGGCCAGGAATAATTGGCGAGCGGCGTGCCGTCGGGCGCGGGGGCCATGGAAATCGGCGACAATTTCTGGATTCCTCGAAATGACTGGACCTTGCGGGTTCTCGGGTAATGACGATTTCATCGCTGTTTCGTTTCATGTTCAAGAAAGCGGGCGTTTTTTTGGCGCTGGCGCTGGTCTTGGCCGCTTGCTCGCCCAGTTACAACTGGCGCGAGATGGACGTGGCCGACGGCCATGTGCGCGCCGCGTTCCCCGCCCGGGTGTCGACCGAAACCCGGGAACTGAGGCTGGACACGCACACGCTGCCCTTCACCCTGGCCAGCGCCACCGTCGGCGAAGCGGTGTTCGCCGTGGGGTCGGCGCCCCTGCCGCCCGAGATCGCGGCCAGTCCCGCGGCGCGGCAGGCGCTGGGCGTGGCGCTGATGCGATCGCTCTACGCCAACATGCAGGCGCCGCCGCCCAAGGAATGGCCGGCCTTCGGACAGGATATCGAGGTGCACGGCAAGGCGGTCGGCAAGCCGGGCTGGCTGCATGCCAAGGTCTGGGTCACCGACACCATGCTGATCGAGGCGGTGGCCGCCGGCACCGAGGAAAGCCTGCCCGCCGAGCGCGCGCGCGAATTCCTGCGGTCGGTCGTCCTCAAGCCTTGAGCGGTTCAAGCAGGCCCAGCCGCAGGGCCGCGACCACCGCCGCGCGCCGGCCGCGCACGCCCAGCCGGGCGCAGGCGTTGCGCAGGTGGAAATTCACGGTGCTTTCGCTGACGCCCAATATGCGGGACGTTTCCCAACTGGTCTTGCCCGCGGCCGACCATCGCAGGCACGCGGCCTGGCGGTCGGACAGGCCCACGCCTGAGGGCGGGACGGCGCTGCGGATGGCGCAACGCGATGGGTGGGCAAGAAGGCGCATCGGTGTGGCGGACATGGCGGCGGGGGCGGGGCGCCCGGTTGTGGACAAGGCCCCATGCTGCGGCGTCGGCCTCTGCCCGCGCAAGCAACGATGCCGTGACGCATCGGTCTTTTTATCTTTGACGGAATAGTTGCATGTTGGCCATCGCGCAGTTCTATTTGTCAGCCATCGTGCTGATGTTGCCGCTGCTTTGCTGCGTGGGCATCGGGCTTTTCTGGGGCAAGCGCGATCTGCCCTTCGGCGGCAGCTTCATCACCACGCTGGTGACCTCCGTGACCACGCCCGCGCTGGTGTTCCACACCTTCGTCACCACCCGCCTGGACGACCGCGCGCTGGCCGATGTGGCCGCCGCGACGCTGATCGCCCTGCTGCTGTGCGCGCTGGTCAGCGCGGCGTTGCTCAAGGCCTGGAAACTGCCGGTGCTGAGCCTCTTGCCCACGGCCTTCCTGCCGAACGCCGGCAACCTGGGGCTGCCGATTTCGCAGCTGGCATTCGGCGACGCCGGCCTGTCCGTCGCCGTGGCATTTTTCGCCGTGAACTCGTTCGTGATGCACACCATCGCGGTGCGCCTGCTGCCGGGCGTGAACACGAAGGGAAGTTGGAAGAGTCCGATTCTGCTGGCGTCGGTGGTGGCCGTGGCGATGCGCCTGCTGCACATCCCGGTGCCGGCGTGGGTCATCGAGACGGCGCGCATGCTGGGCGCGGTCACCGTCCCGCTGATGCTGCTGAGCCTGGGCCACGCGCTTGCGCTCATTCCCTCCAATGGCATGCGCGACGGCGCCAAGGTCGGGGCGATCCGCCTGGTGGTGGGGCTGGCGGCGGGGCTGGTGGTGGCGTGGGCGCTGGACCTGGAGCCGGTGCTGGCCGGCGCGCTGACGCTGCAGATGGCCATGCCCTGCGCGGTGGTCAGCTACATGTACACCCGGCGCTACACGCCGCTGGGCGATACCGCGGCGGGCGCCGTGCTGGTGTCCACCGTGGTGTTCCTGCTGCTGGCGCCGCTGATGCTGTGGTTCACCCACGGGCATTAGGGCGCCCGGTGGCCGGTCAGCCGGCGCCGGCCAGCGTGCGCAGTTGCGCCATCAGCGCATCGGGCAGGTCCAGGCCGTGCTTGACGGCCTCGTCGCGCAGCTTGCGTCGGCGGTCGCCCGGCAGGCGCACGCCCTCGTCCTCGAGCATCGCGTCGACCAGCGTTTCCACGCGTTCCAGATACACGTCGTTGCCCGCCAACGCATTGGGGTCGATCGCCATGAACGCCTGCCCCAGGCGCGCCGGGCCGCCTTCGTCCACGAAGAACGACTCGTTTTCGTTGCCAAAGCGCGCGCCGGTCAGGGCGCAGGCCATGAGTTCAACGATGAGGGCAAGCATGGCGCCCTTGACGCCGCCTGCGGGCAGCATGCTGCCGGCAAGACCCGCCTTCGGATCGGTGGTCGGCTGGCCCTGCGCATCCAGCGCCCAGCCCAGCGGGATCGGCTGGTTGTCGCGCGCCGCGATCATGAGCTTGCCGCGCGCCACCTGCGACAGCGACAGGTCGATGACCAGCCGTGCGCCGCCGCGGCGCGGGAAGATCGCCGCGATGGGGTTGGTGCCGAACAGCGGGCGCTTGCCGCCCCAGGCCGGCATGGCGGCGGGCGAGTTGCTGAGCGCCAGCCCGACCATGCCGGCATCGGCCAGGGCTTCGAGGTGGTAGGCGGCCTCGCCGAAATGATGGCTGTTGGCCACGCCGACGAACGCCACGCCATGTTCGCGGGCGCGCACGGTGGCCTGTTCGACCGCCAGGGAGCAGGCCGGAAAGGCCAGGCCCGAGCCGGCGTCGATCAGGGCCGCGCCGCCGCGCTCGTTCACGATGCGGGGCACGGCCGAGCCGATGGCGCGGCCCGTGCGCAGGTGCCCCGCGTAGAACGGCACGCGCGACAGCCCATGGGAGCTGAGTCCCTGGCTTTCCGCAAAGACCAGGGCGCGCGCGGTGCTGTCGGCCATGGCCGGATTGGCGCCGGCGGCGGCGAGGCCGGCCGCGGCCAGGTGTTGGAGTTCGTCCAGATAGATGTGAGCCATATCCTTCCTGTCGTGGGAGGCGCGCCGCGCCTCGTCAGCGTGCGCGGGCGTCAAGCGCCATTGTCACACCGGCGGCCACCATGTCGGAAACGCGGGTGTTGGCCTCTTGCGTGAGTCCGGCGATGTGCGGGGTGAGAATCAGGTTCGGCGCCTGCGCCAGCGGGCTGCCCGCGGGCAGTGGTTCCTGTTCGAACACGTCCAGCGCGGCGCCGCGCAGCCGCCCGGCGCGCAGCGCGTTGGCGAGCGCGGCTTCGTCCACGATGCCGCCGCGCGAGGTATTGATGAGGACGGCCCCTGCGCGCATGCGGTCGATGCGCGCGGCGTCCAGCAGGTGCCGGGTTTCGGGCGTGAGGGGCACGTGCAGCGTCACCACGTCCGCCTGCGCGAGCAGGTCGTCCAGCGGCAGCGGCTCGGCGCCGGCCTCTCCCCAGGCGGGATGGCCGGGCGGCAGGGCGGCGTCGCTGCCCACGACGCGCATGCCCAGTCCGCGCGCGAGCTGTGCGGCCAGGCGGCCGATGCCGCCGAATCCCACCACGCCCAGCGTGCGGCCGTGCGCCTCCAGGCCCTGGGAAAGCGCGTTGCGGGGCCACTTGCCCGCCGCGACGTCCGCCGTGGACGCGTAGGCGCCGCGCAACAGCGACAGCATCGTGCCGATGACGTACTCGGCCACGGCGCGGGCATTGGCGCCCGTCGCGGGAATGACCGTGATGCCGCGCGCCTCGCAGCCGGGCAGGTCGATGTTGTCCAGCCCGACCCCCAGCCTGCCCACCGCGAGCAGGCGCGGCGCGGCCGCCAGCAGCTCGGCGTTCACCTGGCTGCGGTTGCGCACGATGAGGGCATCCGCGTGCGCGGCGGCGTCGAGCAGCGCGCCGCGCCGCTCGACCAGGTCAGGCTCGTAGCGCACGTCGAACCGTTGCCGCAAGGCATCGACCGCGGGCGCGTCCATGAACTCCGATATCAGTACTTGCATCTGCCGGGCTCCTCTTCGTGGTGGGCAGTGTGGCCGCTCAGGCGACCTGGATGTTGGCGTCGCGGATGATCTTGGCCCAGCGGTCGACCTCGGACTTCAGGTAGGCGCCGAACTCCTGCGGACCGCGCGGCTGGGGCACGAAGCCCAATTGCTGCAGGGCCTGCTGCATGGCGGGCTGCGAGACCTGCTTGACGATCGCGCTGCCGATGCGCTGGACCAGTTCGGGCGGCGTGCCGGCGGGCGCGAGCACACCGGTGAAGTTTTCGACGATCAGGTCCGGCAGGCCGACTTCGGCCGTGGTCGGCAGATCCGGCAAGTCATTGCTGCGTTTGCGCGTGGTGATCGCCAGCGCGCGCAGCGACCCGTTCTTCACGTGCGCCAGCGATTCGGGATAGTTGGAGAACACCACGTCCAGGTGGCCGCCGATCAGGTCGGTGAGCGAAGGCGCGCCGCCCTTGTACGGGACATGCATCAGCGGGACGCCGGTCAGCTTCTGGTAGAGCGCCAGCGTCAGGTGCGGCGGCGTGCCGTTGCCGCTGGAGCCTGCCGACAGCGGCTTGGCCTTGGCCGCGCGCGCCAGGTCGTCCATGCTCTTGATGGGGCTTTTGGCGTTGACCACCACCATGATGGGCGAAGAGGCCAGGCCGGCCAGCGGCGTCAGGTCGCGGGTCAGGTCGTAGCCCGCCTTGCCCGCGAACAGCGTGGCGTTGGCCGCATGCGACAGGGTGATGGCCAGCCAGGTGTAGCCGTCGGGCGCGGAATGCGAGACGTGCGCGGCGCCGATGTTGGCGCTGCCGCCCGGCTTGTTCTCGACTACGACGTTCCAGCGTTCGGCGTCCGCCAGCGCCTTGCCGACCTGCCGTGCGGCCACGTCGGTCAGCCCGCCGGGCGGGAAGGGCACCACGTAGTTGATGGGGCGTTCGGGCCAGGCGCCTTTCTGCGCCAGGGCCCGCTCCCACGGGGCCAACGCACAGAGACCGGCGGCGCCCAGGGCGCCCAGCAGGCGACGGCGCTGCGCATCTTGCAGGGGGTAATGCGGTTCGCTACTCATCTGTCTTCCTCCTTGGGGATAACGCCCGGGTAGGAATGCATACGCCTATGCTGCCGCGGTCTGCGCCCGGGTCTGCTGGTTCTTGTAGGTGATGCCGCGATGATGCCGCGAGGGGAGGCCGGCGCGTCCTCCTTGACGCGCCGGCCGGGCCGGGCGCTAGGCGCTTTCGAAGATCCGCGTAAGGACGAACTCGCGGTGGCCCAGGGCCTCGGCGGCGGTCCAGCGGCCGTTGGCGGTGGCCAGCATGCATTCGAGCAGCTTGTCGCCGGCCTGATTCAGGTCGATCTCACGCTGCAGGAGGCCGCTGGTGTCCACGTCGATGTGTTCGGACATGGTGCGCACGGTGCGCGGATTGGCGCAGATCTTGATGACCGGCAGGATCGGATTGCCGATGACGTTGCCCTGGCCGGTGGGGAAGAAGTGCACGGCATAGCCCGACGCGGCGCACAGGGTCACCATCTCGGCCGCCGCCGAGGACGAGTCCATGAACCACAAGCCGGGGCCGTCCGGCATTTCGGCCTTGTCGATGACGCCGTCCACGCGGCATTTCTTGCCGATCTTCTGGATGTTGCCCAGCGCCTTTTCCTCGATGGTCGTCAGCCCGCCGGCGATGTTGCCCTTGGTGGGCTGGGACTCGGACAGGTCGCTGGTCTTCCAGCGGTCGATCATGGCCTGGTAGCGGTCGAACATGAACATGAATTTTTCGCGCACGGCATCGTTGGCGCAGCGCTCGGCCACGATGTGTTCGCCGCCGGTGAGTTCGGACGTCTCGCCGAACACCAGGGTGGACCCCAGCGCATAGAGCTTGTCGAAGGCATTGCCGACCGTGGGGTTGGCGCCGCAGCCGGACGTGGTGTCGGATTCGCCGCACTTGGTCGAGACCCACAGGTCCGAGATCGGGCATTCGCTGCGCGTGAGCGCTGTGGCGTAGTGCACGTAATCCTTGGCGCAGCGCGAGGCGCGCATGATGGTGTCGTGGTCGCCGTGCAGTTCGATGGAAAAGCCCATGACGGGCTTGCCCGTGGCGGCGATGCCGTCCACGACGCGCTTGGTCCAGCCTTCCTCGATGCCGATCACGACCACGGCCGCGACGTTGGGGTTACAGCCGGTGCCGATCAGGGTGCGGAAATGCAGCTCCAGATCTTCGCCGAACTGGAGCCGGCCGTAGGGATGAGGCAGGGCCAGGGTGCCCTTGATGTTGTTGGCGACGGCTTCGGCGGCGGCATTGGAGATGTCGTCCACGGGCAGGACGATGACGTGGTTGCGCACGCCGACCCGGCCGTTGTCGCGGCGATAGCCTTGGAAGGTGGTCTGGGCATTGATGATGGACATGGTGGATTCCTGTGCGATGGGGGGACGCTTACCAGCGCTTGGTCTTGATGTTGTGCACATGGGCGTGCTGGCCGGCCTTGATGGGCGCCACCACGCGGCCGATGTCGACGCCATACTTGAAGACCGTGTCGCCGACGTCCATGTCCTTCATCGCCACCTTGTGGCCGATGGGAATGTCCTGCGACGCGCGCACATGGATGATCTTGTCTTCATCCATGATCCAGGCGTTCAGTTCCGTTCCGGCGGTCAGGCCCTCCACCACGGCGACCGCCACCGTGTCCTTCGCATCGTGCAATACGGCGTGAATCATTGTCTTCCTCTCTGGGGTCAGGAGCGCCGCCGGGCTGTTGCTCGCGGCGCGGATCACAACGGCCAGGAAATCTTAGGCCGGTGTTTTTTCAAAGTCAACTAAATCATATATATGAATTACATGACTTGAGCGGATCCGGCCCGCGCCGCTACACTGGGGGTCCGTGAATATTGCGATGCACCCATGAACACCAGCCTGTCACCGACTGTGCCTTTGGGCAGTCCCTTGTACGAACAGGTCAAGCAGGCCGTGCTTGCCGCGCTGGCGCAGGGCGAGTGGAAGCAGGGCGAGGCGATCCCGCCCGAGAAACACCTGGCCGAGCGGTTCGGCGTATCGATCGGCACCCTGCGCAAGGCCATCGACGAACTGGCGGCCGAGAACATCCTGGTGCGCCATCAGGGGCGCGGCACCTACGTGGCGGTGCACACGCGCAACCACCACTTCTTCAAGTTTTTCCGCATCGTCGGGCAGGATGGCAACAAGTCCTATCCGACCACCCAACTGGTGCGCTTTCGCCGCGTGAAGGCGTCGGCGGTGGCGCGCGAAAAGCTGGCGCTGCCGGCGGGCGCCCTGGTGTACGAGTTCCTGAACGTGCTGTCGCTCAACGGCGACGTGGTCATGGCCGACGACGTCTGCCTGCCGGAATCGCGCTTTCCGGGGCTGACCGAAGCGCACCTGCGCGAACGCACCAGCACGCTGTACGCGCTGTACCAGGACCTCTTCGGCGTGAACGTCATTGCCACCGACGAGCGCCTGCGGACCTGCCTGGCCGAGCGCACGCAGGCGCGCTGCCTGGGCGTTCCCGAGGGCAGCGCACTGCTGGAGATCCGCCGCATCGCGTTTTCGTACAACCGCCAGCCGGTGGAGTGGCGGGTGTCGCGCGTGAATACCGAACGCTACGAATACCTGGGCCAGGAGCCCTGGGAGGCCGGCGCCGCGTCCTGAAGCAGGGATTCAGGCATCCGCCGCGCGGGGGCGCGAGGCCCCGATCGCGTGGCGGGCGGCGGATTGCCCCGCCTGCAAGCAGTGCTAGAATTCCTGCCGCACTACCCATTTTCGGCGCCGATTTGCCTGATCCGCTTGCGGGCGCCTTCCAATAAATCCAGCTAAAGAGGTCCGTATGACCACTCCTGCCCAGAATTTGGCCGGTGATTCGGCCAGCGGGTTCGTACCCGCAACCGTCACGACAGCCGATACCGTTGATCCCGGTTCGGTCGGCCTCGTTTCCCCCACCTTCATTCGTTTCGACGAGCCGCTGCCTTTGCTGAGCGGCCAATCGCTGGCGTCGTACGAGCTGGCCGTCGAGACCTACGGCACGCTCAATGCGCAGCGCACCAATGCCGTCCTCATCTGCCACGCGCTCAATGCCTCGCACCACGTCGCGGGGCAGGCCGCGGACAACCCCGCCGACCTCGGCTGGTGGGACAACATGGTGGGCCCCGGCAAGCCGGTGGACACCAACCGCTTCTTCGTGATCGGCGTGAACAACCTGGGCTCCTGCTTCGGCTCGACAGGGCCGGCCAGCATCAACCCCGAGACCGGCAAGCCCTGGGGCGCCGCGTTCCCGGTGCTGACGGTGGAAGACTGGGTGCGGGCGCAGGCGCGGGTGGCGGACCACTTCGGCATCGAACGCTTTGCCGCCGTGATGGGCGGATCGCTGGGCGGCATGCAGGCCCTGAGCTGGTCCATCACCTTGCCCGAGCGCGTGGCCAACTGCATCGTCATCGCCAGCACGCCGCGCCTGTCCGCGCAGAACATCGGCTTTAACGAAGTGGCGCGCCGCGCCATCATCACCGACCCGGATTTCCACGGCGGCGACTACTACGCGCAGGACACCGTGCCGCGCCGCGGCCTGTCGGTGGCGCGCATGATCGGCCACATCACGTATCTGTCCGATGACGACATGGCCGAAAAATTCGGCCGCGCGCAGCGCGCGCCCGCCGAGAACGGCGCCTACCGCTACGGCTACGACGTGGAGTTCGAGGTGGAGTCGTACCTGCGCTACCAGGGCGAAAAGTTCACCCGCTATTTCGACGCCAACACCTATCTGCTGATCACCCGCGCGCTCGACTACTTCGATCCGGCCCGCACCACGGGCGGCGACCTGGCGCGGGCGCTGGCGCCCGCCAAGTCCAATTTCCTGCTGGTGTCGTTTTCGACCGATTGGCGCTTTCCGCCCGAGCGCTCGCGCGAGATCGTGCGCGCGCTGCTCAAGAACGGCAGCCCCGTCACCTATGCCGAGATCGACGCGCCGCACGGGCACGATGCTTTCCTGCTGGAAGACGCCCGCTACCATGCCGTGGTCCGGGGCTACTACGAACGCATCGCGCGCGAGCTGGGCCTGGATGCGGCCGACCTGACCGAAGGACAACCCCAATGACGTCCGTGACACCCCGTTATGCGCACGGCGCGCTGCGGCCCGACCTTGCGCGCATCGCCGGATGGATCGAACCGGGCAGCCGCGTCCTGGACCTGGGCTGCGGCGACGGCGCCTTGCTGGCGCATCTGCGCGACCATCGCCAGGTGAAGGGGGCAGGCGTCGAACTGGACGATACCTGCGTGATCGCCTGCGTGCGGCGCGGTGTCGAAGTCATCCAGCAGAACCTGGAAGACGGCCTGGCGCTCTTTGACGACAAGCAGTTCGATACGGTCGTGCTGTCGCAGACGCTGCAGTCGATGCACCGGACCGAGCACATCCTGCGCGAAATGGCCCGCGTCGCGCGCCACGGCGTGGTGTCGTTCCCCAACTTCGGCTACTGGCCGCATGGCTGGGCCATCCTGCGCGGCCGCATGCCCGTGACGGGCCAGATGCCCTACCAGTGGTACAACACGCCCAACATCCACCTGTGCACGCTGCGCGACTTTGAACAGCTTGCCGGCGAGCTGGACCTGCGCATCCTGGAGCGCGCCACGTTCAACGAAGGCAAGGAAGTCCAGCTCTTCCCGAGCTGGCGCAGCACGCTGGCGGTGTACCGCTTCGCGTCGCCCTGACATTCCGACACGCCTCCTCCTGACGGCGCGGACGAACAGGCCCTAAAATGCCGCAAGCCCGCGGCCAGCGCCTGCGACGCCGCCGGCCACGTTTCAGGAGACCGTCATCACCGCTGTATCCAACGTCTACACCAGCCCCCGCGTCGCCCCGCTGCTGGTCCTGGGTTTTGCCAGCGGCCTGCCGCTCGCCCTGACCAGCGGCACATTGCAGGCGTGGGCCACCGTCGAAGGCGTTCCGCTGCAGGAAATCGGTTTCCTCACCCTCGTGGGCACGGCCTACACCATCAAGTTTCTCTGGGCCCCGCTGGTCGACCGCTTTGTACCGCCCCTGCTGGGCCGCCGACGCGGCTGGATGCTGGTCACGCAATTGCTGCTGGCCGTGGCGATCGTGGCGATGGGCGCGCTGTCTCCCTCATCCGCCCTGATGCCGCTGGCGCTGCTGGCGGTGTTGGTCGCCTTTTTGTCGGCCACGCAGGACATCGCCTTCGACGCCTATTGCACCGACGTGCTGCGCAAGGATGAACGGGGCGCGGGCGCGGCCATCAAGGTCATGGGCTACCGGCTGGCGATGATCGTGTCGGGCGGGCTTGCGCTCATCATGGCGGACCAATGGATAGGGTGGGGCCAGACCTACATGGTGATGGGCGGGCTGATGCTGCTGTGCGCACTGGCCACCCTGTGGGCGCCCGAGCCCGAGCATGTCGCGCGCGCGCCGCGCAGCC
Source organism: Achromobacter sp. NFACC18-2 (assembly GCF_900108985.1). NCBI lineage: Bacteria > Pseudomonadati > Pseudomonadota > Betaproteobacteria > Burkholderiales > Alcaligenaceae > Achromobacter > Achromobacter sp. NFACC18-2. Next base: position 306,875 of record NZ_FNYM01000007.1, on the reverse strand, counting down.
TGCGCGAGGCCGTGGCCGAACCCCTGCACGAATTTTTCACCCGGCGCGGCGCGCTGGCGGTGCTGCTGCTGATCGTGCTGTACAAGCTGGGCGATGCGTTCGCCGGCGCCCTGTCCACCACCTTTCTCATCCGCGGCGCGGGCTTCACGCCGACCGAGGTGGGCACCGTGAACAAGGTGCTGGGGCTGGCCGCGACCATCATCGGCGCGCTGGCGGGGGGCTCGGTCATGGCGCGCTGGGGGCTGTACCGCTCATTGATGGCATTCGGTCTGCTGCAGGCGGTGTCGAACCTGGCGTACTGGCTGATCGCGGTCAGCCCGAAGAACATCTGGCTGATGGCGACCGGCGTGGGCATCGAGAACCTGTGCGGCGGCCTGGGCACGGCGTCTTTCGTGGGCCTGTTGATGGCGCTGTGCCGGCAGCGGTTCTCGGCCACGCAGTTTGCGCTGCTGTCGGCCCTGTCGGCCGTGGGCCGCACGTACCTGGCCGGGCCGCTCACGCCGCCGCTGGTCCTGCACCTGGGCTGGCCCGGGTTTTTCCTGCTGACGGTGGCCATCGCCGTGCCCGGCCTGGTGCTGCTGAAGGTCTTGCGCGGCACCATCGACGCCATGGAGAAACAGGGCGAGGCGTAGTCCGCGCCACGCCGCGGCCAACAAAAAGGCGGCGTTCGCGCGCCGCCTTCGTACAGGGCACTGCGTGGCGCGGACTACGCGTCGCCCGACAGCCTGACGATCAGCACGTCGCTGGGCAGGGATTCCAGCAGCCGCTCGGCCACGCTGCCGATGGCGGTGCGCAGGATGCCCGTGCGGCCATGGGTGCCCGTGACGACCAGGTCGGACCGGTGGATGAACGAATACTCGGCCAGCACGGTTTCGGGCTGGCCGGCCTCCAGCACGACCTTGGTCGGCATGCCCTTGGGCAGTTCGGGCGTTTCCGCGATGAAACGCTGGGCGCATTGTTCCGCGGTCTTGTAGAAGCTGCTGACGACGGCGTCATCGGGCACGTTCAGGTTCTGGAACGGCACTTCGTAGGCGTTGAACAGCGTCAGTTCGGCATTGGGGACCAGTTGCAGGGCCGCGCGCAACGCCTGGCGCGAGCCGTCCGAGAAGTCGGTGGCGACCAGCACGTCGCGGTAGGGCCTGCGCGGACGGTTCTTGACGACCAGCACCGGCTGGCGCGCCTGGCGGGCCAGTTTTTCGACGGTGGTGCCCAGCAGCAGGCGGCCCAGCGTTTCCTGGCGGGCGATGCCGGCCACGATCAGCGAGCAGCCGAAGGTGTCGGCGGTTTCGAGGATGCTGGCGACGGGATCGCCCTTGGCGACCACGACTTCGGCAGGGACGTCGGCCGCGGCCACGTCTTCGGCAAGCTCGCGTTCGACGAGGGCCTTGTGGTCAGGCGACATGCGACGCCAGACCGGCGTGGTCAGCCGCGCCGGCGTGGCATGGGATTCCATGACATGCAGCACGATCAGCCTGGTGTTCAGTTCCTTGGTCAACTGCAGGGCGCGATCCAGGGCTCTGTCGCCGCGCGCACTCAGGTCCGTGGCCAGAAGGATGGGGCCAATTTGCTGTGTCATACCTAATCTCCCGGTGATGGCCAGAGAGGCGGCTCCCGCGTCCGCGCTGCCTGGCCCATTAGCGCCCGGTTGGGCTCGTCTCCATTGTCTCGCTGCGACACGAGGCTGGGCTTGATCGATATCAACGCACATCCGAGCGTACGGGATGCGGCGCGCGCAGGCAATGGCGCGGCCCCGGGAAAGGCTCAATACAATGGGGCCTGCCTCAGTCCCTGCCCACCTATGTTTACCGATCTTTCGCCCGCTCTCCTGCATACGCTGTACCTGGTCGCCATCGTCGCCGAGGCCATGACGGCCGCGCTTTCCGCGGGACGCCGCGATATGGACTGGATGGGTGTCTGCATCATCGCCTGCGTGACCGCGCTGGGCGGCGGGTCGCTGCGCGACGTGCTGCTGGGGCACTATCCGCTGACCTGGGTGGTCCATCCCGAATACCTGTGGATGACGGGCGGCGCGGCGATCCTCACCGCGCTGATCGCGCCGGTCATGCGGCGGCTGCGCAGCGTGTTCCTGCTGGCCGACGCGCTGGGGCTGGTGGCGTTCACCGTCATCGGCTGCCAGGTGGCGCAGATGATGCAGTTGCCGATCACGGTGGTGCTCATCAGCGGCATGATCACCGGGTGCGCCGGCGGGGTGCTGCGGGACGTGCTCTGCAACGAGGTGCCGCTGCTGTTCCGCAAGGAACTCTACGCCAGCGTGTCCCTCGTGACCGGCGCCCTGTATCTGGGGTCCATGTCGCTGGGGTTGTCCGCCAACGCCTCGGTGCCGATTGCGCTGGCGGCGGGCCTGACGATGCGCCTGATGGCGTTGCGCTTCAATTGGCAGATGCCGAAGTTCGTGTATCGGGACGACTGGGACTGACGCGCCGGGCCTGCCTGCGGGGAGCAACCCGCCAGTGATGGGGCCGAACCTGGGCTCAACCCGGAGACAACCCGGGCACAACCCTGAATCCCCCGGGGACAACCCGGGAATGTCCCGGAAACAACCGGGAAGCGGCCTGGACGCAACCCTGAGACGGCGCGGAAACAACCCGGAAACGCGGCGAAAACAACTCGCAACCGCGATCCAAACTTTTCCCGGATGAAACAGTGTTTCTGCTTGTGTTTCAATAGATTTCTAGTATCTTGTCACGGTCTCATACCATGCATTGCGCAGTAGAAGGGGAGCCGATTGGACGTCAAAGCGCCCGCCACGATTCCATATTTCCTGCAGGAACAGATTCGTGAATTGATAGTGAGCGGCACCATCCGGCCCGGGCAGCCGTTGCGGGAACAGGAACTGGAGCAACGCTTCGGCACCAGCCGCAGCCCCATCCGGGAGGCGCTGCGCCTGCTGGAGTTGAGTGGCCTGGTGACGCACATCCAGCGCAAGGGCTTCCGGGTCACGCTCTACACCGAAACCCAGATCCGCCATCTGTACATGTTGCGCGCGGAACTGGAGGCCTACGGCATCCGCCAGGTCGCCGAAATGCCCGACGTGGGGCCGCTGGTGGCCGAACTGGGCGCCTGTCACGAGACGATCGTGGCGGCAATGGACCGCCGCGATGTGCGCGGATTCATCGCGGCCTCGCGCGAGTTCTACCTGGCGGCGGCGCGCTATACGGGCAACACGCCGCTCACCAGCATGCTCAGCAAGCTGTACGAACAGATCGAGCCGCTGGGCTATCTGTTGGCCCGGCAGTCGCTGGAGACCATCAAGATTCCTGCCTACACCGCAGCCATCATCCAGGCGCTGGCCAGCCGGGATTTCGACCGCGCGGCCGACCTGACCCGCGGTTATCTGGTGGAAGTGCTGCCGGCCATCCTGCAGGCCTATCGCGAAGCGTCGCTGGACGCCGCCTGACGCGCGTCAGCGGCGCGGCGGCGTGCGTACTTCGATGCCCGCCTGCTCCAGGGCCCGGCGGATGCCATCGGCAAAGACCAGCGCATTGGGCTGGTCGCCATGGATGCAGAGCGTGTCGGCCCGCACCGGCACGTCCTTGCCGTCCACCGACCGCACCAAGCCTTCCCGCACCATGCGCACGACCTGCGCCACCGCAACATCCACGTCTTCGATCATGGCGCCGGCGCGTGTGCGCGGCGTGAGCGAGCCGTCGTCCTGGTAGGAGCGGTCTGCAAAGACTTCGTTGGCGGCCGCCAGGCCGATCGCGTCCGCGGCGTCGATCAGCTTGCTGCCGGCCAGTCCGTACAGGATCAGCGAGGCATCCACGTCCTTCACCGCCTGGCAGATGGCCTGCGCCAGCTTCTCGTCCTTGGCCGCCATGTTGTAGAGCGCGCCGTGGGCCTTCACGTGATGCAGGCGCGCGCCCTGGGACGCCGCCACGCCGGCCAGGGCGCCGATCTGATACACGACGATGTCATAGGCCTCGTCGGGGCTGATCTGCATGACGCGGCGGCCAAAGCCGGCCAGGTCCTGCAGGCTGGGGTGGGCGCCCAGCGCCACGCCCTGCGCCAGCGCCGCCGCCACGGTCTTGCGCATGGTGGCGGGGTCGCCGCCGTGAAAGCCGCAGGCGATATTGGCGGAACTGACGTATTGCAGCACCGCCGCGTCGTTGCCCATGGTCCAGGCGCCATAGCTTTCGCCCATGTCGCAGTTCAAGTCGATGCGGGTGGTCATGGCGGTTTCCTTTCTAGGCCAGAAGCGCGCGCAGCGGCGCCAGCGCCTCATGTAGTTGCACGAAGGCGCGCTCGCGCTCGCCGTCCAGGCGCTGCGCTTCGTCGAGTTCGATCCGCTGGAAGCGCAGCGCGTGGCCGGGCGCGTATTGCGCCAGGGCGGGCAGGTCCACCGTGGCGATCTGCGCGATCTTGGGATAGCCGCCGGTGGTCTGCCGGTCGGCCATGAGAATGATGGCTTCGCCGCCCGAGGGCACCTGCACGGTGCCAAAGCACGCCGCCTCGGACAGCATCTGCCGCGGCTGGTTCATCGAGAGCGCAGGGCCGATCAGGCGATAGCCCATGCGGTCGGACTGCGGGCTGATGCGGAATTCGGATTCGGAGAAGGCCTGGCGGCTGGCTTGCGAGAATTCCGGCCAGTGCACCCCGGGCAGAAAGCGGATGGCGTCGCGCGGCTTGTTGCCCAGCGTCGCGGGCAGGTAGACGCGCACGTTCCAGAGCGCCTGCTGCAACGCCGCCAGGTCGCGATCTTGCGCGAGCGGGCGGCGCAGGGGGATCACATCGCCCTTGGCGAGCGCGCGTCCCTGGAAGCCGCCGAAGCCGCTGCGCAGATAGGTGGTCTCGCTGCCCATGACCGGCGTCAGCGCAAAGCCGCCGTGCACGGCCAGATAGGCCCGCACGCCGACGGCAGGGCGGGCGCCGAAGGCCAGCACGTCGCCCGCGCGCGCGACCAGCGGACGCAGCAGCGGGATGTCCTTGCCGTTCAGGGTGGCGCCCAGATCGGCGCCGGCAAGCGCGAAGCAGGCCGGCGCGTCAAAGCGCAGCGTGGGCCCCGCCAGGGTGATCTCGAGCGTGGCGGGATCGCCGTCGTTGCCCGCCAGCGCATTGGCCAGGCGGTGGGCGCGTTCGTCCATGGCGCCCGCGGCCGGGATGCCCTGGTGCTGGTAGCCTTCGCGCCCACGGTCCTGGAAGCTGGACAGCATGCCCGGCTTGATCACGGTCACGCTCATGGCCGGCCTCCCCGGATGCGGTCGAACTCGTCAGGCGTGATTGGCACGAACCGCACCGTGTCGCCGGGTTGCAGCAGGGCGGCGGGTTCGCGCGCCGGATCAAACATGACGAGCGGCGTGGCGCCGATGATGTTCCAGCCGCCGGGCAGCCGGTTGGGGTAGATGACGGTCTGCCGGTTGGCGATCGCCACCGCGCCGGGCGGCACGGCCGTGCGCGGCGAGGGCCGGCGGGGGATGTTCAGTTTTTCGTCGTGCACACCCAGATAGGCATGGCCGGGCGCGAATCCCAGCATGAACACCATGCTGCGGGGCTCGCTGTGCAGCCGGATCACGGCCTCGGGGGTCAGGTGGGCCGCGCGGGCCACGTCTTCCAGGTCCGGGCCGTGCTCGCCGCCGTAGCAGACGGGGATGTCGACCTCGCGCCCGCCGGCGTCGCCGGTGGGAATGCCCGCGGCCAGCAGTGCCTGGATCTGCTCGGAAAGCGCGGCGTAGGTGGGGCCTTCGCCGTGTCCGCCCGGCCGGTAATGCACCGCGACGGCAACGAAGGACGGCACCACGTCGGTCACGCCCGGCAGCCGCGCATCGCGCAGTTTGCGGGCGGCGGCCAGACAGGTGCGGCCGACGGCCGCGTCGATCTGGTCGCCGAAGGAGACGATCAGGCAGCGGTCACCCTGGGGCAGGATGCGCCAGCGGGTTTCGGCCGGAGAAGGGGGGACGGGATTGACGTTCAACGGCACGAAACCTGTAGTGACGGGTTACTTGGCGAACAACGAATCCATGTTCTTGAACGCCTTGAATTCCAGCGCATTGCCCGACGGATCCAGGAAGAACATGGTGGCCTGTTCGCCCACTTCGCCCTTGAAACGGATGTAGGGCTCAATGACGAACTCGGTACCGGCGTCGGTCAGGCGCTTGGCCATGGCTTCCCATTGTTCCATGGAAAGCACGGCGCCGAAATGGCGCACGGGCACATTATGCGAATCCACGGCGCTGGTGGCCTTGTGGCCGCATTCGCTGGGCGCCAGGTGAGCCACGATCTGGTGGCCGTAGAAATTGAAGTCGATCCATTCGGGCGAGCTGCGGCCCTCGGGACAGCCCAGCTTTTCGCCGTAGAAGGCGCGGGCTTCGGCCAGGTCGCGGACGGGGAAGGCCAGGTGGAACGGCGGCAGGTTGGTTTGAGCGGACATGCAAGGCTCCGGGTCAGGCAAAAGAAAAATGATCGTTCGGACGGCGCGCCGCCGCAAGCGCGGCGGCGGTAGCACCAGGGCATAGTTTAGGTATTGTTTTTTTTATAGCAAAACGATATTTTTCGAGTCTTAGCATCGAAAATTTTGATCGTGATCAAGGAATTCAAGACCTTTCTCGCCGTCGCCCGGGACGGCACCTTTACGGGTGCCGGGGCGCAGCTCGGGTTGACGCAGTCGGCAGTCAGCGCCCAGATCAAGCGCCTGGAGGAATACCTGGGGGTGGAACTCTTCGACCGCGGGCCGCGCGCCGCGGTGTTGAACGCCCAGGGCCGTGAAATGCTGCCGCAGGCCGAAGAGCTGGTCGCCATGGCCGAGCGCATGGCGGCGTCGGCGGGCGGGGGGCATGTCAGCGGGTTGCTGCGGATCGGGGCCATCGCCTCCGTGCAGCAGGATCTGCTGGTTCACGCGGTGGGTGAATTCCGGGCCGTCTATCCCGACGTGCGCGTGCGGATCGTGCCCGGGGTCTCGCTATCGCTGCTGGGCCAGGTGGACGCCGGCGAGGTGGATCTTGCCGTGCTGATCCGCCCGCCTTTCGCCTTGCCGCCGGAACTGGGCTGGCAGCCGCTGATGAGCGAGCCGGTGATGCTGGCGATGCCGGAATCCATGCCCGTCGCACCCTGGCGGGAATTGCTGGCGACCCAGCCCTTCATCCGCTACGACCGCGCGTCATTCGGCGGCCGCGTCGTCGACATATTCCTGAAAAAGCACCGCATCAATGTGCACGAGGCCGTGGAACTCGACGAGATCGAGGCCATCGCGGGCATGGTGCGTCATGGGCTGGGGGTCGCGCTGCTGCCCCGGTTGCGGCGGCTGGACATGACGGGGTTGCGGCTCCTGCCGCTGGGTGACCAGGCCTTTCATCGCGAAATTGGCATCATCGGCCGCATGCCCTTCGATCCGGGCAGCGTGCGCGACAAGATCGCGGAATGCCTGCTGCGCGCGGCTTCCGAGCCTTGATCCGTCGCGCCGCAAGCCCGCCTGGGGCGTCAAAAGAAAAGAGCCCCGATTGGGGCTCTCGCGCCGAAGGGGCTCCTGCCGTTACAGCCGGTCGCAGCGCACCGTGATCGGGTGATCGCGCAGGGCGGTCATGACGATGTCGTCCACCTGGCCTTCCACGTCGGTGATCACGTAGCCGATCTGGCCGCGCGTCTGCAGCGTCTGGCTGACGATGTTCAGGCCGTGCTGGGCCATCAGGTTGTCCAGCGCGCCCAGCGCGCCCGGCGCGTTGCGGTGCACATGCAGGATGCGCGTGCCGCCGGCCTGCTCCAGGAACGGCAGTTCGGGGAAGTTGACGGCGCCCTTGGTGGTGCCGGCCTGCAGGAAGCGCACGAGTTTCTCGGCCACTTCGCGGCCGATGTTCTCTTGCGATTCCTGCGTGCTGCCGCCGATGTGCGGGGTCAGGATGACGTTGGGCATCCCGATGAGCGGGCTGGCCAGCGGCTCGTCCGGACCCTTGGGTTCGGTGGGGAACACGTCCAGCGCGGCGCCGGCCAGGTGCCCGGACTTCAGCGCCGCGTGCAGCGCGGCGATGTCCACGACCGTGCCGCGCGAAGCGTTGATCAGGATGGCGCCGCGACGCATGCGTGCGATGGTCTCGGCGTTCATGATGTTTTCGGTGGACTTGCCGCCGGGCACATGCAGCGTGACGACGTCGGCCTGCTCCAGCAAGTCGTTCAGCGTGCCGGCGGGACGGGCATTGCCCAGCGGCAGCTTGGCTTCCACGTCGTGATAGATGACGCGCATGCCCAGGCTTTCGGCCAGGGTGCTGATCTGCGAGCCGATGTTGCCGTAGCCCACGATGCCCAGCGTCTTGCCGCGCGTTTCAAACGCGCCCGCGGCGCTCTTGTCCCAGTGGCCCAGGTGCACGCGCGCGTTCTTTTCCGGAATGCGGCGCAGCAGCAGGATGGCCTCGCCCAGCACCAGCTCGGCCACCGAGCGCGTGTTCGAGAACGGCGCGTTGAAAACCGGAATGCCGCGCTGCATGGCCGTGTCCAGGTCCACCTGGTTCGTGCCGATGCAGAAGCACCCCACGACGCGCAGGTCGGGGTTGCCGGACAGCAGGGCGGCATCCAGGTGGGTGCGAGAGCGGATCCCCGCCACCTGCACGCCGCGCAGGGCGTCGTGCAGTTGCGACGGCGGCAGGGCCGCGGCGTGCGTGACGATGTCGGTGTAGCCGGCGGCCTCGAAGACGGCGCGGGCGCTGGGATGGATGTTCTCGAACAGGACGATTTGTGCCATGACTGCCAGGGGGTGGGTGAGAAACGGTTTTATTTATTGTGGACCATTTCTGCTGCAGTGCGGCGAGTAGCCATTGAGGCGGTGTGGGTGAATTGTTTCATTGCAAGGGGGCGCCCGGCCCGCGCACGCTGCCTAGCGGTACGCCTGGAACACCTTGGCCCCGCCGCGCTTGTCCACCAGCACGACATCGTGCGGCGTCTTGCGGCCGCCGTATTCCGGGCCGTCCATGCCCGGGGATCCCAGCGGCATGCCGGGCGCGGCAAGGCCCGCGGCGTCCGGCTTTTCCCGCAGCAGCCGGCGCACGTCGCTGGCCGGCACGTGGCCTTCGACGGCGTAGCCGTCCACCATCGCGGTGTGGCACGACCCATAGTCCGCCATGCCCGCATTGCGGCGGATGGGGCCGGTGTCGTCGACGTCGTGCGTGGTCACGGCAAAGCCGTTGTCGCGCATGTGCTGGACCCAGTCCTCGCAGCAGCCGCAGGTGGGCGTTTTCCAGACCTCCACCTTGACCGGCGTTTGCGCGGCCAGGATGGCGGGGGCGCACAGGGCCGCGGCGATGACGAGGCGGCGTGTAAGACGGGAAACGTTCATGATGCTCCGTGCAATGCGTGAGGTTGTCCGTGGGGCCGCGCCGGTCAGAACCAGAAGCGCACGCCCGCCATGACGGCGGCCTGGGACCGGCTTTCGCCCGCGTCCGCCGCGTAGCCTGCAGTCTGGCCGAACTTGCGTTCAAAGGATACGCCAACATATGGCGCGAATTCCCGGGTGACCTCGTAGCGCAGGCGCAGCGAGAACGAGCCGGCCGAAAGACCGGCGCCGACGCCACGGTCCGGATCGTCCTTGCCGTAGAGGCTGGCCTCCAGTTCGGGGGTGAGGATCAGCCGCTGGGTCAGCAGCAGGTCGTATTCGGCTTTCAGCGCCAGCGCGCTGCGGCCCGACGGACCCGCGTAGGCGGTGGCCTGCAGCTCGATGTCGTAGGGCAGCACGCCTTCGATGCCGATGGCGGCCCAGTTGCGCTTGGGGCCCGCGCCGATGTCGCGGCGCGCACCCAGCTGCAGGTCCCAGAACGGCGACACGGCATGGCTCCAGAACGCCTCGACCTTGCCGTCCGAGCCGCCGCCGCTTTCGCGTTCGCCCTCGCTCTTGAGCAGCAGGCGGTCCGTGGCGGTGCCGAACCAGAAGCGGCCATCCCACTCGAGGGCGTTGTGTCCGTCGCGATTGTGCGATGCGCCGAACTTGTCGAACAGGACCTGCCACGTCGGCGCGTTGTCCATCATGTGCGGATGGATGCCATAGCTGTCGTAGCCGCGCTCGCCCGCGCCGTCGCTGGCGGGCAGGCTGCCGATGGGCGGGGCGGCGGACGACCCGTCCGGGTCCGCCGGGCCATGGTCCATGCCGGCGTGTTCAGGTGGCGCGGGGGCGGGCGGCGCGGCGTGGTTCATCGCGCCGTGATCCATGCCGGCGTGGTCGGCCGCGCTCGGCTGCGCCCAGGAGGCGGGACCGGTCAGCGCGATGGCGATGGCGCACGCGGCCAGCGGGATATGCCTGGATTCGAGGGGTTTCATCGATTACTCCACCACGACCGCCCTGAACATGCCGGCCTCCATGTGGTACAGCAGGTGGCAGTGGTAGGCCCAGTTGCCGCGCGCATCGGCGCTCACGCGATAGCTGATGCGCTGCGCCGGATTGAGCGAGATCGTGTGCTTGCGCACCTGGAAGGCGCCGTCGGGCGATTCCAGGTCGCTCCACAGCCCGTGCAGGTGGATGGGGTGCGTCATCATCGTGTCGTTGACCAGCACGAAGCGCACGCGCTCGCCGTAGCGCAGCACGATGGGCCGGGCGTCCGAGAACTTCACGCCATTGAACGACCACATGTAGCGTTCCATGTTGCCCGTCAGGTGCAGCTCGATCTCGCGCGACGGCGGGCGATTGTCGTCCGGCTCGCGCACCGAGCGCAGGTCCGCATAGGTCAGCACGCGGCGGCCGTTGTCGCGCAGGCCGACGCCGGGATCGTCCAGCCGGGTCGAGACCACGTCGGGCAGCATGGCATTGCCTACGCCGCGCTCGGCGGGGTAGGGGTGCCGGACCTCGACCATGCCACCCTGGTCCGCGCCGGCGCCATGGACGTCCGCGTGTTCCATGCCGGGCATCGCGCCGTGGCTCGTGGCCTCGCCGGCGGCGCCGTGCGCGGCGTCCTTGCCCGGCGCGCCGTGTTCCGCGCCCGTGCCATGCGCCATGCCCATGTCCATCATGCCCAGGCGCTGGACCGGATCCAGCGCCGGGACGTCGGCCTGCATGCCAGTCCGGGGCGCCAGCGTGGCGCGTGCGTAGCCGGAGCGGTCCATGGCCTGCGAAAAGATCGTATAGGCGCGGTCTTCCCGGGGTTCGACGATCACGTCATAGGTTTCCGCGACGCCGATGCGGAATTCCTCGATCTCCACCGGCCGCACGTCCTGCCCGTCGGCGGCCACGACCGTCATCTTCAGGCCGGGGATGCGCACGTCGAAGTACGTCATTGCCGAACCATTGATGAATCGCAGCCGCACGCGTTCGCCCGGCTTGAAGAGGCCCGTCCAGTTGCCCGCCGGCGTGGCGCCATTGGTGAGGTAGGTGTAGGTCGCGCCGGACACGTCCGCCAGGTCCGTCGGGTCCATGCGCATCTGTTCCCACATGAGGCGTTCAGCCAGCGCGCCGCGCCAGCCCTGTTCGCGCGCGTCGGCGGCCAGGCTCTGCACGGTGGGCTGGATGCGGTTGTAGTAGGCCGGCATGACCTTCAGCTTGTTGAACACGCGCATCGGGTCTTCGTCCGTCCAGTCCGACAGCAGCACCGTGTAGTCGCGGTCAGCGGCGATCGGATCGCGGCGGCGCGGGTCGATGACGATGGCGCCGTACAGGCCGGTCTGCTCCTGGAATCCCGAGTGGCTGTGATACCAGTAGGTGCCGCTCTGGCGCACGTCGAAGCGGTAGGTGAAGGTCTGGCCGGGATCGATGCCGGGAAAGCTCATGCCTGGCACGCCGTCCATGCCCGTGGGCAGGAGGATGCCGTGCCAGTGGATCGACGTCTGTTCGCGCAGCCGGTTGGTGACATGCAGGGTCACCGTGTCGCCTTCGCGCCAGCGCAGCAGCGGCGCGGGAAGCTGCCCATTGACCGTGGTGGCGATGCGCGCGGCGCCCGTGAAATTCACCGGGGTCTCGCCGATGTCCAGGTGGAATTCGGTGCCGCGCAGTTCCTGGGGCGGCGGGGGCGAGGCCAGGGCCGACCGCCAGCCGCCCAGCGCGGCCAGCGCGCCGCCAGCGGCCAGCCCATGCACGAAGCGCCGGCGCGAGGGAAGAGAGAGCGCCGTCATGTCACAGCACCGAGACCGAACCCTTCATGCCCGCGGCGTAGTGGCCGGGCTCCAGGCAGCCGAACGACACCGTGCCGGCCTTGTCGAAGCGCCACACGATCTGGCCGCTTTTGCCGGCGTCCAGCGAGATGGCGTTGGCCTCCTCGTGCCGCATGCCGGGATCCTTCATCATCATGGCGTAGTGCGCCTTCAGGTCGGCGTCGGTGCCCAGCACCAGTTCATGTCGGATCTTGCCGCTGTTGCGCACGTTCAGGCGCACGGTCTCGCCGGCCTTGACGTCGATGTTGGCGGGCGAAAAGCGCATGGCGTCGGACATGTCGATGTCGATGGTGCGCGTGACGCGGGCGGGGTCGCCCGGCTTGCCGATGGAGCCGGCGGCGGCCGGCATGGCGTGGCCCTCATGGCCAGGGCCGTGACCGCCGGCGGCGAGGGCGGCGCCGGACAGGGCCAGCGCCAGGGCGGCGAGCGTGGTGCGTAGCAGAGTGCCTTTCACGAGAATCCTTTCGGTGTGACCGTGATGGCACTCTACGCGGGCGCGGGTGACCCGATCCTGTCCCGCAGATTACGTTTTTGTCATGTTCGCGCAAGCGGCGGGCAGGTCGGCGCTTCGGAGCGTGATGCCGACCACGGTGCCGGACGCGTCGGACCTCGCATCGGCCTCGCCGCCGTGCATGCGCGCGATCGCACGCACGATGGCCAGACCCAGCCCATGGCCTTCGCTGCGAGGCGCGCGCGCCTGGCCGGTCCGGAAGAAGCGGTCGAAAATGCGCGGCAGGTCCGCGGCCGGGATGGGCGGGCCGGGATTGCGCACCTCCACGCGCGCGCCCGCGTCCAAGGGCGAGCACGCCAGCACGATTTCGCCGCCCCGTGGCGTGGCCTTGATCGCGTTCGAGATCAGGTTGGCGAGCGCGCGGCGCACCAGCCCGCGATTGGCGGCCACGGTGGCATCGCCCTCGCAGCGCAGCCGCACGCCGTGTTCCTCCAGCGTGGCGTCGTAGTATTCCGCCACGCGCCGCGCTTCGGCGGCCAGCGACACGGACGCCAGGTCGGCGGCGCGTTCGCCGCGGTCGGCGCGGGCCAGGAACAGCATGTCGTTGACCAGGGTTTTCAGGTCTTCCAGTTCTTCCAGATTGGATTCCAGCGCGTCGCGCAGCGCCGCGGCATCGCGCGGCGAGGACAGCATGACCTGCGTGCCGTTGATGAGCGTGGCCAGCGGCGTGCGCAGTTCGTGCGCCACGTCCGCGTTGAAGCCCTCCATCTGCTGATACGCCGCTTGCAGCCGGTCCAGCGTCCGGTTGAAGGAGCGCACCAGTTCATGCAGCTCGCGGTCGGTGTCTGCCAGCGGCAGGCGGCGGGCCAGGTTGTCCGGCTGGATGCCGGCCGCCTGCTCGGACAGCCTGCGCGCCGGGGACATGCTGCGCCGCACGGCCCAGGCGGCCAGCACGACGGTGGCGCCGACCCACAGTGCGCAGATCAGGACCAGCGCGGTGCCGTAGGCGTAGAGAAACTGCGCACTGGTGCGCGTGCTGACCGCCACGGTCAGTTGCCCGCCGGGCAGGATGCGGTCGTTCATGGCGACGCGCAACCCGCGCATGCGGCCGCCGTCGGGCGCCTGCAGCAGGACCTGGCGGCCATCGGCTGACTCCAGCGTTTCGGGGGCGGCGCCGCCGTACACCACCTTGCCCTGGGCGTCCTCGATCCAGATGCCCAGTTGCGCCTGTCCCGCGCGCATCTGGTCGAAAGTGGCGGCCAGGTCGTTCAGGCCGCTGGCGCTGTTCTGCATGTCGATCAGGTGGTCGATCAGCTCGAGCTTGCCGCTGACCTCGGTGATCTCCTGGCGTTCGACTTCGCGCTTGAGCGCCCAGAACAGCGTCGCGCCGGCCAGGCTGGACACGAGCAGGGCGATGGCGCCCAGCAGCACGGTCAGCCGCGCCTGCATCGAGCGCATGCGTGGCCGCGTCACGTGGCGGAACCGCCCGCCGTGCTGTCCGCCGGGCGACGCGATTCCAGCACGTATCCCATCCCGCGCACGGTGTGCAGCAATTTCGTGTCGTAAGGGTCGTCCAGCTTGCCGCGCAGCCGGCGCACGGCTACGTCGATGACATTGGTGTCGCTGTCGAAGTGCATGTCCCAGACTTGTTCGGCCAAGGTGGTGCGCGACAGCACCTGGCCCTGCCGGCGCAGCAGCAGGGCGAGCAGGCTGAATTCCTTGGCCGTCAGGTCCAGTCGCTGACCGCCGCGCTGGGCGCGGCGGCGCGCCAGGTCCAGCTCCAGGTCGGCCAGGCGCAGCAGCGTGGGCTCCTGGGAGCGGCCGCGCCGCAGCAGCGCCTGCACGCGGGCCGCCAGCTCCGAGAACGCAAAGGGCTTGACCAGGTAATCGTCGGCGCCGCCTTCCAGGCCGCGGACCCGGTCTTCCACCGCGTCGCGCGCCGTCAGCATCAGGATCGGGGTGTCCTTGCGCGCGCGGACCGACGCCAGGATCTCGAAGCCGTCCACGCCGGGCAGCATGACGTCCAGCACGATCAGATCGTAGGCGCCCTCCAGGGCGAGATGGCGGCCGTCCACGCCGTCGCGGGCCACGTCGACCACATGGCTTTGCTCCGACAGGCCCTTTTTCAGGTAGTCGGCCAGTTTGGGTTCGTCTTCGATGACCAGGATGCGCATGGCAAAAATTTACCACCCGCGCCGCGTGCACACCGGTCAGGCGGTTTCGTCGATGGCCACGCGGTCGGGCGGAAAGCGCAGCGTGAAGACGCTGCCCTTGCCCGGTTCGCTGGTGATGAGCAGTTCCGCGTCGTGGCGCATGGCGATGTGCTTGGTGATCGCCAGCCCCAGGCCGGTGCCGCCCACCGCCCGCGACCGGCCCCGGTCCACGCGGTAGAAGCGTTCGGTCAGGCGCGGCAGGTGGCGCGCCGGAATGCCGATGCCGGTGTCCTGGACGCTGTAGCGTGCGCCGCCCTCGGGCTCGCGTTCCCAGCGCACGGTGATGGTGCCCCCGTCCGGCGTATAGCGCACGGCATTGGTCAGCAGGTTGGAGAAGGCCGAGGTCAGTTCGTTCTCGGCGCCCAGCACGTCCAGCGTTTCATCGATGTGCCAGACCAGTTCGTGCCGGCCACCCGACAGCGCCTCGATCTGCTGACGCGCCTTCTGCAGCAGCGCGCCCATGTTGACGGCGCGCGGATCGCTGCCCGGAGACGATTCCAGCGTGGACAGCGTCAGCAGGTCTTCCACGATGGCCTGCATGCGCTGGGCCTGCTCGTGCATCATGTCGATGTACTGTTCGCGCTGTTCCTGGGGCAGCGCGTCGTCGGGCAGGTCGCGCAGCGTTTCCAGAAAGCCCGCCAGCACCGTCAGCGGCGTGCGCAGTTCGTGCGACACGTTGGCGACGAAGTCGCGCCGCGTGGTTTCCAGCCGTTCGATCTGCGTCACGTCGCGGGTGATGAGCAGGCGCTGGTTGCTGGCGTAGGCCGTCAGCTGCATCATCATCAGCCGTTCCTGGCCCTGCTGGCCCAGCCGCACCAGGATCGGCTCGGGCCAGGACGGGCGATGCGCGTACTCCACGAACTCGGGCGCGCGCAGCAGGTTCAGCAGGTTGTGGCCGCGGTCGGCGGGCAGGCGCAGGCCCAGGTGCTGGCGCGCCATGCGGTTGCACCAGTCGATCTGGAAGTCTTCGTTCAGGGTCACCGCGCCATCGGGCAGGGCCTGGGCGGCCGCCAGCATGCCCTGCATGGTGTCGCGGGTTTCAGCCAGTTCGCGCGCGCGGGCGCGGGTGTAGCGATAGAGGGGGGCGAGGATGTCGTCCCAGGGTCCCACCGAGGCGGGCGGCGCGGTGTCCGGCTGGTTGGCCCAGCGCGACACCAGCGTCAGGCGCCAGCTGCGCCACAGCAGCATGGCGGTCAGCGCCGCCGAGAACACGATCCAGCCCGCCGGGTCTCCAATGAGCCATTGCGCCAGTAAGGCAACCACCGCCCACAGGGCGACCAGAAATAGAGTGCGCAGCCAGATCATCGTGCGCAAGTTTTACCGCGTGGGGAGCTGTGCCGTAAACCGATAGCCGCTGCCGCGGACCGTTTCCACGTGCGCGTCATGGCCGCTGGGTTCCAGGGCCTTGCGCAGGCGGCGGATGTGCACGTCGACCGTGCGCTCTTCCACGAACACGTGGTCGCCCCAGACCTGGTCCAGGAGCTGCGAACGGGAGAACACACGTTCGGGGTGCGTCATGAAGAAATGAAGCAGGCGGAATTCGGTGGGGCCGATCTGCAGCGCCTGGCTGTTGCCCGACAGGCGATGCGTCACCGGATCCAGCTTCAGGCCGCCCACGTCGATGACGTCATCGGTGAGCTGGGGCGCGCGGCGGCGCAGCACGGCCTTGATGCGGGCCATCAGCTCTTTGGGGGAGAACGGCTTGGTGATGTAGTCGTCGGCGCCGGCTTCCAGGCCGTCCACCTTGTCCTGCTCGGAGCCCTTGGCGGTCAGCATGATGACCGGGACGGCGCGGGTGCGCTCATCGTTGCGCAGCTTGCGCGCCATCGCCAGGCCGGACGTGCCGGGCAGCATCCAGTCCAGCAGGATCAGGTCGGGAAGCTCGGCGCGGATCAGCGTCTGAGCCTGGTCGGCGTCGAAGGCGCGCAGCACTTTGTGCCCGGCGAAGGACAGGTTGACGGCGATCAATTCCTGGATTGCGGGTTCGTCTTCGACGACGAGGATGGTGCTGGACATATTGAATTTGGCACACTTCGGAGCGCCGGCGCGGCGCGAACATTGCGATAGTATGGCCGCAATATTTCAGGTATGTGACCGCGGCGCGCCTTCTGGCAGGTCCGTCCGCCGCCGGCGCGCGCCCGATAGGCTACCATTGAACGATATATCGGGAATCCACCATGCAAAACCCCTCCGAATCGCAACAATCCTCCGGCGCCGGCTCGGCATCCACGCACTTCGGCTTCCAGTCGGTCCCCGAAAGCGAAAAGGCCCGCAAGGTCGCCGAAGTGTTCCATTCGGTCGCCCAGCGCTACGACGTCATGAACGATTTCATGTCGGCCGGCCTGCACCGTGTCTGGAAGGCCTTCACCATCGGCCGCGCCGCCATCCGCCCCGGCATGAAGGTGCTCGACATCGCCGGCGGCACGGGCGATCTGGCCAAAGCCTTCGCCAAGCGCGCCGGTCCCACGGGCGAGGTCTGGCTGACCGACATCAATGATTCCATGCTGCGCGTGGGCCGCGACCGCCTGACCGACGCCGGGCTGCTGGTGCCCACCGCCGTGTGCGACGCCGAGCGCCTGCCGTTTCCTTCCGGCTATTTCGACCGCGTCAGCGTGGCCTTCGGCCTGCGCAACATGACCCACAAGGACCGCGCGCTGGCCGAGATGACCCGGGTGCTCAAGCCGGGCGGCAAGCTGCTCGTGCTGGAGTTCTCGCGCATCGCCAAGCCGCTGTCGCCGGCCTACGACTGGTATTCGTTCAATGTCCTGCCGTGGCTGGGCAAGAAGGTCGCCAAGGACGAGGCCAGCTACCGCTACCTGGCCGAATCCATCCGCATGCACCCCGATCAGGAGACCCTGGCCGACATGCTGCGCACCGCCGGACTGGAACGGGTGCAGTACTTCAACCTGACGGCCGGCATCGCCGCCCTGCACGAAGGGGTGCGCCTGGGCTGACGCCCGGGGTCGACGGCCATTGCGCCCGCCCGCGGGGAACTTGTGGGGCGCAGGCTTGTCCGTTATTCTTACACCATTCAGATAACTGTAAGGAAGTCGCGCAGATGGTCCCGCGTATTGCGGGGCCCTCCCGTTGCTCGGGGCAACGGGGGCGCGAGTACGAGGGAGCAAACCTATGTCCAAGTTCTGTCTTTCGCGGTTTGTCGCCGCGGCGCTCATCGCCGTTTCCGGCGCGGCGCTGGTGACGGCGTCGTTCGACGCTGAAGCCCGCCGTGCGGGTGGCGGCGCCAGCGTCGGCCGGCAATCCTCCAATGTGACGACGCAGCGCCAGGCCACCACGCCGCCGGCTGCCACCAACAATACGGCGGGCGCCACCGCCGCTCCGGCAGCCGCCGGCGCGGCCACGGCCGGCGCCGCAGGCGCTGCCGCCAAGAGCGGCGCGTCGCGCTGGCTGGGCCCCATCGCCGGCATCGCCGCTGGCCTGGGTATCGCGGCGCTGCTCTCCAGCATGGGCCTGTCGGGCGCCTTCCTGGAGTTCCTGTCGTCCGCGCTGCTGATCGCCGCCGTCGTCTTCGCCGTCATGTTCATCATTCGCCGCCTGCGCGGCGCCGGTCCTCGCACCGCGACGCAAGGCGCGTTCGGTGGGGCCAACAACGCCTCGGGCCAGCAACAGCAGCCGATGTGGCGTGAATCGCTGAAGCCGGGCGCCGCCGCGCCCGCGGCCGCCGCGCCGGTGGCTGCAGCGCCTGTTGCGCCGCCGGCCGTCCTGCCTGCGGCGGGCGATGACAACAACTGGTTCGTGCCGGGCGATTTCGACACGGTGAACTTCCTGAAGCAAGCCAAGGAACAGTTCATCCGCATCCAGGCCGTCTGGGACAGCGGCAGCACCGATGGCCTGCGCGAGTTCCTGACCGATGACCTCATCACCGAGCTCAAGCCCCAACTGGCCGAGCGCGGCGCGGCGCCCAACAAGACCGAAGTGGTCCTGCTGAACGCCGAGATGCTGGGCATCGAGACCGTCTCCGACGGCCACCTGGCCAGCGTGCGCTTCTCGGGCATGCTGCGCGAGGCCCCGGGCGCCGAGGCTTTCCGCTTCGAAGAAGTCTGGAACCTGTTCAAGCCGGCCAACGGCGGCTGGTTGCTGGCCGGCATCCAGCAGATCCCGGTCGAGCACGCCAGCTGAGCCTGACGCACCGGATCGACCGATCCTCTGCCGCGGGCGCCGCAAGGCGTCCGCTCGAACCGGCCCCCAAAGGGCCGGTTTTTCCATGCGCCTGGGCAAAACAGGCTCCCATCTAACCCGTTACACTCCCGATTTACCCATCAACTTCGGCAAGCCCTCCCGGGGTCCTTGCAACCGCCATGCTGCCTTTCCCGTTCCTGCCAACTCCCACGCGCCTGGCCATCAGCGCCCTCAACGCCCTGTTGCGGCGCGAGGACTGGGCGCGCGAGCGCCTGGCCCGGCATGCCGGCAAGACGGTGCGCTTTGCGGTGGGCGGCTTCACGCTGGGCTTGTCGATCGACAGCGAGGGCCTGGCTGACCAGGCCGACCCGGCCGTGGTGCCCGATGTCACGTTGACCGTGGCCCCCGAAAAGCTGCCGCTGCCGCGCCTGGGCGCCGGGCACGAGAAGCCCGATTTCGCCGAGGCGACACACATCTCCGGCGACGCGGCGCTCGCGCAGGTGGTGGCGGACCTGTCCAAGCAGTTGCGCTGGGACCCGGAAGACGCGCTGGCGCGCGTGGTGGGCGACATCGCCGCGTTGCGCATCGTGGGCGGCGCGCGCGCCGTGGCGGGCGGCGCCCGCACGGCTGGCCAGCGCCTGGCCCAGAACGTCTCGGAATACCTGGCTGAAGAAAGCGGCGTGCTGGCGGGCCGCCCGGCGCTGGAACAATGGCGCCTGGACCTGGCCGAACTGAACGCCCGCGCCGATGCGCTGGCGCGTTCGGCGGCCGCCCTGCAAACCCGCCTGGCCTCGGCCGGCGCGAAACGGGGCGCCTGATCCATGTTCCCCTTGCTGCGCCTCTTTCGCATCATCGTCGTCTCGCTGCGCTATGGCCTGGACGAGCTGGTGCTGTCCAGCCTGAATCACCCGCTGGCCACCTGCCTGCTGCGCGTCATACGCCTGGGCACGCGCCCGCGCCTGCCGCGCGGGCAGCGCCTGCGCCTGGCGCTGGAATCGCTGGGCCCCATCTTTGTGAAGTTCGGGCAGGTGCTGTCCACCCGCCGCGACCTGATTCCCGCCGACATCGCCAACGAACTGGCGCTGCTGCAGGACCGCGTGCCGCCGTTCCCGTCGGCGCAGGCGGCCGCCTGCATCGAGGCGGCGCTGGGCGCGCCGCCGGAAAAGCTGTTCGCACAGTTCGACGTGGACCCGGTGGCCTCGGCCTCCATCGCGCAGGTTCACTTCGCGGTGCTGCACGATGGCCGCGAAGTGGCCGTGAAGGTGCTGCGCCCGGGGATGCTCAGCATCATCGAAAAGGACCTGTCGCTGCTGAAAGTGGTGGCGCGCATCATCGAGCGCCTGGGCGCCGACGGCCGCCGCCTGAAGCCGCGCGAGGTCGTGGCGGAATTCGACAAGTACCTGCACGACGAGCTGGACCTGGTGCGCGAGGCCTCCAACTGCAGCCAGCTGCGCCGCAACTTCGGCCCCGAGTCCGGCCGCGGCGACATGCTGATCGTGCCGGAGGTCATCTGGGAATACACGGCGACCACCGTCTTCACCATGCAGCGCATGTACGGCATGCCGGTGGGCCAGGTGGAGCGCATGCGCCAGGCCGGCATCGACATCCCGACGCTGGCGCGCACCGGCGTGGAGATCTTCTTCACGCAGGTCTTCACGGACGGCTTCTTTCACGCCGACATGCACCCGGGCAACATCTACGTGTCGGACCGCCCGGACACGCTGGGCAGCTATATCGCGCTGGACTTCGGCATCGTGGGCTCGCTGTCCGAGTTCGACAAGAATTACCTGGCGCAGAACTTCCTGGCCTTCTTCCACCGCGACTACCGCCGCGTGGCGCAATTGCACATCGAGTCGGGCTGGGTGCCGGCCGACACGCGCGAAGAAGAACTGGAGGGCGCGGTGCGCGCCGTCTGCGAACCCTACTTTGACCGGCCGCTGTCGGAGATCTCGCTGGGGCAGGTGCTGCTGCGGCTCTTCCAGACCTCGCGCCGGTTCAACGTCGAGATCCAGCCGCAGCTCGTGCTGCTGCAAAAGACCTTGCTGAACGTCGAGGGACTGGGCCGCCAGCTCGATCCCAACCTGGATCTCTGGAAGACCGCCAAGCCCTACCTGGAACGCTGGATGCGCCAGCGCGTCGGGCTCAAGGGCCTGCGGCAAAGCCTGGAAAAAGAAGCCGCGCAGTGGTCGCAGATGCTGCCCGCGCTGCCCAGGCTGGTCCATGACCACCTGAGCCGGCCCAACGTCTCGCCAGCCCTGCTGACCGAGATGATCCAGCTGCGCCGCGCACAAGAGCAGAACAACCGGCTGGTTGCAGCGCTGGTTGGTGTGCTGGCGCTGGCCGTCGGGGTCGCCTTATGGGCCCTGACCCGATAGGCGGCGCGATGATCTAGACCTCTACTGTCATGTTTCATTCATGAAACGGTCATCATAGCTTCGCGGGAGACGGCGAAAAATAGCGCTGCGGTGGATGGAATGCAGCGCCACGCCTACAAGACGCGCGCGCCATTCACTCATTCTCATAGCCCCACTAGGGGGACGAATACAAGGGCAGAACATGCTTTATCCTGAACTCTTCAAGACCATGGAAGCCGTGCGCTGGAACATGGCGCACGACATTCCCTGGGGCGATTTCGACCGTAGCAAGCTCTCGGACGAGCAGGCCCACACGATCAAGATGAACGCCATCACCGAGTGGGCGGCGCTGCCGGCCACCGAGATGTTCCTGCGCGACAACCGCGGCGACAGCGATTTCTGCGCGTTCATGTCGGTCTGGTTCTTTGAGGAACAGAAGCACTCCCTGGTGCTGATCGAGTATCTGCGGCGCTTCCGCCCGGACCTCGTGCCCACCGAGGAAGAGCTGCACAACGTGCGCTTCGAGTTCGACGCCGCGCCGGAACTCGAAACCCTGATGCTGCATTTCTGCGGCGAGATCCGCCTGAACCACTGGTACCGCCGCGCGGCCGAATGGCACACCGAGCCGGTCATCAAGGCCATCTACAAGACCGTGGCCCAGGACGAGGCGCGCCATGCCGGCGCCTATCTGCAGTACATGCGCCGCGCCCTGCATGACCGCGGGCAGGACACGAGCGAACAGGCCCGCCTGGCGTTCTCCAAGATCGGCGTGTTGATGGCGTCGGCCGGGCGCACGCAGCAGGCGCTGCATCCGACCAACCTGCACGTCAACAAGGACCTGTTCCCCAACGACACGGTGCAGTCGCGCCTGCCCGAGCCGGGCTGGCTGGAGCACTGGCTGGACGCGCAGATCCGCTTTGACGGCGTCTGGGAGCAGAAGGTCGCCTCGCGCATCCTGCACATCCTGTCCAAGCTGATGGATCGCAGCTTCGAGACGGTCAAGGACCTGAACCGCTATCGCAAGGAAATGACCGCGCTGATCGTGCCCAAGGAAAAAGAGATCATCCTGGCGGGCGCCTGATCCCTCCTATAATCGCCGCATGCCTGCCGCCCGTTTCGAATCCAAGGTCCTGTCCCGCGACGACTGCGTCGCCGCCGTCGCCGCCGGCCGCTTTGCGCGGCCGCTGGTGTTCACCAATGGCGTGTTCGACATCCTGCATCGCGGGCACGCGACCTACCTGGACCAGGCGGCCCAACTGGGCGCCACCCTGGTGGTGGCGGTCAACACCGACGAATCGGTGCGCCGCCTGGGCAAGGGCGCCGAGCGTCCGCTGAACCGCATGGAAGACCGCGCGGCGCTGCTGGCCGCGCTGGGCTTCGTCACCGTGGTCACGTCCTTCCATGAAGACACGCCCGAGGCCCTGATCGGCCAGCTCAAGCCTGACCTGATCGTCAAGGGCGGCGACTACGACATGGAAAAGCTGCCCGAGACCGCGCTGGTCAAGACCTGGGGCGGCCGTGCGGTGGCGATTCCCTTTGAATTCGAGCGCTCGACGACGGCGCTGGTGAAGAAGATCCAGGCGGGTTGATCCCTGCCGGAACCGCGTTCAGCGCGGCATGTGCAGCAGCCGGTTGATCGCTTCCAGGTCGGTCTCGGCCAGGATGCCGCTGGTGGCCTTCAGGCGCAGGCCGGATAGCACGGTGCTGTATCGCGCCAGCGCCAGGTCACGCTGCGTGGCGTAGAGTTGCTGCTGGGCGTTGAGCACGTCCAGGTTGATGCGCACGCCGACCTCGTATCCCGTACGGTTGGCTTCGACGGCGGCGCGGCTGGACTTTTCGCCGGCCTCCAGCGCCTGGATGCGCGCCAGCCCGCTGGTGACGCCGGTGTAGTACTGGCGCGCGGCCTGCACGGCCTGGCGGCGCGCGGTTTCGAAGTCGTAGCGCGCCTTCTGTTCCAGCTCGACCTTTTCCGTGACCTGCGATGAGACGCCGCCGCCCGAGTACAGCGGTATGGACAGCACCACGCCGATCGTGTTGTCGATCGGCTTGCCGGGCGCCGCATTGCGCATGACGGCGTCGCTGGCGCTGCCGCTGGTGGCGCGCAGGTTCAGGGTGGGATAGTGGCCGCTCTTGGCGATCTGGATCTCGCGGCCGGCGATGCGGGTGAGCAGTTGCGCGCGCAGCACCTCCAGGCTGGAGGATTCGGCCTGGTTGCTCCAGTCGGCGATGCGGGCAGGCTGGGGCGCGGGAAGCTTCACGCCGTAGGGCAGCTCGGCCAGGGCGCCAGGCGGCGTCCCAATGATCTTGGCGAGCTCGTCGCGGCGCACTTCCAGGTCGTTCTGCAGCCGCAGTTCCTGCGCGACGACGAGGTCATAGCGCGACTGCGCCTCGTACGTGTCGGTGATGGTGGCGTTGCCGAGCTCGAAGTTGCGCTTGGCCGATTCGAGCTGCCCGGCGACGGCGGCCTTTTCGGCCTCGGTGGCGGTCAGCGTGTCCTGGGCATACAGAACGTTGAAATAGGCGTCAGCGACCCGCAGCAGCAGGTCCTGGTAGGCCTGCTGGAGCTGCACTTCCACGTCGGCGACGATGAGCTTGGACTGCTCGAAATTCTGCCAGCGGCCCCAGTCGAAGAGCGGCTGGGTCAGCGCCAGGTCCCACACGCCGCGCCCGCCGCTGTAGGCATAGGACAGCCCGCGGGTGCTGCGGGTCTCCTGATAGGCGCCGCCGGCCTCGGCGGTGATCAGCGGCAGCAGCAGCGCGCGCGCCTGCGGTTCTTTTTCAAGGCCCGCGCGGTAGTTGGCCCGCGCGGCGGCATAGGTGGGGTCGTTGCCCAGCGCGGCCTGCCAGACCTGGATCAGGTTCTGGGCGGACGCCGTCAGCGGGCCGACGCTTGCGGCGCAGGTGAAAACCAGTAAAGCCGTAAGCGATCGGACGCGCATGATCATTCAACGATACGCCGGGCCGCCGGACGCGACGCCGGCCCCATGGGGGCCGGGCGGGTGGCGGCGGGTTTGCGGGGTCAGAACTTGAACTGGGACACCGCGACGCCGCGCAACGGCTTGATGACCGTTTCGAAGAGGTTCACGGTTTCGAAGCTGGCGGCGGTGGTGCGGGTGATGCGACAGGCCGTCATGACGGGCGCCTGGCCAACCACCACGACAAGGCGGCCGCCCACGCGCAGCTGGTACTTCAGCGCATCCGGCACGACCGGCACGGAACCGGTGACCAGGATGGCGTCGTATTCGGTGGAGCCCCAGCCATTGCGGGCGTCGCCGGTTTCGACCTTGACGTTGGTGACGTTGTTCATCTGCAGGTTCTGCTGCGCGAAGGTCACCAGGCGGCTGTCGATTTCAACCGAGGTGACCTGCTGCGCCAGGTAGGCCAGCAGGGCGGCCTGGTAGCCCGAGCCCGTGCCGATCTCCAGCACGCAGTCGGACTTGGTCAGCAGCAGTTCCTGGGCGAGGCGCGCTTCGACCTTGGGGGCCAGCATGGTCTGGCGCGTGTTGACCGCATTGATCTCCAGCGGCAGCTCCAGGTCGGAAAACGCCAGCGCGCGCAGGGCCGGCGGAACGAATTGTTCGCGGCGCACATCGAACAGCGCTTGCAGCACGTTGGCGTCCAGGACATCCCACGGGCGGATCTGCTGTTCCACCATGTTGAAGCGGGCTTGTTCTACGTCGGGCAGGGTCGAAGCGTTCATGACGGTCAGAAAAAACAGAGGAATCAACAGGCCATTGTACCGATTCGTAGCGTCCTGTGACGACACGCCGGCGCGGCAGACGTTTCAGGCGCGGCGCACGGTCCCGGCCACGCGGACGGCGCCCCGCGGGGCGCCGCCCTGCGTGGGGCCGCAGGCCCCTACCACCAGGCGTGGAAGTGGTGGACCGGACCGTGGCCGGAGCCCACCGACAGGCGCTCCGCGTGGCGGATGGCCTCGGTGAGGTAGGCCTTGGCGCGCTTGGCCGATTCCGGTGCGTCCCCGATTTGGGGCAGCAGCGCGGCCAGCGCGGCCGACAGCGTGCAGCCGGTGCCGTGCGTATTGGCGGTGTCGATGCGGTGGCCGGGCAGTTCGATCATGCGGTCGCCGTCGTGCAGCAGGTCGATGGTTTCGCTGCCGGGCAGGTGGCCGCCCTTGACCAGCACCCAGCGCTCGCCCGAATGCGCCAGCTTGTTGCGCAGGCGTTCGGCCACGCGGCGCATTTCCTTGACGGTTTCCACGGGCCGCTCTTCCAGCAGCACGCCGGCCTCGGGCAGGTTGGGCGTCAGCAGGGTGGTCAGGGGCAGCATGGCTTCGCGCATGGCGCCCACGGCGTCGTTTTCCAGCAGCAGGTCGCCGCTCTTGGCGACCATGACCGGATCCAGCACCACGTGGGCGGGCGTCCATTTGGCGAGCTTTTCGGCCACCACCTCGATGACCGGGCGCTGGCCCAGCATGCCGATCTTGACGGCGTCGATGCGCACGTCGGTGAACAGCGTGTCGATCTGCAGGCCGACGAAGGCGGGCGGCACGGGCGAAATGCCGGTCACGCCCTGCGTGTTCTGCGCCGTGAGCGCGGCGATGATGGCGCAGCCATAGGCGCCCAGCGCGCTCATGGCCTTGACGTCGGCCAGGATGCCGGCGCCGCCGGACGGGTCGACGCCCGCGATGGTCAGCGCGTTGGGGATGGGGCGGCCGCTGGCGGCCGGCTGGCGGGAGTTCATTTGGCGGGACCGGCGGTGATCAGCCCTTCGGTGGGCGAGCTGGGCGCGCCGCTGTACAGCTTCTTGGGCATGCGGCCGGCCAGGAAGGCCTCGCGGCCGCCTTCCACGCCCTTCTTCATGGCGCTGGCCATGAGGACGGGATCGCGCGCGGCGGCGATGGCGGTGTTCATCAGCACGGCGTCGCAGCCCAGCTCCATGGCGATGGCGGCGTCGGACGCCGTGCCCACGCCGGCGTCCACCACGACCGGCACGCGGGCCTGGTCGATGATGAGGCGCAGGTTCCAGGGATTCAGGATGCCCATGCCCGAGCCGATCAGGGACGCGAGCGGCATGACGGCCACGGCGCCCATGTCTTCCAGCATGCGGCACTGGATGGGATCGTCGGTGCAATAGACCATGACCTTGAAGCCTTCGTCGACCAGCGTCTTGGTGGCCTTGAGGGTTTCGGGCATGTTGGGAAAGAGCGTGTGCGGGTCGCCCAGCACTTCCAGCTTGACCAGATCATGGCCGTCCAGCAGCTCGCGCGCCAGGCGCAGCGTGCGCACGGCGTCGTCGGCGGTGTAGCAGCCGGCCGTGTTCGGCAGCAGGGTGAATTTCGAGGTGGGGACGTAATCCAGCAGGTTCGGTTCGCCGGCGTTCTGGCCGATGTTGGTGCGGCGGATGGCGACCGTGACGATTTCCGTGCCGCTGGCGTCCAGCGCCGCGCGGGTCTGTTCGAAGTCCTTGTACTTGCCGGTTCCGACGAGCAGGCGCGACGAATAGGCGCGGCCGGCGATGGTGAGGGTGTCTTGTGTGGTCATGGCGGTGCTTCAAAGGGCGGGCGCGCACGATGCGAGGCCCGCGGGGGACTGGCTGTTGGTGCACGAATGATAAAGCAGGACGCGCAAGGGCAGGACAGGCCCCCGCCCGGCGCGTTCCACTATTTGCGGATCGCGCGCGTCAGCGCACGCGGTCCAGGTCGGCGCAGAGGGACTCGGCCGCGTCGATCAGCCGCGGCCCGGGCCGGTACAGCGCGTCGGCGTCGATGCCGTAGACGTGGCCCTGGCGCGCCGCCGGCAGGCCCATCGCCTGCCATGCGGCCAGGTTCGCCCGCGTGTCTTCAGGCCCGGCAACGCCGGCCAGCACGACCTCTGGTCGCGCCGCAAGCACGCCTTCCAGGTTGACCTGCGGCGCCACGATGGACGCCTGGCCAAAGACGTTGACGCCGCCGCACAGGCGCAGCGCGTCGCTGACGATGCTGGCGTCGTTCAGGGTGTAGATGGGATTCAGGCCCGCCTGCACGAAGACGCGCACCGGCCGGCGGCCGGCATAGCGCGTCTTCAGGGCGTCCAGCCGGGCGCGCAGGTCGCGCGCGGCCGCGTTGGCCACGGTTTCGGTGCCGAACAGTACGCCCATGCGCTCCACCGCGCCGGGTATGGCAGCCAGCGTCAAGGGATCGCTGTAGAAGACCGGCACGCCCAGCTTGTCCATCACGCGCGCCAGCGGTTCGGCGGCGCCCGGCTGCCAGGCGATCAGCAGGTCGGGGCGGGCGGCCGCCACGCGTTCGGCGTCGGGCTGCGTGCCGTCGCCAAGCACGGGCAGCACGCGGGCGGCGGGCGGATAGTCGCTGCCGCGCACGGTGCCCACGAGGAAGTCGCCCGCGCCGGCGGCGTAGGCCAGTTCGGTGGCGTGGGGGGCGAGCGTGACGGCGCGGCGCGCGGGCGCCTCCAGCGCGACGTTGCGGCCGCGGTCATCCTGGACCTGGATGGCCGGCGCGCCGCGCGCGAGCGCCGGGCCGAGCGCCAGCATCAGCGCCAATCCGGCGGTCGTCAGGACGCGGTAGGAGGTCATGCGGCGGCTCCGTCGGGTTGGCGCAAGCGCCGGGCAGCAATCAATAGCGTAGCGTGAGCGACGCGTAGAAGTTGCGGCCGGGGGCGGGGTACAGGCTGTAGTTGGCGACCGGACCCAGCATTTCGAACGAGGCGTTGCCGCCGCGGATGCCGTACGTGGCGTACTGGCGGTCGAAGATGTTGTTCACGCCCACCGCGGCTTCGATGTTGCGGGTGAACTTGTACGCCAGCTTGGTGTTGAACAGCACGTACGCGTCCAATTGCTTGTCGAACTGGTTGGCCTGGTCGTTGTCCATGCGCGACTTGCCCACGTATTGCGCCGACACGTTCCACAGGAAGGCGTCAGTGGGGCGCCAGGTCACGCCGGCGTTGGCCAGCCACTTGGGCGCCAGCGGCACGGTCTTGCCCGCGAGGTCCACGCCGGCGTAGGTGCCGGAACGGAACTGCGCTTCCATCCAGGTCAGGTTGGCGTCCAGGGTAAGGCTGCTGGAGATGGCGGTGTGGCCTTCGAGCTCGATGCCCTGGCGGCGCGTCGGATCCAGGTTGGTGTTGGCGCCGGTGCCCGGTCCCCACAGGCCGTCGGCCAGCGGGTTGTACTGGATCTCGTTGGTCAGGTCATAGTGGAAGTACGACAGGCGCGCGCTGCTGGTGGCCGACTGCCAGGTGACGCCCAGTTCCTTGTCGATGGAGGTCTGGGGCGCCAGCGGCGACTGGACCGACAGCAGTTCGTCGGCGTTGGGCAGGCGGAAGCTGCGGCCGACCTTGCCGTAGACGCCGAAGCCGCCGGACAGGTCCTGGCGCACGCCCAATTGCCAGGCGGTCAGGTGGTTGCTGCGATTGGACGGCGTGCCGGACCCCGAGATCACGTCCAGGTCGTCGGACGCATACTGGCGGCGCACGCCCATTGTCACGTAGGTGCTGTCCGTGGCGCGGATCTGGCCTTCGGCAAACAGGCCGTACTGGTGCTGGCGCGACTGCCATTGCGACGGCTCGAAGTCGTAGTACGCGTTCTGGTCGGCCGTGGTCTTGGCTTCCTGCGCGTCGGCGCCGAAGACGATGCTGTGGCCGCCGTTGATCGGCAGGCGGTAGCGCACGCTGGCGATGTTCTCTTCCAGCTTCTGGTCGCGCAGCGTGTCGCCGAAACCGTCGTAGGTCAGGCCGCTGAGCTTCTTTTCGCGGGTCGACAGGTCCGAGTACAGCACGCCGGCGCCGATGGCCTGTTCGAGCTGCAGGCCGAAGGTGGTGGTCGTGGTCTTGACGTAGTCGACGTCGTTCTTCGAGCCGCGCGGATCGTCCTGGTATTCGTTGACGCCCGTGAAGGGGTTGATCGTGCGCGGGCCGGGCAGTTCCAGCTTCTGCGTGGTGGTGCGGCCGTACAGGCGGATCGAGCCGTCGTCGTGGCGGAACGTGATGCCGCCGCCGCCGCCTTCGCGGCGCTCGCCGCTGTTGTCGCGGTAGCCGTCGCTGTGCAGCGACTGCATGTAGGCGTCCACGCCTACCTTTTCATTGTTCATGGAGACGGCGGCGTCGTACTGGCGCAGGCCGTAGCTGCCGAAGGTGGCGGTGGCGCGGGCGGCCACCGGCTCCTTCGTGAAATCGGACTTGGTGATGATGTTGATCACGCCGCCGGTGGTGCCGCCGCCGTACTGCACGGAGCCGCTGCCGCGCACGATTTCGATGCGTTCGACCTGGTCCAGGGGCACCACGCCCAGGCTGGGCGCCGACAGGTCGTTGGTGTTCTGCTTGACGCCGTCGATGAGGATCAGCGTGTTGCTCGCGCCGGTGATGCCGAAGCCGCGCAGGTCCACGATGGCGTTGTCGCTGGAACTGGTGGTGTTGATCAGGTTGATGCCGGCCTGCGTGGACAGCAGGTCCTGCATGGTGCGGGCGCTGCTGGCCGCGATGTCCCGGGCGGTGATGACCGAAATCGACACCGGCAGCGTGCGGCCGTCGGTGGGCACGCGCTGGGCGGTGACGGTGATGCTGTCGAGCTCTTGCGGGGTGGGAGCGGTTTGCTGGGCGGCGGCGATGGCCGGAGCGGTACAGAGCAGGGCGCCGGCATAGCGCCGGATGGAGCGGACTTTCATCTACTTGACCTCGAAGCGACCCGCGACCCCGCAGGCCATTCACGATGGGGAGGATGCCCAGGCGCCGGGCGGGCCGTGAGGCCGCGTGGCGTGGGAGAGGCATCCTGACGAGCGAACAGGCCGGTATCGGGCTGCCATGGGCGCATCTGCGCGCATGGGGACCGTTGCGGGGGCAGCACAGGCTGGACTTGGGGAGCTGCCGGGCGCCTTCTGGGCGGCGCGGCGGCCCCGGGGGGCGTCTTCCTGTTTCCCGTTTACCTTTCGCGCGCGGCGGGCAAGTGTTGCGTCCTTGCCCGGCCTGGTGCGCCGAAAGCACCGGTTCGGGGCCGAAACTGTATCACCGTGAGGCGCGCGAAGGCCCATTTTGTTACGATCAGGGCTTGTTTTTCCGGCGTTTTTCGCGTTTTAGCCACATCTGCGCTGCCGTGGCCAACCCCCTTTGGACCTGATCGTGTCGTATCCCCGCCTGCCGTACCCTCCCGAAGCCTATACCCGCGGCGGCGACTTTGCCCGCCTGCTGGGCAAGCGCATCCTGATCCTGGACGGCGCCATGGGCACCATGATCCAGCGCTACAAGCTGGGCGAAGCGGACTTCCGCGGCGAGCGCTTCGCCGACCACGGCAAGGACGTGAAGGGCAACAACGAGCTGCTGTCGCTGGTGCGCCCTGACGTCATCTCGGAAATCCACCGCCAGTACCTGGAAGCCGGCGCCGACGTCATCGAGACCAACACCTTCGGCGCCACCACCATCGCCCAGGGCGATTACGACCTGCCGGAACTGGCCTACGAACTGAACCTGGAGTCGGCCAAGCTGGCGCGCCAGGCCCGTGACGCCTACAGCACGCCCGACAAGCCGCGTTTCGTGGCCGGCGCGCTGGGCCCGCAACCCAAGACGGCGTCGATTTCGCCCGACGTGAACGACCCGGGCGCGCGCAACGTCACCTTCGACGAGCTGCGCGTCGCTTACATCGAACAGCTCAACGGCCTGCTGGACGGCGGCATCGACATCGTCCTGATCGAAACCATCTTCGACACGCTGAACGCCAAGGCCGCCATCTTCGCCACCGAGGAAGTCTTCGAGCAGCGCGGCATCCGCCTGCCGGTGATGATCTCGGGCACCGTGACCGACGCGTCCGGCCGCATCCTATCCGGCCAGACGGTCGAGGCGTTCTGGAACTCGGTGCGCCATGCGCGCCCGGTCACCATCGGCCTGAATTGCGCGCTGGGCGCCGCGCTGATGCGCCCTTACGTGGCCGAGCTGTCCAAGATCTGCGACACCTACGTCTGTGTGTATCCCAACGCCGGCCTGCCCAATCCGATGGCCGAGACGGGGTTTGACGAGACGCCGGCCGATACCTCGGCCCTGCTCGAGGAATTCGCGCGCGCCGGGCTGGTGAACATGTCGGGCGGCTGCTGCGGCACCACGCCGGACCACATCCGTGCGATTGCCGAGAAGGTCACGGCGCTGACGCCGCGCGTCGTGCCCGAGATCCCGGTCAAGACCCGGCTGTCGGGCCTGGAAGCCCTGAACATCGACGAGGACACGCTGTACGTCAACGTGGGCGAACGCACCAACGTGACGGGCAGCAAGATGTTCGCCCGCCTGATCCGCGAAGAGAAATACGACGAGGCGCTGGCCGTGGCCCGCCAGCAGGTCGAGAACGGCGCGCAGATCATCGACATCAACATGGACGAGGCCATGCTGGATTCGGTGGCCTGCATGCATCGCTTCCTGAACCTGATCGCCTCCGAGCCCGACATCGCGCGCGTGCCGGTCATGATCGACAGCTCCAAGTGGGAAGTCATCGAGACCGGCCTGAAGTGCGTGCAGGGCAAGGCCGTGGTGAACTCCATTTCCATGAAGGAAGGGCTGGAGCCCTTCCGCCATCATGCGCGCCTGTGCCGCCGCTACGGCGCCGCCGTGGTGGTGATGGCGTTCGACGAACAAGGCCAGGCCGACACGCTGGAGCGCCGCAAGGAAATCTGCGGCCGCGCCTACCAGATCCTGGTCGAGGAAGAGGGCTTCCCGCCCGAAGACATCATCTTCGACCCGAACGTCTTTGCGGTCGCCACCGGCATCGACGAGCACAACCACTACGCCGTGGACTTCATCGAAGGCACGCGCTGGATTCGCGAAAACCTGCCCTACGCCCGCATTTCGGGCGGCGTGTCCAACGTCAGCTTCTCGTTCCGCGGCAACGAGCCGATGCGCGAGGCCATCCACACTGTGTTCCTGTACTACGCGGTCAAGGAAGGCATGACGATGGGCATCGTCAACGCCGGCCAGCTGGGCGTGTACGCCGACCTGGATCCCAAGCTGCGCGACCTGGTGGAAGACGTGGTGCTGGACCGCGCCGAGCCGGTCGGCAAGACCGATCCCGACGACGAGCGCACGCCCACCGAACGCCTGGTGCAGTTTGCCGACACCGTGAAGGGCTCGGGCGCGAAGAAGGAAGAAGACCTGGCGTGGCGCAATGCCGACGTCGAGCAGCGCCTGTCCCACGCGCTGGTGCACGGCATCACCGCCTTCATCGTGGAAGACACCGAAGAAGTCCGCCAGAAGATCGCGGCGCGCGGCGGACGGCCGATCGAGGTGATCGAAGGCCCGCTGATGGACGGCATGAACGTCGTGGGTGACCTCTTCGGCGAGGGCAAGATGTTCCTGCCGCAGGTGGTGAAATCCGCGCGCGTGATGAAGCAGGCGGTGGCGCACCTGATCCCCTTCATCGAAGAAGAAAAGCGCCAGATCGCGGCCGCTGGCGGCGACGTGCGCGCCAAGGGCAAGATCGTCATCGCCACCGTCAAGGGCGACGTGCACGACATTGGCAAGAACATCGTGTCGGTGGTCCTGCAGTGCAACAACTTTGAAGTCGTGAACATGGGCGTGATGGTGCCCTGCGCGCAGATCCTGGAAAAGGCCAAGGAAGAGAACGCCGACATCGTCGGCCTGTCCGGCCTGATCACGCCCAGCCTGGAAGAGATGGCGTACGTGGCGTCCGAGATGCAGCGCGACGAGTATTTCCGCAGCCGCAAGGTCCCCCTGATGATCGGCGGCGCGACCACCAGCCGCGTGCACACCGCCGTGAAGATCGCGCCCAACTATGAAGGCCCGGTCATCTACGTGCCGGACGCCAGCCGTTCGGTGGGCGTGGCCACCAACCTGATGTCGGACCAGTCGGAAGCCTACCTGGCCGAACTGGCCACGGAATACGAAGACGTGCGCCGCCGCCACGCCAACCGCAAGGCCACGCCCATCCTGCCGCTGGCCGAGGCGCGCGCCTCGCGTCCGGCGATCGATTGGGACAACTACACGCCGCCGCGCCCCAAGTTCATCGGCCGCCGCACCTTCAAGAGCTACGACCTGGCCGAGATCGCGAAGTACGTGGACTGGGGCCCGTTCTTCCAGACCTGGAGCCTGTTCGGCCCGTTCCCGGCCATCCTGGACGACAAGGTGGTGGGCGAGCAGGCGCGCAAGGTCTTTGCCGACGGCCAGGCCATGATGAAACGCATCGTCGAAGGCCGCTGGCTCACCGCCAACGGCGTCGTCGGCTTCTATCCGGCCAACAGCGTCAACGACGAAGACATCGAGGTCTACAAGGACGAAACCCGCAGCGAAGTGCTGTTCACGTACCGCAACCTGCGCCAGCAGGGCGCCAAGCGCGAAGGCGTCAGCAACAAGTCGCTGTCGGACTTCATCGCGCCCAAGTCCAGCGGCAAGCTCGATTACATCGGCATGTTCGCGGTCACGGCCGGCCTGGGCATCGAGAAGAAGGAAGCGGAATTCGAGAAGGCGCTGGACGACTATTCCAGCATCATGCTCAAGTCGCTGGCCGACCGGCTGGCCGAAGCCTTCGCGGAATGCCTGCACGCGCGCGTGCGGCAGGACCTGTGGGGCTACGCGCCCGACGAGGCCCTGTCCAACGAGGACATGATTGCCGAGAAGTACGTGGGCATCCGTCCGGCGCCCGGCTACCCGGCCTGCCCGGAACACGTGGTCAAGACCGACATGTTCCGCGTGCTGGACGGCGAGGACATCGGCATGATGCTGACCGACAGCTACGCCATGTACCCGGCGTCCAGCGTGTCGGGCTTTTACTTCAGCCACCCGCAGTCGCAGTACTTCAACGTCGGCATCATCGGCGAAGACCAGCTCGAAGACTACGCCCGCCGCAGCGGACGCAGCATCGAGGACCTGAAGCGCACGCTGGCGCCGAACCTGGGCTAGTCAGCGATCCGGCGCGGGGGGCGCGGCGATGCGCCCCAATATCGATTCGATGGCCACGCCGATCGCCAGCACCTTGCGGTCCTCGCCCGGCAGGCCGTCGATCTCCAGCCCCACGGGCAGGCCCTGCGCGGACAGCCCGGCGGGCACGCTCAGGCCGGGCAGGCCCGCGTTGCTGCCGGGGTCCACGTTGCGCGCCAGTCGGGCGAAGGTTTCGAAACTGCTGGCCTCGGGCGTCGCGGCGGGCGGCGGGACCGGCACGGTCGGAAACAGCAGGCCGTCCAGCGCATGTTCCTTGAAGGCGCGGCGGTAGACGTCGATCAGTTCGCGGCGGCCGGTCGCGATGGCGCTCTGGTACAGCGGTTGCAGCGCCAGAATCTGCCCGTCGGGCGTGGGCAGCACGCCCGGCACGATCAGGTTGTCGAAGATGCCCTTCACGTCGGGGCTGGAAATCTGCGCCACCACCGCCTCAAAGCTCACCCCCACGTGGTAGCGCGCCAGATAGGCCGTCAGGTCGGGCTTCTGCTCGTACAGGCACAGCGGCATGCCCACGGCCGCGTTGGCGGCGGGCAGGTCGGGCATGTCCAGCTCCACCAGCGTCACGCCCGCCGCGCGCAGCCGATTCAGTGCGTCCTGCGCGACCGCCTGCACCGCCGGGTCCAGATCGGCCCAGAAATAGCGGGCCAGGCCCAACCGGATGTTCGCGGGCGGCAGGGGCGCCAGCGGCTGCGTCTGGCCGGTGAGCACCGCGTCCAGCAGCACGATGTCCGCCATGCCGTTGGCGATGGGGCCCGGCGTGTCGCGGGTATGCGAGATCGGGGTGATGCCCGCGCCGTCATAGCGGCCCACGGTCGGGCGAAAACCGGCCGCGCCGTTCACCGAGGCCGGCAGGCGCACCGAGGCGCCGGTGTCCGTGCCCATCGCGGCGGGCGCCAGTCGCGCGCCTACCGCGGCGCCGCTGCCGGATGACGACCCCCCGGCGATCAGGCGGGCATCGTAGGCGTTGCGCGTGCCGTCGCCCTGCGGGCCGGGGAAGGCCGTGTTGTAGCCGGACACGCCGAACGCCAGTTCATGCATGTTGGTCTTGCCCAGGATGACGGCGCCGGCTTCGCGCAGGCGCTGCACGACGGGCGCGTCCTCGGCGGGAACGAAGTGGCGCAGCGCGGGCGTGCCGGCCGTGTTCGGCAGGCCCGCGACGTGGATGTTGTCCTTGATCGCGATGGGCACGCCGCCCAGCGGACCCTTGCCGGGCGCCGCGTCGTAGGCGCGCGCCTGCGCCAGCGCGCCCTCGCGGTCGACGGTGATGAAGGCGTTCAGATCCTGGCGGGCGTCGATGCGGTCCAGGCACGCCTGCGTGAGCGCAAGGCTGGTGAGGCGACCCTCGCGGATCAGCGCCGCCGCTTCGGCGACGGTCAGGTCCGCCAGGGCGGACGGCAAGGGCAGGTCGGTCGTGCTGGGCATGGGGTTTCCTGGGGCTGTCGGTCGACCCGTATCTATACAAGGTCGATGCCGTCGCTGTCGAGGGCGCACGCCGGGCCCATAGTGGTAAACCATGATGGTGGAAATTGGTGGACCAAATACGATTTGGTCTAACCAATTTGAGGCACCATGACGCTGCAACCGCTCACCAAGCCCGACGTCCCGGCCGCCCGGTCCGCGCCAGATCGCGGCTATGTCCGCCTGGCCGCCCAGATCCATGCGCTCGTGGCCCAGGGCGAATTCGCAGCGGGCCAGCGCCTGCCGGCCGAGCGCGCGCTGGCCGAACGCTTCGACGTCAGCCGCACGTCCGTGCGCGAGGCCATCATCGCGCTGGAGCTGCAGGGCGTGGTGGAAGTGCGCGGGGGCTCGGGCATCTATGTCTGCGAGCCCGGCGCCAACCGCCCGCCCGTCTTGCAGGAGCCGGGCGCCGGCCCCTTCGAACTGCTGCGCGCCCGCTGCCTGATCGAATCCGAGATCGCCGGGCTGGCGGCGTCCACGCGCAGCGACGCGGACCTGGACCGCATCTTCGAGGCGCTGACGGCCATGCGCGACCGCATGACGGACAAGGCCGCCAACGCCGAGGCCGACCGCCGGTTCCACCTGGGCATTGCGCAATCCACCGGCAACAGCGTGCTGCTGGCGACGGTGACGTCGATGTGGGACCAGGCCCAGGGACCGGTCTGGGAAAAGATCGAACAGCATTTCCATACACAGGCCTTGCGCCAGGCATCGCAGGCGGATCACCAGCGCATCTTCGGCGCGCTGGTGGCCCGCGACGCGCCCGGCGCCCGGCAGGCCATGCGCGATCACCTGGAACGGGTGATCGGCGAATTCGCGCAGGGGTGGCGCTGATGCTCAATTGCATGATCCACGGGGCGCAGGACCTGCGCCTGGACGAACAGGACCCGCAGCCGCTGGAGCCGTCGCAGGTGCGCGTCGGCATCAAGGCGGTCGGCATCTGCGGGTCGGACCTGCATTATTTCCGGCACGGCCGGGTGGGCGACTTCGTCATCCGCGAGCCGCTCACGCCGGGCCACGAAGCGTCCGGCCAGGTGCTGGAGGTGGGCACGGCGGTCACGGCGGTCAAGCCGGGGGACCGCGTGGCGCTGGATCCGGCGCGCACCTGCGGCGTGTGCCGCTACTGCCGCCAGGGCGACTCCAATCACTGCGAATCCGTGCATTTCTTCGGCAGCGCCAGCCGCTATCCGCACATGCAGGGCGCGATGCGCGAAGAGGTCATCGTGCAGGAACGGCAGTGCCTGCCGGTGCCGGATTCCCTGTCTTTCGAGCTGGCCGCCTTTGCCGAGCCGCTGGCGGTCGCCCTGCACGCGGTGCGCAGCGCCGGGTCGCTGCTGGGCAGGACGGCCATGGTGGTCGGCGCCGGCCCCATCGGCGCGCTGATCGTGATGGCCGCGCGCCTGGCGGGCGCCAGCCACGTCATCGCCG
The DNA here is from genome assembly GCF_900108985.1 of Achromobacter sp. NFACC18-2. NCBI lineage: Bacteria > Pseudomonadati > Pseudomonadota > Betaproteobacteria > Burkholderiales > Alcaligenaceae > Achromobacter > Achromobacter sp. NFACC18-2. Next base: position 269,887 of record NZ_FNYM01000007.1, on the reverse strand, counting down.
TGGACATCGTGGACCAGACGCTCGCGGCCTGCGCCCGCGTGGGCGCGACGCGCACCATCAATGCGGCCGCGGACCCGGGCGCGCTGGACGAACTGGCCGCGGGCAAGGGCTCGGTGGACGCGTGCTTCGAGGCTTCCGGCAGCTACGCGGGCCTGGCGAGCTGCCTGCGCGCGGCGCGCCCGCGCGGCGTGGTCGTCACCGTCGGCACGCTGAGCGGCAGCAGCGAGGGCTGCCCGTTCAACCAGATCATGGTCAAGAGCCTGTCCTGCATTGGCAGCTTCCGCTTCGTGGACGAATACGCGATGGCCGTGGATTGCCTGGGCCGCGGCCTGCTCGACGTGTCGCCGCTGCTCACGGCGGCGATGCCGGTGGCGCGCGTGCATGACGCCTTTGCGCTGGCGGGCGACCGCCAGCAGGCGATGAAAGTGATGGTGACGTTCTGACCCGCCGGCCGCCGCGCGCGGCCATTCCCTCCCTGTAGCCGGAAGTCCACGATGAAGATTACGAATGCACGCGTGATTGTCTGTTCTCCGGGCCGCAACTTCGTGACCCTGAAGATCGAAACCGACCAGGGCCTGACCGGCATCGGCGATGCGACGCTGAACGGACGCGAACTGGCGGTGGCCGCCTACCTGACCGAACATGTGATTCCCTGCCTGATCGGGCGCGATGCGCATCAGATCGAGGACATCTGGCAGTACCTGTACAAGGGCGCCTACTGGCGGCGCGGGCCGGTCACCATGACCGCCATCGGGGGCGTGGACACGGCGCTGTGGGACCTGAAGGCCAAGGCCGCCGGCCTGCCGCTGTACCAGTTGCTGGGCGGCAAGAGCCGCAGCGGCGTGATGGTCTATGGCCACGCCAACGGCTCGGACATCGAGCACACCGTCGACGAGGTGCTGCGCTACGCCGACATGGGCTACCGCGCCATTCGCGCGCAAAGCGGCGTGCCCGGGCTGGAAAAGGTGTATGGCGTCGGCCGCGGCGCCCTGTTCTACGAGCCCGCCGACGCCGACCTGCCCAGCGAGCACGACTGGTCCACCGAAAAATACCTGCGCCATGCGCCCCAGCTGTTCGAGCGCATCCGCGAGAAACTGGGCTTTGAACACCACCTGCTGCACGACGTGCATCACCGCCTGACGCCTATCGAGGCGGGCAGGCTGGGCAAGTCGCTCGAGCCCTACAGCCTCTTCTGGATGGAAGACGCGACGCCTGCCGAGAACCAGGAGGCGTTCCGGCTGATCCGCCAGCACACCACCACGCCGCTGGCCGTGGGCGAGATCTTCAACACCATCTGGGACTGCAAGGATCTGGTGCAGAACCAGCTCATCGACTACATCCGCACCACCGTGGTCCACGCCGGAGGCATCACGCACCTGCGGCGCATCGCCGACCTGGCTTCGCTCTACCAGGTGCGCACCGGCTGCCATGGCGCCACCGACCTGTCGCCCGTCTGCATGGGCGCGGCGCTGCATTTCGACCTGTGGGTGCCGAACTTCGGCATCCAGGAATACATGCGCCATACCGAGGAGACGGACGCGGTGTTCCCGCACGCGTACACGTTCGACCAGGGAATGCTGTATCCGGGCGACGTGCCGGGGCATGGGGTGGAGATCGACGAGGCGCTGGCCGCCAAATATCCCTACCGGCGCGCCTATCTGCCGGTGAACCGGCTGCAGCACGACGGCACGCTATGGAACTGGTAGGCCAAGGCAGCCGCCTCGACGCAGCCGCGCTGCCCGGCCTGCCGGCGCACGTGGCGCGTCCGGGGTATGACCGGTCGGCGCTCCGTACCGGCATCGTGCATCTGGGCCTGGGCGCGTTCGCGCGCGCGCATCTGGCGGCGGTGAACGATGCCGCCCTGCGCGCCGGGGCCGGTCCGGACTGGGGCGTCTGCGGCGTGTCCCTGCGCCACGCCGATACGCGCGACGCGCTGGCGCCGCAGGACGGCCTGTACACGCTGGCCTTGCGCGACGCCGACGGCGGCGGCGCGCCCCGGCAACACCTGGCCGTGATCGGCTGCCTGCGGGAGACGCTGGTGGCGCCCGAGCAGCCTGGCGCCGTGCTGGAACGGATTGCCGCGCCGGACACGCGCATCGTCAGCCTCACGGTCACCGAGAAAGGCTATTGCCACGATCCGGCCAGCGGACGGCTGGACCTGGCCCATCCCGACATTGCGCACGACCTTGCGCATCCGGCGTCGCCGCGCAGCGTGATCGGCTTCCTGGCATACGGCCTGCAGCGCCGCCGCGCGGCGGGCCGCGCGCCGCTGACGGTGATGTCGCTGGACAACCTGCCGGCCAACGGCCGCCTGCTGCGCGCGCTGGTGCTCGCGTTCGCGGCGCGGGTCGACGCGGCGCTGGCCGACTGGATCGCGTCGGCGTGCGCGTTTCCCTGCTCGATGGTCGACCGCATCGTGCCCCGCACGACCGACGCGGACCGGCACGACGTGGCGGCAACGCTGGGCGTGCGCGACGCCTGGCCGGTGATGGCGGAGCCCTATCTGGAATGGGTGGTCGAAGACGACTTCGTGGCGGGCCGGCCGGACTGGGCCGCGGGCGGGGCGCGCTTCGTGGCCGACGCCGCGCCCTTCGAAACGCTGAAGCTGCGCATGGTCAACGGCGCGCACTCCGCGCTGGCCTACCTGTCGGTGATGGCGGGCTGGGCTACCGTCGATGAGGCGATGGCCCAGCCCGGCATGCGGCGTTTCCTGAGCGAATTGATGCGGCAGGAGATCGAGCCGACGCTGCCGCCGCTGCCCGGGCTGGATCTGGCGCAGTATCGCCACGGGCTGTTGCAGCGGTTCGCCAACTCGGCGCTTCGCCACCAGACGCGGCAGATCGCGATGGACGGCTCGCAGAAGCTGCCGCAGCGCCTGCTGGGCACCGTGCGGGACCGGCTGGCGGCGCAGGCGCCGATCCCGGGGCTGGCGCTGGCGGTGGCGGGGTGGCTGTATTTCCTGCGCGGATCGGACCAGGCCGGACGGGCATACGAGATCCAGGATCCGATGGCCGAGGCGCTGGCGGATCGGCGCGCGCGGGCGGACGAGGCGGCGCGTCGGGCGGGCGAGGGGCCGGCGGCGATGCTGGCGTGGGCGGGCGCGATGACGGGCCTGGAACCGGTGTTCGGCGACCTCGGCCAGGCGCCGCGCTTTGTGCAGGCGCTGGCGCAGGCCGCGCAGTCCCTGCGCAGCCTGGGCGTGGCGGGGACCCTGTCCGCCGGGTATCCGCCGCCGCCGGGTTGAATCAGGCCGGTTTTTTCACCACGATCGTCGCCGTGTCGCTGGTGAAGGAAGCGTCGTCGCGCACCTCGAAATGCGCGCGCACCACGTCCGGCGCAATCTCGAACATGTGGCGCAGGGCGGCTACCAGCGTGTCGGGCGTGCGCATGCGCGTGACCCAGGACTGGAATTCCAGCGGCAGGCGGCGCGGCGCCAGTTCGTGCAGCGTGAAGCCGGCTTCGGTGAGCATGCGCGTCCACTCGGCCACCGAGTAGTCGCGCACGTGCGAGGTATCGCGCAGCACTTCGATGGTCTGCAGCCAGGTGTCCAGCAGCGGCTCGCCCGGCGACACCACGTCGGCAAACACCGCGGTGCCGCCCGGCTTGAGCACGCGGAAGGCTTCGCGCAGGCCGCGCCCGGCGTCCTGCCAGTGATGCGTGGAATAGCGCGACATCACCAGGTCGAACTCGCCGTCGCCGAACGGCAGGTACTCGGCCTTGCCCTGACAGGTGACCAGATTGCCGAACCCGCGCTTGGCGGCTTCGGCCGCGACCACGTCCAGCATCTGTTGCGACAGGTCGTAGGCGGTCACGTGCGCGACCTGCGGCGCGACGTGAAAGCTCACGTGGCCGCCGCCACAGCCCAGGTCCAGCACGCGCGCGCCGGGGTGCCGGCCGGCGATGGCGGCCATCTGCAGCAGGTCCTCGCCCTGCGCGTGGACGGCGCTGGTCAGGTAGGCGGCGGCGCGGGGGCTGAATTGGCGATCGACGGCGGCGTCGTGGGAACTGGCGGTCATGAGAAATCCTTGTTTCTGGCGTGCGGAAGGGGTGCAGGCGCTAAGATAGGCGGGCCCGTATACACGTACAAGCCCATTGCTTATCCTGGTATGACTACTTCCCCCCAGCCCGCCATTCCCGGCCAAGATGGCGCTCACCTGCGCCGGCACGCGCTGGGCGAGTTCGTGCGCAGCGCGCGCTCGCGCATCACGCCGCAGATGGCCGGCCTGCCCGAAGGCTCGCGCCGCCGCACGCCGGGGCTGCGGCGCGAAGAGGTGGCGCAGCTCTGCGGCATCAGCGTCACCTGGTACACCTGGATCGAGCAGGGCCGTGAGGTATCGGTGTCGCCGTCGGTGTGGTCGCGCATCGCGGGCGTGCTGCAACTGGCGCGCGCAGAGCGCGCCTACCTCTTCGACCTGGCCGACTGCGCGGATCCCCAGCATGCCCGCGACGACGCGGGCGGCGCGCCGGGGCCGCTGCAGGAATGCGTCAACGCGATCGACGCGCCGGCCTATGTGCTGGACCGCGCCTGGAACGTGCTGGCCTGCAACGCGCCGCTCATCGACCTGTTCGACAACTGGCCCGAACGCGACCCCGAGCCCAACTTGCTGCGCTACATCTTCCTGGATCCCGCCGCGCGCGAATTGGTGGTGGACTGGGACCAGCGCGCCCGCCGCGTGGTGGCGGAGTTCCGCGCCGACGCGGGCGCGCACCTGGACGAGCCGGCGGTGCTGTCGCTGCTGGACAGCCTGAGCCGCCAGAGCGTGGTGTTTTCACACTGGTGGACGCGCCATGCGGTGGTCGAGCGCGAAGGCGGCCTGCGCGAATTCCAGCATCCGCGGCGCGGCCGACTGGCGTATCAACAGATCACGTTCCGGCTGGCGACGCATCCGGACTTGAAGCTGGTGATGCTGTTGAGCGGGGCGGGCGGGTGACTGTCGGCCGGTGTCAGACACCTAGGCCGCATCTTCCTCGCCGAACAAGCTGTCCTGCATCCCGGCGTCCACCAGCCCCCGCAACAGTTTCTTGACCGGCGCGGGCAGCGCCATGGTTCCCAGCTTGTCGGCCGGCACCCAGCGCTGCGGCAGCGCCGATTCACGCACGCCGACCGCCCGCACGGGCACGAGCCACGGGCGGATGTGCAGCCGGTAATGCGTGAACGTGTGCGCGAAGGCGGCCAGTTCGAAGCGCTGTTCGGGCTCCAGCCCCAGCGCGCGCGATGCGCTGTCGGGATCGCCCGCCACGTCGAATTCGGGCAGGCTCCACAGTCCGCCCCAGATGCCGGGCTCGGGCCGCTGCTGCAGCAGGAAGGCGCCCCGGTGCCGCAGCACCAACATACAGGTCTCGCGTTCGGGAATGGCCTTGCGCGCCTTGGGCGTGGGCAGCTCGGCCTGGCGGCCCTCGCGCCGCGCGACGCAGGTGTCGGCCACCGGGCAGCGGTCGCACGCGGGCTTGCCGCGCGTGCAAAGCGTGGCGCCCAGGTCCATCAGCCCTTGCGTGTACGCCGCCATGTCGAGCCCCGGCGCGGCGTCGACCTGCGCGTGCGCCAGCGTCCACAGGCGTTGCTCGACCTCGCGCCTGGCCGGATCGCCCGCGATGCCGAAGTGCCGGGTGAAGACGCGCTTGACGTTGCCGTCCAGGATGGGCGAGCGCTCGCCATTCGAGAACGCCGCAATGGCCGCGGCGGTGGACCGGCCGATGCCGGGCAGGGTGGCGATGGCCTCGGCCGTGGGCGGAAAGCGTCCGTCCCAGTCGCGCACGATCTCCTGCGCGCAGCGATGCAGGTTGCGGGCGCGTGCGTAGTAGCCCAGCCCGGCCCAGTACGGCATCACGTCTTCCTGCGAGGCGGCGGCCAGCGCCGCGACGTCCGGGAAGCGTTGCAGGAATCGTTCGTAATAGGGGATGACGGTGGCGACCTGCGTCTGCTGCAGCATGATCTCGGATAGCCAGATCCGGTAGGGATCCCGGGTGTTTTGCCAGGGGAGATCGTGGCGGCCGTGCTGGCGCTGCCAGGCGACGATGCGAAGGGCGAAGTCCATGCGGGCAATTATCGCATCGCCCTATTGCCCGGCCGGGGGCCAGCGGTTACAACCGAAAGGACCCGCGCCTGCCGGCCCCGTTTTCGGAGCGCCAGGCGCGGCCAGCGCGATTCGGCCCGAAGAAGCGCGAACGCATCAGGACTTCACTTTCACGGCCCTTGTTGGCCCGCGCGCGTTCTTTGGGGCGCCGCGAGAAGCTGGTGGGGGCATCAGAGCTTGGAGTAGACATGAATGCCCCCCTTACGCCCGCCGTCCGCGCGGCGCTCGAATCCGTTCAGCTCGACGACAAATACACCCTGGAATCCGGCCGCGCCTGGATGAGCGGCATCCATGCCCTGGTGCGCCTGCCCATGATGCAGCGGGTGCGCGACCTGCGGGCGGGCTTGAACACGGCCGGCTTCGTGTCGGGCTACCGGGGCTCGCCGCTGGGCGGCGTCGACCAGAACATGTGGAAGGCGGCCGCGCACCTGAAGGCGCACCACGTCGAATTCCAGCCCGGCATCAACGAAGACCTGGCCGCCACCGCCGTCTGGGGTACGCAGCAGGTCAATCTGTTTCCCGGCGCGAAGTACGACGGGGTCTACGGCATGTGGTACGGCAAGGGCCCGGGCGTGGACCGCTGCGGCGACGTCTTCAAGCACGCCAACGCGGCCGGCACCTCGCGCCACGGCGGCGTGCTGGTGGTGGCGGGCGACGATCACCCGGCCAAGTCCTCCACGCTGCCGCACCAGAGCGATCACATCCTCAAGGCCTGCATGATCCCGGTGCTGTTTCCGTCCAGCGTCCAGGAAGTGCTGGATTACGGCCTGCATGGCTGGGCGATGAGCCGCTATGCGGGCGTATGGGTGGGCATGAAGTGCATCACCGACATCGTCGAGGTGTCGGCATCGGTCGATGTGGATCCGCATCGCGTGCGCATCGCGCTGCCCGAGGATTTCCTGCTTCCGCCCGACGGCCTGAATATCCGGTTGCCCGATACGCCGCTGCAGCAGGAAGCGCGGCTGCTGGACTACAAGCTGTATGCCGCGCTGGCCTATGCCCGCGCCAACGGGCTGAACCGCGAACCCTGGCACGTGCCGCAGGCCGATGCGCGCTTCGGCATCATGACCTCGGGCAAGGCCTACCTGGATACGCGCCAGGCGCTGGCGGACCTGGGCCTGTCCGAAGACGTGTGCCGGCGCATCGGCCTGCGGCTGTTCAAGGTGGGCATGGTGTGGCCGCTGGAATCCGCGGGCACGCAGCAATTCGCCGAGGGGCTGGACGAGATCCTGGTGGTCGAGGAAAAGCGCCAGGTGCTGGAATACCAGTTGAAGGAAGAACTGTTCAGCTGGATCGGCAGCGGCAAGAAGATTCCCCGCGTGGTGGGCAAGTTCGACGACAAGGACGGCGGCGAATGGTCGGTGCCGCAGGGCAACTGGCTGCTGCCCGCGCATTACGAGTTCTCGCCCGCCATGGTCGCCAAGGCGATCGCGGCGCGCCTGCTGCGCTTTGACCTGCCGGATGACGTGCGCGCGGGCATCGAGGCGCGGCTGGCATTCATCCGCGCGCGCGAGGAGGCCTTGGCGCGCCCGCGCGTCGTCGAAGAGCGCAAGCCCTGGTTCTGTTCGGGCTGTCCGCACAACACGTCGACGCGACTGCCGGAGGGCTCGCGCGGCATGGCCGGCATCGGCTGCCACTACATGGTGAGGTGGATGGACCGCAACACCGACGTCTACACGCAGATGGGCGGCGAGGGCGTGCCGTGGCTGGGCCAGGCGCCGTTCACCACGGAAAAACACGTCTTCGCGAACCTGGGCGACGGCACGTATTTCCATTCCGGACTGCTGGCGATACGCGCGGCCGTGGCGGCCAAGGCGCCCATCACGTACAAGATCCTCTTCAACGACGCGGTGGCCATGACGGGCGGGCAGCCCGTGGACGGCCCGATCAGCGTGCCGATGATCACGCGCCAGGTGGCGGCCGAGGGCATCGAGAAGATCGTGGTCGTGACCGACGATCCTGGCAAGTACCTGGACGTGTCCGACCTGGCGCCGGGCGTGGCGGTGCGCCACCGCGACGAACTGGACGCGGTGATGCGCGAACTGCGCGAACATCCCGGCGTGTCGGTGCTGGTCTACGACCAGACCTGCGCGACCGAAAAGCGCCGCCGCCGCAAGCGCGGCGCATATCCCGATCCGGCGCGGCGCGTGGTCATCAACGAACGGGTGTGCGAGGGCTGCGGAGACTGCTCCACGAAATCGAACTGCCTGTCCGTGGAGCCGCTGGAAACGGAGTTCGGGCGCAAGCGCAAGATCAACCAGTCCAGCTGCAACAAGGATTTCTCCTGTCTGAAGGGCTTTTGCCCGAGCCTGGTCACCGTTGAAGGCGGCAAGCTCAGAAAGCCGGCCGCGCTGGCGCAGGCGGGCGGCGCGCCCGACGAGGACGTGCCCCTGCCGCGTCTGCAGAACCTGGCGCAGCCCTATGGCGTTTTTATCGCGGGGGTGGGCGGCACGGGGGTGGTGACCATCGGCCAGCTACTGGGCATGGCCGCGCACCTGGAGGGCAAGGGCTGTTCGGTGCTGGACATGGCGGGGCTGGCGCAGAAGGGCGGCGCGGTGTTTTCGCACGTCGTGCTGGCCGGCACGCCCGATCACCTGCTGAACACGCGGGTGGCGATGGGCGAGGCCGATCTGCTGCTGGCTGGCGACCTGGTGGTGGCGACGAGTGCCGACGCGATGGCCCGGGTGAGTCCCGGCCGCACGCGCGTCCTGCTGAACAGCGAGACCGCGCCGACAGCGGCGTTCGTGTCCAACCCGTCCTGGACGCTGCCGGGGACCTCGCTGACGGCGGATCTGCGGGACGCCTGCGGCAAGGACAATCTGGACGCGGTGGATGCGGCGGCGATGGCGGTGGTGCTGCTGGGCGACGCCATCTATTCGAATCCGCTCATGATGGGCTATGCCTTCCAGAAGGGCTGGATTCCGCTGTCGCGCGAGGCGCTGGTGCGCGCGATCGAGCTGAACGGCCAGCAGGTGGCGGCCAATCTTGCCGCGTTTGCGTGGGGGCGGCGCGCGGCGCACGAGCCGGCGGCGGTGGCGCGCCTGATGGCCACGGGCGGGGTGCCGCCCGCGCCGCCGGAGGACATCATCGAGATCACGCGGCCGCGCGCGCCGGGTCCGGTGGTCGACCTGAAACAGCCCGCCGGGGAACTGGCGCAGGTGGTGGCGGTGCGCAAGGCGTTCCTGGCGCAGTATCAAAACGACGCCTACGCGAAGCAGTACACGGATCTGGTGGACAAGGTGGCGCATGCCGAGCGCGAGGCCACCGGCACCAGCCGGCTGGCGCTGGCGGTGGCGCGCTATTACTTCAAGCTGATGGCGTACAAGGACGAGTACGAGGTGGCCCGGCTGTATTCGGACGGCGAGTTCCTGAAGCGGGTGGGCGAGCAGTTCGAAGGGGACTGGAAGCTGCGCTTTCACCTGGCGCCGCCCGTGTTGGCGCGGCGCGACAAGGACGGGCATCTGGTGAAGCGGGCGTATGGGCCCGGGATGCTGAAGGTGTTCCGGGCGCTGGCCCGGATGCGGTTCCTGCGGGGGTCCCGGTTCGATCCGTTCGGTTATACGCAGGAGCGGCGGGCCGAGCGCGAACTGATCCGCGAGTACCGCGAGACGATGACGGCGATCCTGTCGAAGCTGAACCGGGGGAATCTGGATCGGGCGGTGGCGTTGGCCAGCGTGCCCGAGGAGATCCGGGGATACGGGCACGTCAAGGAGGCGTCGATGGCGCGGGCGGAGGCGATGCGGGAGGAGTTGTTGAAGGACTTCAGCGCAAGGGTGGTGGCGATCGGGGTGCGGGCGGCTTAAAGGCCGCCGCCGCCCCGGCTTCCCCCCGCCCCTACTTTCCCGCCCCTGCGGACCAGCCTTTCGACAGTTCCACCGCCTGGCGCCAGCGTTTCATGCGGGCGTCCCTGACGGATTGGGGCCAGGTGGGTTCGAAGGTGCGTTCGGCGTGCCATTTGGACGCGAATTCGTCCTGGCCGGACCAGAAGCCAACGGCCAGGCCCGCCAGGCCCGCCGCGCCCAGGGCGGTGGATTCGGGGACGCGGGGGCGCACGACCGGCACGCCCAGGATGTCGGCCTGCATCTGCATCAGGAGGTCGTTGCGGGCGGCGCCGCCGTCCACGCGCAGCTCGGTCAGCGCGATGCCGCTGTCGGCGTCCATGCAGGTCAGCAGTTCGGCGCTTTGCAGGGCGATGGATTCCAGCGTGGCGCGGGCGATGTGGGCGCGGGTCGTGCCGCGCGTCAGGCCCACCAGGGTGCCGCGGGCGTAGGGGTCCCAGTGCGGGGCGCCCAGGCCGGCGAAGGCGGGGACCATGAAGACGTCGTCGGTGTCCGAGACGCTGGCGGCCAGGGATTCGATGTCTTCGGAGCGCTGGATGATGCCCAGGCCGTCGCGCAGCCATTGGACCGCGGCGCCGGCCACGAAGACGCCGCCTTCCAGCATGTAGGCGGGCTTCCATTTTTCCTGGCCGGGTTGGGGCAGGCCCCAGCCGACGGTGGACAGCAGGTTGTTCCTGGACTGGACGGGCTTGTCGCCGACGTTCATCAGCATGAAGCAGCCGGTGCCGTAGGTGTTCTTGGCCATGCCCGGCGTGAAGCAGGCCTGGCCGAACGTGGCGGCCTGCTGGTCGCCCGCGACGCCGGCGATGGGCACGGAGCCGCCCAGCCATTCGGGCAGGGCGTCGCCGACGATGGCGCTGCTGGGCGCGATCTGGGGCAGGACGCTGCGCGGGATGTCCAGCAGCGCCAGGATGTCGTCGTTCCAGTCCTGCGTGTGCAGGTCAAAGAGCATGGTGCGCGAGGCGTTGCTGGGGTCGGTGCTGTGGACGGCGCCGCCGGTCAGTTGCCAGATGAGCCAGGTGTCGACCGTGCCGAAGGCCAGCTCGCCGCGTTCGGCCATGCGGCGCGCGCCGGGCACGTGCTCCAGCAGCCATGCCAGTTTGGTGCCCGAGAAATAGGCGTCGACGACCAGGCCGGTGCGCGCCTGCAGGAAGTCGCCGTGGCCGTCCTGGCGCAGCTTGTCGCACAGGGGCGCGGTGCGGCGGTCCTGCCAGACGATGGCGCGGGCCAGCGGGCGGCCGGTGGCGCGTTCCCAGATGAGGGTGGTTTCGCGCTGGTTGGTGATGCCGATGGCGGCGATGTCGGCCGCCGTGGCCCCGGCATTGCGCAGGGCCTCGCGGGCGACGTCGAGCTGGCTGTGCCAGATCTCGTTGGCATCGTGTTCGACCCAGCCCGGACGCGGGTAGTGCTGGCGGAATTCGCGTTGGCCGACGCCGCGGACCACGCAGTCGCGGTCGAACACGATGGCCCGGGAGCTGGTCGTGCCCTGGTCCAGGGCTAGGACAAATTCATTCGTCGTCACTGTTTTTCGCGCCGTTCAGGTGTGCCCCGGCCAGCGGGTCGAGGCGTCTAAAGGAGAAGGTCGATGCCATGCACAGCAGGCCGATGACGACAAAGCCCGCGACCACGTCGCTGACGGCCAGCGTTTCGGCGCCGCGCAATGACATGCTGATGTTCAGCGTGACCGCGGCCACCCCGACGCCCAAGGTGATGCCCAGTTGCTGCGCCATCGCCGAGAAGCTGCTGGCGCGGCTCATTTTGGAAGCGGGGATGTCGGCATAGGTTAGCGTATTTACCCCCGTGAACTGCAACGACCGGAAGAAGCCGCCCACCAGCAGGATGGCGATCATCAGCCACACCGGGGTGGCCGCATTGAAGGCGCCGCAGACGATGATGAAGGCGCCCGTCAGCAGCGCGTTCAGGGTCAGCACGCGCCGAAAGCCGAAGCGCTGCACGATGGGGGTGGCGACGAATTTCATCAGCAGCGCGCCGGCGGCGCTGGCGAAGGTGATGAGGCCGGCTGAAAACGGCGTGAGGCCGAAGCCCACCTGCAGCAGCATGGCCAAGAGGAACGGCGTGGCGCCCACGGCGAAGCGGCACAGGTTGCCGCCCAGGGTGGAGATGGCGAAAGTGGGGATCCGCATCAGGGACAGGTCGATGATGGGATGCTCGACGCGGCGGGCGTGCACGCCATAGAGCAGGCCGCAGACGATGCCCACGGCGATCAGGCCCAGCAGCACGGGCAGCGGCATCACGTCGCGGCCGATGGCCTCGAAGCCGCTGACCAGCGTGGCCAGGCAGGTGGCGCTGAGCAGGAACCCGATCCAGTCCAGCCGGGGCGTCCCTGTTTCGCGGATCTCCGAGACAAAGCGCAGCACGAGGCAGATGCCCAGAATGCCGATCGGGATGTTGATCAGGAAAATCCAGTGCCACGACATATACGTGACCATGAAGCCGCCCAGCGGCGGGCCGATCACGGGCCCCAGCAGCGCCGGAATCGACAGGAAGGACATGGCCTTGAGCAGATCGTGCTTGGGAACGGTGCGCAGCAGGATGATCCGCCCGACCGGCACCATCATGGCGCCCGCCATGCCCTGGACGATGCGCGCCAGCACGAGCTGCGGCAGGTCCTGCGACAGGGCGCAGGCGACGGAACTGAGGGTGAACAGGCCGATCGCGGCGATGAACACGCGCCGGGCGCCGTAGCGGTCGGCCGCCCAGCCGCTGATGGGCACGAAGACGGCGACGGCCAGCAGGTACGAGGTGATGGCCACGTTGAGCCGCACCGGGGTGGATCCCAGCGCCCGGGCCATGGCGGGCAGGGCGGTCGCCACCACCGTGGCGTCCAGCATCTGCATGAAGAGGGCGCACCCGACAATGAAGGGGATCATGCGCGCCGCGCGTACCGCGTCCGGGGATGAAGGCGGGACGGGGCGGGCTGCGGCGGCGGATTCTGCGGGCATGTCGGAAGGCGGCGATGGGAGCCTGACGATTGTAACGCCGGGGATCGGGCCGCCGTGAAGTAAACTCCGGACATCTGCAACCTAATGAAATTGGTGCCATGGCAACCAACTACGAATCCGAGATCACCCAGTTCCTGAAGGACTACAAGAAATCCCACCCTGGCACCGAAGAGCGCCAGCGCGAGGGACGCGCCCGCCTCTGGGACAAGCCGCAGGACCAGGAACTGCTCGAAGGCTTCCGCGCGGCCCGCGTGCCGCAAAGGCCGTACGTGTATCAGGCAGACTGATACCCTTGCGGCAAACATGGTCCAGACCCCCTCGGTGCCGGGCGATGCCCTGGCCAAGCTAGTGGAACCGTCCGTCGACAGCACGCCCGACACCATCGACAGCGTGGCGTTCGCGCGCCTGTATGGCGAGCCGCTGTTCCAGATGCCGACGGACCTGTACATCCCGCCCGATGCGCTGGAAGTCTTCCTCGAAGCCTTCGAAGGGCCGCTGGACCTGTTGCTCTACCTGATCCGCAAGCAGAACTTCAACGTTCTGGACATTCCCATGGCGGATGTCACGCGGCAGTATCTGTCGTATGTGGACCAGATCCGCATCACCAACCTCGAACTGGCCGCCGAATACCTGCTGATGGCGGCCATGCTCATCGAAATCAAGTCGCGCATGCTGCTGCCGGTCAAGAAGACCGACACCGGCGAAGAGCCCGAGGATCCCCGCGCCGAACTGGTCCGCCGCCTGCTCGAATATGAGCAGATGAAGCTGGCCGCCCAGAAGCTCGACAAGCTGCCGCAGCTGGGCCGCGATTTCGTCAGCAGCCAGGCCGTGGCCGACCTGAGCGTCGAGCGCGCGCTGCCCGATGTCAGCGTGGACGACCTGCGCGCGGCCTGGGCCGACATCATGAAGCGCGCCAAGCTGAACCAGCACCATCACATCACGCGCGAGCAGCTCTCGGTGCGCGATCACATGACGCACATCCTGCGCCGGCTGAACGACGTGCGTTTCATGGAGTTCGGCGACCTGTTCATGGAGCGCATCCGCGAGGGCGCGCCCGCGGCGGTCGTCGTCGTGCATTTCATCGCCATGCTGGAGCTGGCGCGCGAATCGTTGCTGGAGATCACGCAGGCGGAGCCGTATGCGCCGATCTACGTGCGCCTGGCCTACACCAGCGTGGCGGCGGTCGCGGCCTGATCCTATCGGGCTGCCACCCACCCCGGAGAGTCCCTTGAAAGTCGTACACACCATCCAGGAATTGCGGGATCACCTGCGCGGCCAGAACCGCGTGTCGTTCGTGCCCACCATGGGCAACCTGCACGAAGGCCACCTTGCGCTGATGAAGCTGGCGCGCCAGCACGGCGATCCCGTCGTGGCCAGCATTTTCGTGAACCGCCTGCAGTTCGGGCCGAACGAGGATTTCGACCAATATCCCCGCACGCTGGCCGCCGACATCGAAAAGCTCGAAGCGGCCCGCGACGTCTATGTGCTGTTCGCGCCCAACGAGCGCGAAATGTATCCCGAGCCGCAGAGCTACCGCGTGCAGCCCCCGGACGACCTGGGCGACATCCTGGAAGGCGAGTTTCGCCCCGGCTTTTTTGAGGGCGTCAGCACGGTCGTGCTCAAGCTGTTTTCCTGCGTGCAGCCGCGCGTGGCGGTCTTCGGCAAGAAGGACTACCAGCAGCTCATGGTGGTGCGCAACATGTGCCGCCAGTTCCAGTTGCCGGTCGAGGTGCTGGCCCACGAGACCGTGCGCGCGGCCGATGGCCTGGCGCTGTCGTCCCGCAACCGCTACCTGACCGACGCCGAGCGCGCCGAGGCGCCGGCCCTGTACGCCGAGCTGCAGGAGATCGGCCGCCGGCTGGCCGCGGGCGAACGCGACGCCGCCGCGCTGGAGCGCGAGGCCGCCGACCGTCTGACGCAGCGCGGCTGGAAGGTGGATTACGTGGCCCTGCGCCGCCAGCGCGACCTCAAGCGCCCCGAGGCGGCCGACCTGCAGGCCGGCGAACCCGTCGTGGCGCTGGCCGCCGCCAAGCTGGGTTCCACGCGCCTGATCGACAATCTGGAACTGGCCTACACGGCCTGATTACCCGGCCCGCCGGGGACGGGCGTTTTCATCCGCCCCTGTCAGAATTGCCAGCTTACGCATAGCGCGCTGGCGGCGCAGACTGCTTGCAATCCTCCGTTGCAAGCGAGTCGCCCCATGCTCTCTCCCCATCCAGATCTTCACACCGTCCTGTCCTCCCTGACCGCCCGCGAACGCCAGATCGTGGAGTACGTGGCGGCGGGCCGCGCCAACAAGGTCATCGCCATCGACCTGGGCATTTCCCTGCGCACGGTAGAGGCCCATCGGGCCCGCATCTTCGCCAAGCTCGACGCCCGCAACGCCATGCAGCTTGCCTGCCGCCTGTGCGCGCATGCCCGATCGGGCGCCTCGCCAGTGCCGGGGGCGCAACGCGCAGCCCACCACCCGCTGCCGCCGCCGGATCGACCGGCCCTGGATACCCGGGTCCTGCACGAGCCCGTCCGCGCCTACGACCCCTGTCCACCTGCGCCGCCCGGTTCGCTTGCACCGCCCGGTTCGCTTGCACCGCCCGATTCGCCTGCACCGTCCGGCCCGCAACGCGCAGGCGCGCATCCGCCCGAATGGAGCCCGAAATGAATCCGGGCCTGGCGAACATGGCGTCCGTCAGGCCCGGGCTATCTTGTGCCGGCAATGCGGCGGTCAGTTGCCGCGACGAGGCATCAAGGGCACTTGGGCGCCGGGGCGCTGGCCAATTCGTCGATCGGGTCCAGATCCGGCTGGCGGGTCAGGTTGTAGTTCAGGTTGGGAGTCTGGCCGCCGATGGACCGCACGCGCAGCACGTTGTTGGCCGCGACCACGAATTCCACGCGGACGTTGCCCTGGCCGTCCATCAGGATGACGCGGGGCGGGCGTTCGTCGGTGGCGTCCCAGCAGCCCTGCTCGGATACCGGCGGCCCCTTCTTGGGGTCGTTGTCCAGGTAGGCCGTGCGGCCGCGCCAACGGCCGTTGGGCGCCAGGGTCAGCGTCACGCGCTGCGCCGTGCATTGCATGGCCGGCGAAAAACACGGCAGGGTGCCCATATAGGTCTGGGGCTGCGGCACCAGGCTGTGCGTGATGCCGCTTTGCGCCGGGGCGGGGGCCGCGGCCGCCGGGGCCGATGCGCCGCCGGAGCCGCCCGCGCCGGTGTCGGCGCCTTCGGGCATGGCCTGGCCGTCTTCGGTGGTCTGGCCGGCCGGGACGGCCTGCTGATTCTGGTTCTGTTGACGGCGCGCGTCGGGCTTGAGCTCGATTTGCACCTGCGACGGGGCGCGGATGACGCTGCGGTAACCCGCGCCAGAGCCCTGATACTGCGCGTCGGTGACGGTGCTTTCGGGGGGCAGGTCGTAATAGCCTTCGGCTTTCTGCTTGGCGCAGCCCGATACGCCTACCACGGTGCCCGCTAGCAGCAGCCCCATGACGCTGAGTTTGCGGGAGCGGGAAACGATGTCGACGCGCGCGGCCATGGCAGCTTATCCGTGAATTGAGTCTGTCTCCGATTTTACGCACTTATGCGAAGATTCGATACGTTCCCCTAAGCCGTTCCAGGATATCGCCGGCGCTTATGCACAAATTACGACATGGCCGCGGGCGGCCACTCATCCCTTGCGCCATCGCCGGCAAGGCGGATGGGCAGGCGCGTCCAAACCTGCAAACGGCGTGACCGCGATGTGGCAAGTCTTCGACATGCCTGCGGGCGTCTTCATCGGCGTGGCCGCGCTGGCCGGCCTGTTCGTCGGCAACTGGCTGACGGTGCTGACCCACCGGCTGCCGCGCATGATGGAACGCGAATGGCAGGCGCAGTGCCTGGATGCCATGGGCAAGCCGCGGCCCGCGGACCGCTATGGCCTGCTGTCGCCGGCCTCGCATTGTCCTGCCTGCAAGGCGCCGGTCACCGGCGTGCGAGGGCTCCCCGTGCTGGGCTGGCTGCTGCTGCGCGGGCGGTGCGCCGCCTGCCACGCGCCCATCGGGTGGCGCTATCCCGCCATCGAACTCCTGAGCTGCGCGCTGTTCGCGGCCTGCGCGGTGCGCTTTGGCGCCACGCCGATCGCCCTGGCGGCCATGGGCCTGTCGGCGGCCTTGGTGGCGTTGGCGTGGATCGACCTGGAATCGACGCTGCTGCCCGACGTCCTGACCCAGCCGCTGCTGTGGGCGGGCCTGCTGGTCAATCTGTTCGGGGCGTTCACCAGCCTGCAGACCGCGGTGATCGGCGCGGTGGCCGGCTATCTGTTCCTGTGGGTTATCTTTCATGTGTTCCGTCTGCTGACCGGGCGCGAAGGCATGGGCCAGGGCGACTTCAAGCTGCTGGCGGCGCTGGGCGCGTGGTTCGGCATCGAAGCCTTGCCCATGCTGCTGCTCAGCGCGTCGCTGGTGGGCGTGCTGATCGGCGGCGCGCTGACCCTGACCGGCCGCGCCAGCCGCGGCCAGCCCTTGCCCTTCGGACCGTATCTGGCGTTGGCGGGCCTGGTCATGCTGCTGCTGGGCGGCGACCAGGGCGTGCTGGGCATCCAGTGGACGACGACCCCGGCAGACGTGAACCCCGGCAGACGTGAACCCCGGCAGACGTGAACCCCGGCAGACGTGAACCGAATGGCCTGCGCGCCGGACTCGGCAAGGCAGCCGCCATCAACGCAAACTGAGGAAAGGCAGCATGTTCAAGATCGGTCTTACGGGCGGCATCGGATCGGGTAAATCCCGCGTGGCGGACCTGCTGGCGCAGTGGGGCGCGGCCCTGGTCGATACCGACGCGATCGCGCATGCGCTCACCGCCGCGGGGGGCGCCGCCATGCCGGCCATCGAACGCGAATTCGGTCCGCAGGCGCTGACGCCCGAGGGCGCGCTCGACCGCGCCTGGATGCGCGCGCAGGCGTTCGCCGACCCGCAGGTGCGACGGCGCCTGGAGGCCGTGCTGCATCCAGCCATCGGCCGCGAGACCGAGCGCCAGGCCGCCGCCGCGCGCGGATCGTATCTCGTCTTCGTGGTGCCGCTGCTGGTCGAGTCCCTGGACCGTTGGCGCTCGCGCGTGGATCGTATCTGCGTGGTCGATTGCGATCCCGATACGCAGGTGGCCCGGGTGCGTCAGCGCAGCGGGCTGACGGAGCCTGACATCCGGCGTATCATGGCGGCACAGGCTGCGCGGGCACGCCGGCTGGAGGTCGCCGATGACGTCATACTCAATGACGCCACGACAACGCCGGACCAGTTGCGCGCGCGGGCGTTGATCCTGCATGACCGCTGGCTGGCGCTGGCGGCCACGACGGGCCGGTAAGCCAGCGGCGGCCGGCACCCCTGAAAATTCTTGGCCCCGCCGGCCAACCACTGATAGGGCCTGTAAAACAGCGTGATCGTCTACGAATATCCCTTCAATGAGCGCATCCGTGCTTATCTGCGGCTGGAATACCTGTTCGACAGGCTGTTCTTCTTTGCTCGCGAGGGTGACTCACGCCAGCATCAGGTTGCCGTCACGTCACTGTTCGATCTGCTCGATGCGTGCGAACGCACCGACGTGAAGGGATCGGTGTTGCAAGACCTCGAACGCCAGCGCCTTGCGCTGGTCGGCCTGCGCGATCATCCCGGCGTGGCGCAGGACGCGCTCGAAAGCATGCTGCGCGATCTGGAAAGGGTGGCCGGCGCGCTGGCCGCGCCCGGCAAGACCGGCCAGTCGCTGCGCGAAAATGAATGGCTCACCAGCCTGCGCGGCCGGCTGTCGGTGCCGGGCAGCGCCACGCAGGTGGACATGCCTTCCTACTATGCCTGGCAGAACAAGTCCGAGGCCGCCCGGTGCGCGGACCTGCAGGCCTGGGTGTCGCCCTTCGTCCCGCTGTATGACGGCCTGACGCTGGCGCTGCGCCTGTTGCGCGAGTCCGGGCGCAAGACCGACATCGTCGCCGAGCAGGGCGCCTACCAGCAGATGCTGGGCGGCAAGCAGTTCCAGCTCCTGCGCGTCTGGGTGGATCCCACGCAAGGGGTCTTTCCCGAGATCAGCGCCAATAAGTACATGATCTGGATACGTTTTTCCACCCAGGACGGGGAGTTCAAGCCCCAGCAGGTGGCGCGCGACGTGCCTTTCGCGATGACCCTGTGCAGTTCGTAGGCGCAAGTTACGCACGGTTTCGCTGCCCGGATAGCTGTTGCGGGTAGTTTCAGCCTGAGGGCCCCGGGCGTCGAAACCGGGACGGTCTAGTAGACAATACGGCTTTCCTTCCGAGTGTGCCGGAACCGTTTCCATGTCCGATAGCCGTCCTGTATCCCCATCCGCCCGCTGGAGCCGCCGCCGCATCGTCGGCCTGGTCCTGCTGCTGCTCGTTGTTGCGGCAATCGCCTGGATGGTGCTGCGGCCTTCGGCCAAGCAGGGCGGACCCGGCGGACGCCCCGGCGGCAGGCCGCCCATGGCGGCCATGGCCAACATGCCTGTCCCGGTTCGTATCGCCACCGCCACCCAGCAGGACATCGACATCTTCCTGCGCTCGCTGGGCACCGTCACCGCCTACAACACCGTCACCGTCAGAAGCCGCGTCAGCGGCGAACTGGTGGACGTTGCCTTCCAGGAGGGCCAGCAGGTCAAGGCCGGCGACCTGCTTGCGCAGGTCGATCCGCGCGCGTTCCAGGTCGCCCTGGACCAGGCCCGCGGCACGCAGATGCAGAACCTCGCGCAGCTTGAAAACGCCAAGCGCGACCTGCAGCGCTACCAGGCCCTGTACAAGCAGGACTCCATCGCCCGCCAGCAGGTCGATACCCAGGCCGCGCTGGTGCGCCAGTACGAGGGCGCGGTCAAGAGCGACCAGGCCAACGTCGACAACGCCAAGCTGCAGCTCGACTACGCGCGCATCACCGCGCCCATCAGCGGGCGGCTCGGCCTGCGCCAGGTCGACCGCGGCAACCTCGTGTCCAGCTCGGACACCAACGGCCTGGTGGTGATCACCCAGACCCAGCCGATTTCCGTGGTGTTCACGCTGCCTGAAACCCAGTTGCCCGACGTGCGCGCCGAACTGGCCGCCGGCAAGACGCTGACGGTGGATGCCTATGACCGGGCCGACACCCGCCGCATTGCCACGGGCACCCTGGAAACGCTGGACAACCAGATCGACGTCGCGACCGGGACGCTCAAGCTCAAGGCCCGGTTCGACAATACCGACGACGCGCTTTTTCCGAACCAGTTCGTCAACGTGCGGCTGCACGTCCTGACCCGCAAGAACGTGACCGCCATCCCGACGGCGGCCGTCCAGCAGGGCTCGGCCGGCGCGTTCGTGTTCCTGGTGCAGCCCGACGACACGATCGCGGTGCGCCAGGTGAAGCTGGGCGCCATCAACAGCGGCATGGTCGCCGTCAATGAAGGTCTGCAGCCGGGCGACCGCGTCGTCACCGAAGGCACCGACCGCCTGCGCGCGGGCGCCAAGGTGGAAATCGTGGGCGGCGCCCAGGTCATCCCCGCCACCCGCGACAAGACGCTGGGCGCGGGCGCGCCGGCCGGCACCACGCCCGCCTCCAAATAAGCCGAGAACGCCGTGAGCCCGTCGCGCCTTTTCATCCTGCGCCCCGTGGCCACCACGCTGTCGATGGTGGCCATCCTGATCGCGGGTCTGATCGCCTACCGGTTCCTGCCCGTTTCCGCGTTGCCGGAAGTGGACTACCCGACGATCCAGGTCGTGACGCTGTACCCCGGGGCCAGTCCCGACGTGATGACCTCCCTGGTCACCTCGCCCCTGGAGCGGCAGTTCGGCCAGATGCCCGGCCTGAACCAGATGTCGTCCACCAGTTCGGGCGGCGCGTCGGTCATCACGCTGCAGTTCAACCTGACCCTGCCGCTGGACGTGGCCGAGCAGCAGGTGCAGGCGGCGATCAACGCCGCCTCGAACCTGCTGCCGTCGGACCTGCCGGTGCCGCCCACCTACAACAAGGTCAACCCGGCGGACGCGGCCGTGCTGACGCTGGCGATCACCTCGCCCACCATGCCGCTGCCGCAGGTGCGCGATCTGGTCGACACGCGCGTCGCGCAGAAGCTGTCGCAGATTCCCGGCGTGGGCCTGGTCAGCGTGGCGGGCGGCCAGCGGCCGGCCGTGCGGGTCCAGGTGAACCCGCAGGCGCTGGCGGCCAATGGCCTGTCGCTGTCGGACCTGCGCACCGCCATCGTCGGCGCCAACGTCAACCAGCCCAAGGGCAACCTGGACGGGCCGCAGCGCTCCACCACCATCAATGCCAATGACCAGCTCAAGTCGCCCACCGACTACAACAGCCTGATCATCGCGTACAAGAACGGCGCGCCGCTGCGCCTGGCCGACGTGGCGCGCGCCGTCGAAGGCGCGGAAGACACCCGGCAGGCCGCGTGGGCTGGCGACAAGCCCGCCATTCTGCTGAACATCCAGCGCCAGCCGGGGGCCAACGTGATCGACGTGGTCGACCGCATCCAGGCGCTGATGCCGCAACTGCGCGCCGCGCTGCCCGCCACGCTGGACGTGGCCGTGGTGTCCGACCGCACCCAGACCATCCGCGACTCCGTCGCCGACGTGCAGTTCGAGATGCTGCTGGCGGTGGGGCTGGTGGTCATGGTGACCTTCATCTTCCTGCGCAGCCTGACGGCCACGCTGATCCCCAGCGTCGTCGTGCCGCTGTCTTTGGTGGGCACGTTCGGGATCATGTATCTGGCGGGCTTTTCCATCAACAACCTGACGCTGATGGCGCTGACGATCGCCACGGGCTTCGTGGTGGACGACGCCATCGTCATGATCGAAAACATTGCGCGCCACATCGAGGAAGGCGAGAAGCCGATGCAGGCCGCGCTCAAGGGCGCCTCGCAGATCGGCTTCACGCTGATCTCGCTGACCCTGTCGCTGATCGCCGTGCTGATCCCGCTGCTCTTCATGACGGAGGTCGTGGGCCGCCTGTTCCGCGAATTCGCGATCACGCTGGCGGTGGCCATCCTGATTTCCCTGGTGGTGTCGCTGACCCTCACCCCCATGATGTGCGCGCGCCTGCTGCGCCCGGAATCCGAGACCCGGCACGGACGCTTTCACCAGGCCACGGGCGCCTTCATCGACCGCGTCATCGCCGCCTACGACCGCATGCTGCAGGTCGTGCTGCGCCACCAGACGCTGACCCTGGTGGTGGCGGTGGCCACGTTCGCGTTGACCGTGCTGCTGTACCTCGTGGTGCCCAAGGGCTTTTTCCCGCAACAGGACACCGGTCTCATCCAGGCCATCACGCAGGCGCCGCAGTCCATCTCCTTTGCCGCCATGTCCGAGCGCCAGCAGGCCGCCGCCCGGCTGGTGCTGGAAGATCCCGACGTGCAGGCCGTGTCGTCGTTCATTGGCGTGGACGGCAGCAACGCCACGCTCAGCGCCGGCCGCATGCAGATCGCGCTGAAACCCCAGGCCGAGCGCAGCAGCGACCTGCGCGCCGTGATGGCCCGGCTGCAGGAGACCCTGAACCGCCAGGACGGCCTGACCGTCTACATGCAGCCGGTGCAGGACCTGACCATCGAAGACCGGGTTAGCCGCACGCAGTATCAGATGACCTTGTCCAATCCGGACCTCAAGGTCCTGAGCGAATGGACGCCCAAGCTGGTCGACCGCCTGCGCAGCGTGCCCGGGCTGATGGACGTCACCGACGACCTGCAGGACGACGGCCTGCAGACCTGGGTCGAGATCGACCGCGACGCGGCCTCGCGCCTGGGCATCACGGCCGCCGTCATCGACGAGGCGCTCTACAACGCCTTCGGGCAGCGGCTGATTTCCACGATCTTCACGCAGTCCAACCAGTACCGGGTGGTGCTGGAGGTGCAGCCGCAGTTCCAGATGTCGCCCAGCGCGCTGGGCCAGATCCACGTGCCCACGTCCTCGGGGGCGCAGGTGCCGCTGTCCTCCGTGGCGCACATCAGCGAAGGCAGGACGGTGCTGGCCGTCAACCGGCTCGACCAGTTCCCCATGGTGACGGTGTCGTTCAACCTGGCGCCGGGCGCGTCGCTGTCCGATGCCGTGCAGAACATCGCGGCGGCCGAGGCCGAGATCGGCATGCCGGCCGGGGTGGAAACGCGCTTCCAGGGCGCGGCGCTGGCGTTCCAGAATTCGCTGTCCAGCACACTTTGGCTGATCCTGGCCGCCGTGGTCACGATGTACATCGTGCTGGGCGTGCTGTACGAAAGCTACATCCATCCCATCACCATCCTGTCCACGCTGCCGTCCGCGGGCGTGGGGGCGCTGCTGGCGCTGCTGATCAGCGGCACCGAGCTCGACATGATCGGCATTATCGGGATCATCCTGCTGATCGGCATCGTCAAGAAAAACGCCATCATGATGATCGACTTTGCGCTGGACGCCGAGCGCAAGCGCGGCCTGTCGCCCCGCGAGGCCATCCATGAGGCCGCGCTGCTGCGCTTTCGGCCTATCCTGATGACCACGCTGGCCGCGCTGTTCGGCGCATTGCCGCTGATGCTGTCCACCGGCACGGGCGCTGAATTGCGCCAGCCGCTGGGCCTGGTCATGGTGGGCGGCCTGCTGCTGTCGCAAGTGCTGACGCTGTTCACCACGCCGGTCATCTACCTGATGTTCGACCGCATGTCCCGCCGCTGGCGCGGCGCCGCGTCGGCGCCGGCCGGAGACGCCCGATGATCCTGTCGGCCCCGTTCATCGTCCGGCCGGTGGCGACCACGCTGCTGAGCCTGGCGGTCGTGATGGCCGGCATGCTGGCGTTTTTCCTGTTGCCGGTGGCCCCGTTGCCGCAGGTCGATATCCCCACCATTTCCGTGTCGGCCAGCCTGCCCGGCGCCAGCCCCGAGACCATGGCGTCCAGCGTCGCCACGCCGCTGGAGCGGTCGCTGGGCAGCATCGCGGGCGTCACGGAAATGACGTCGCGCAGCTCGCAGGGCTCCACCCGCATCACGCTGCAGTTCGACCTGTCGCGCGACATCAACGGCGCCGCGCGCGACGTGCAGGCGGCCATCAACGCGGCGCGCTCGCTGCTGCCCACCGGCCTGCGCAGCAATCCCACGTATCACAAGTCCAATCCGTCCGACGCGCCGATCATGACGCTGGCGCTGACGTCCGGCACGCTCAGCCAGGGCCAGCTCTACGATCTGGCCTCCACCATCGTGGCGCAGAAGCTCTCGCAGGTGGACGGCGTGGGCGAAGTCACGGTCGGCGGCAGTTCGCTGCCCGCCGTGCGTGTCACGGTGCTGCCCGGGGCGCTGGCCAACCAGGGCGTGTCGCTGGACGAGCTGCGCGCCACGCTGGCCAACGCCAATGCCAACCGGCCCAAGGGCGTGCTCGAGAACGACCGTTACCACTGGCAGATCATGGTCAGCGACCAGCTCAGCCGGGCCGAACAATACCGGCCGCTGATCGTGGCCTGGCGCGACGGCAGGCCGGTGCGCGTATCCGACGTGGCCCGGGTCGAGGACTCGGTCGAAGACCTCTACCAGACCGGCTTCTACAACGACCGCAACGCCATCCTGATGGTCGTGCGGCGGCAGGCGGACGCCAACATCATCGAAGCCGTGGATGCCGTGCGCGCGCAGCTTCCGGTGCTGCAGGCGCTGATGCCGGCCGACGTCAGCATGACGGTCGCGCAGGACCGCACCCCCAGCATTCGCGCGTCGCTGCACGAGGCCGAGCTGACGCTCGTCATCGCCGTGGGACTGGTGGTGCTGGTGGTGCTGCTGTTCCTGCGCCGCTGGCGGGCGGCCATCATCCCCAGCGTGGCGGTGCCGGTGTCGCTGATCGGCACGTTCTGCATCATGTACCTGTGCGGCTACACGCTGAACACCATCTCGCTCATGGCCCTGATCGTGGCCACGGGGTTCGTGGTGGACGACGCCATCGTGGTGCTCGAAAACATCATGCGGCACGTCGAGCGCGGCATGTCGCCGATGCGCGCCGCGCTGCGCGGCTCGCGCGAGGTGGGCTTCACGGTGCTGTCGATGAGCCTGTCGCTGGTGGCGGTGTTCATCCCCATCCTGCTGATGGGCGGCGTGGTCGGACGCCTGTTCCGCGAGTTCGCCGTGACCCTGTCGGCCGCCATCCTGGTGTCGCTGGTGGTGTCGCTGACGCTCACGCCCATGATGTGCGCGCGCCTGCTGCGCCCGGAGCCCAAGGATGAGAAGCCGCAGGGCCGCCTGGCGCGCTGGTCCGAGCGCGCCTTCGAGTCCATGCAGGACGGCTACCGCGTGTCGCTGGGATGGGCGCTGGCGCACGGCCGCCTGATGATGCTGACGCTGGCGGTCGCCGTGGGCCTGAACATCTACCTGTACACCGTGGTGCCCAAGGGATTTTTCCCGCAGCAGGACACCGGCCAGCTCCTGGGATTTTTCCGCGTGGACCAGGGCACGTCGTTCCAGGCCACGGTGCCCAAGCTGGAGGCGCTTCGCAAGGTGGTGCTGGCCGACCCGGCCGTGCAGAGCATGACGGGCTATGCGGGCGGACGCGGCGGCAGCAACAGCAGCTTCATGCAGATCCAGCTCAAGCCCCTGGAAGAACGCAAGGTGTCGGCCGACGTGGTCATCAACCGCCTGCGCGCCAAGCTGCAGAACATGCCGGGCGCGCGCATGTTCCTGGTGTCGCAGCAGGACATCCGCATCGGCGGACGCCAGAGCCAGGGCTCGTACGACTACACCCTGATGTCCGGCGACCTGCAACTGCTGCGCACCTGGATGCCCAAGGTGCAGCAGGCCATGGCCAAGATCCCGGAGATCACCGACGTCGACGCCGACGTCGAGGACCGGGGCCGCGAGATCAACCTGGTCATCGACCGGGAAGCCGCGACGCGGCTGGGCATCAGCATGGCCACCATCTCCACGGTGTTGAACAATTCATTCAGCCAGCGCCAGGTGTCGGTCATGTATGGGCCGCTCAACCAGTACCACGTGGTGCTGGGCGTGGACCCGAAGTTCGCGCAGGACATCGAATCGCTGCGCCAGGTCGAGGTCATCACGGCGGACGGCGCGCGCGTGCCGCTGTCGGCGTTCACCAAGCTCGAAAACGCCAACGCGCCGCTCAGCGTCAGTCACCAGGGCCTGTTCGTGGCCGACACCATCTCGTTCAGCCTCGCGCCCGGCGTGTCGCTGGGGCAGGCGACGGCCGCAATCGACAACGCCGTGGCCCGCATCGGCCTGCCGTCCGACCAGATCCAGGCGGGCTTCCAGGGCACCGCCGCCGCGCTGCAGGAAACGCTGGCGCAGCAGCCCTGGCTGATCCTGGCCGCGCTGGTCACCATGTACATCGTGCTGGGCATCCTGTACGAGAGCTTTGTCCATCCGCTCACCATCCTGTCCACCCTGCCGTCGGCGGGCCTGGGCGCGCTGCTCGCGCTGCTGCTGGTGCGCTACGACTTCACGCTGATCGCGCTGATCGGGGTGTTCCTCCTGATCGGCATCGTCAAGAAGAACGCCATCATGATGGTGGACTTTGCGCTGGACGCCGAGCGCCACCACGGCATGACGCCGCGCGACGCCATCTTCCAGGCGTGCCTGACGCGCTTTCGCCCCATCATGATGACGACCATGGCGGCCATCTTCGGCGCGCTGCCGCTGGTGCTGGCCACTGGCGCGGGCGTCGAGATGCGCCAGCCGCTAGGCATTACCATCGTGGGCGGTCTGGTGCTGAGCCAGATCCTGACGCTGTACACCACGCCCGTGGTCTATCTTTACCTGGACCGCTTCCGCCTGTGGGCCGCGCGCCGGCGCGCCTCGCGGGGCGGGAAATCCGCTTCCATCGAACACACATGATCCGTACCAAGCCGCTTCACCACGCCTGCCTTCCCCGCGCCGCGGCCACGATTGCGCTGTGCGCGCTGCTGGGCGCCTGCGCGGTCGGGCCCGACTACCAGCGCCCGGCGCTGGACGTGGGCGCCGCCTACAAGGAAGGCCAGGTCGAAGTGCCCGGCTGGAAACCGGCGCAGCCGCGCGACCAGGCCGAGCGCGGCGAGTGGTGGAAAGTCTATGACGACCCCGTCCTGAACGGGCTGATGGACCGGCTGAACGCGTCCAACCAGACCATCGCCCAGGCCGAGGCCAACTACCGCCAGGCGCTGGGACTGGTGCGCGGCGCGCGCTCGGGCTTTTATCCCACCGTCGGCGCCGGGGCGGGCATGACGCGCGCGGGCAGCGGCGGCCAGAGCGGCTCGTCGTCCGGATCGGGCAGCAGCGTGTACAACCAGTATTCGGTCACGGGCAGCGTGAGCTGGGAGCTGGACCTCTGGGGACGCGTGCGCCGCAGCGTCGAATCCTCGGAAGCCAGCGCGGCCGCCAGTCTGGCCGATCTGGGCGCGACCCGCTTGAGCGCGCAGGCGGCGCTGGCCCAGACCTATCTGCAATTGCGCGTGCTGGACGAGCAGAAGCGCCTGCTGGACGCGACCGTGGCCGCCTATGAAAAGTCCTTGCAGCTCACGCAGAACCGCTACGAGGTCGGCGTCGCGGGCCAGGCCGACGTGGCCGTGGCGCGCACGCAGCTCGAAAGCACGCGCGCGCAATCCATCGACCTGGACTGGCAGCGCGGGCAATACGAGCATGCGATCGCCGTGTTGATGGGCCAGGCGCCGTCGCAGTTCAGCCTGCCGCCGGCGGTTTTCGCGCTGAAGCTGCCGCAGATACCGGTCGGCCTGCCGTCCGAGCTGCTGGAGCGGCGTCCCGACGTGGCGGCCGCCGAACGCCGCGCCGCCGCCGCCAATGCGCAGATCGGCGTGGCGCAGTCCGCCTGGTTCCCGAGCCTGATCCTGTCGGCCGACGGCGGCTTTCGCAATGGCGAGTTCGCCGAGCTGCTGACCGCGCCCGCGCGCTTCTGGTCCCTGGGCCCGGCGCTGGCCTTGACGATCTTCGACGGCGGCGCGCGCGAGGCCCAGGTCGAACAGGCCCGCGCGTCGTACGACGCGCAGGCGGCGGCCTACCGCCAGGCGGCCCTGACCGGCCTGCGCGAGGTCGAGGACTACCTGATCCAGCTACGCGTGATGGAACAGGAGCAGATCGTGCAGCGCCGCGCGCTGGAATCGGCGCGCGAATCGCTGCGCCTGATCCAGAACCAGTACAAGGCCGGCCTGGTCGACTACCTGAGCGTGGCCGTGGTGGACGCCACGGCGCTCAACAGCGAACGCAACGCCCTGAGCCTGCTGGGCGACCGGCTGCTGGCCAGCGTCAACCTGATCGTCGCGCTGGGCGGCGGGTGGGAAGGCCTGCCGGCGGAGCAGACCGCGCGCGCGGACGCGGCGCAGACCCCGGGGCCGCAGGCTTCCGGGTCGCAGCGTCTCCCGGCCCAGTCCCCCGCGCCCCAGTCCGCCGCGCCCCGGTCTCCCTAGTTGCGGCGGTCAAGGCTCCGCACGGGCATCCCGATGCGCTGACGCCAGGCCGCCGGCCGTGCGATCCGCGCCGTCCTACAGTCCGACCGCCTTCAAGTCCGGCCGCTGGCGGTGCCAGTCGGTCACGGCCTGGAAGGCCATGCCGATCTTGCCGAGCACGCCTTCGTCATTGGGCTTGCCCAGCAATTGCACGCCCAGCGGCAGGCCGTCGGCGGTGAAGCCCGCGGGCAGGGCCAGGCCGGATGCATTGACGTAGTTGCCGGCGCGCGTGAAGGCGGCCAGCGGCGTGGCCGCCTCGTCGACCTCTTCCAGCCTGCGCGCGCCGAAGGGCGCGCTGGGGGTGAGCACCGCGTCGAAATCACTCATCCAGTCCAGCCAGTCCCGGCGCGCCTGCGCGTGCGCCTGCAGCGCGGCGATGTAGTCCGCGGCCGACAGGCCCTTGCCCGACAGCACGCGGGCGCGTACGTACTGGCCGATGGGCTGGGCGGAATCTTCGATGTAGCCGCGGTGGACGGCATAGGCCTCGGCGGCGATGATCTGGCCGTTGCGTTGCATCATCTCGCGGAAATCGAAGGGCAGGGGCGTCTCCGTCACTTCCGCGCCCAGTGCGGCGAGCACCCGCCGCGCGTCGTCCAGCGCGGACAGCGCGTCGGCGTCCACGGCGATGGGGTGCTGGGAAAGCGGCATCAGGGCGATGCGCACGCCGCGCAGCGGCTGCGCGCCGTGGGCGGGCTCGCGGTATTGGAAGGCCGGGATGCCCAGCGTCAGCGGATCCTGCGCATCGGGGCCCGCCATCAGGGCGGTCAGCAGCATCGCGTCGCGGGCGTCGCGCGTCAGCGGACCCAGGGTGTCCAGGGTGGTCGACAGCGCCACGGCGCCATGCAGGCTGATCCGTCCGCGCGAGGTCTTCAGGCCGGTCACGCCGTTGAGCGCCGCCGGTATCCGCACCGAGCCGCCGGTGTCCGACCCCAGCGCCGCGGGCGTCAGGCCGGCGGCGACGGCCACGCCGGACCCGCTGGACGAACCGCCGGGCACGCGCGGCTGCTGCAGGTCCCAGGGATTGCGCGGCGTGCCCATGACCGGGTTGGTGCCCCAGCCGCCGAAGGCGAACTCCACCATGTGGGTCTTGCCCAGCATCACCATGCCCGCGTTCAGCAGGCGCGCGACGGCGGTGGCGGTGACGCCGCTGCGCCGTTCGCGCCAGGCCTCGGAACCCGCCGTGGTGATCTGCCCCTGGATGTCGCACAAGTCCTTGACCGCCACCGGCACCCCGTCCAGGGGGCCGAGCAGCCCGTAGCCCGCGCGCCGGCGCGCGTCGGCGGCTTCGGCAAGCCGCAGGGCGCCCGCGCTGTCCACGCTGACGAAGGCGCCCAGCGCCGGATTGGCCTGGGCGATGCGGTCCAGAAAGTGGCGTGTCAGTTCCACCGAGCTGTAGCGGCCCTGGGCCAGGCCCTCCGCCAGTTCGGCCAGGGTGGCAAATGCGATTTCAGACATGGTTTCCTCGGTTCGATGCCATGAGTCTTTCTGCCAGACTCAACAGGCCCGTCCGCCCGCGGCGGTCGGCGTCGGCAAACAGGGTGCCTGGGCGCGTCGATCCGGTCTATGCGCACTTTCCCGCCCGGACGCAAACGAAACGGCCCATGCGCATGGCATGGGCCGTTCTGGTGCACAAAGCGCGAAATGCGCGAAATGTGGTCAGAGGATGGCGCGTATCCCGGCGATGCCGTGCGCGCCGTGCCGCAGCGCCTGCGAAACCGTCTGCGTGGATTGCCCGCCCAGCGCGAACACCGGAATGCCGGCGTCGCGGTTGCCTTCGACGAAACCGTCCCAGCCCAGGGTCGGCGCGCCGGGATGGCTGGGCGTATCCAGCACGGGGCCGAGCACGGCGAAGTCCGCGCCCAGCTCGCGTGCATGGACCACCTGCGCGTTGTCGTGCGCGGACACGCCGACCAGGGCGGCCTTGGGCAGTTCGGGGCGCGCGGACAGGCGCAGGGCGTCCGCCGTGCGCAGGTGCACGCCGTCGGCCTCTTTCCACCAGGCGACGGGATGGATGCTGTTGACCAGCACGCGCGCGCCGGCGGCGCGGCAGCGTTTCAGCACCTGTTGCAGCACTTCGTGCAGCGAGCTGGCGCCCACGCCGTCCGGCCATTGCGGCTCGCGGAACTGCACCAGCCGCACGCCGCGAGCCAGCGCCGCGTCAAGCCGGCCCAGGAACGGCGCGATGCCCGCGCGCGAGCCGATGGCGCTGATGCCGTAGGTGGTGGGCAACTGCAGCCAGCGTAGCGGAGGAAGGGTGGCGGGCAACAGATCCCCCACCGATGCCGCGTTGGCCGGGTCCACCCACTCCAGGCGCTGGTTCTCCAGGCTTTGCGGGTCGCCTTCCCAGCCGGTCACGTGGCAGAACGCCAGCCGCACGGTGGTGTGCGGGTAGGCGTGGACATAGGTGACCCAGGGGCGCGATTGCGTGACGCGGATGCCGATTTCTTCCTGCAGTTCACGCGCCAGCGCCTGCAGCACCGTTTCGCCGGGTTCGAGCTTGCCGCCGGGCAGCTCCCACCAGCCCGACCAGGGCTTGCCTTCGGGACGCTGGCCCAGCAGCAGCTTGCCGTCGGGGCGCAGGATCAGGCCGGCGGCGACGTCGACGATCTTCTCAGACATGGCGGGCCGCCCAGTCGCGCGCGAATTGATAGGCCACGCGGCCCGAGCGCGAACCGCGCTCGATCGTCCATTGCAGCGCCTCGGTGCGCGACGGCTCGATGTGCGCCTCGGGGCAGCCCAGCTCGCGCAGCCAGTGGTACACGATGTCCAGGTAGTCGTCCTGCTTGAACGGATAGAACGACAGCCACAGGCCGAAGCGCTCGGACAGCGAGATTTTTTCCTCGACGGTTTCGCCGGGGTGGATCTCGCCGTCGGGCTGGTGCTTGGCCTGCAGGTTTTCGCTCATGTATTCCGGCATCAGGTGGCGCCGGTTGGACGTGGCGTAGATCAGCACGTTGTCGCCCGAGGCTGACACCGAGCCGTCCAGCACCGACTTGAGCGCCTTGTAGCCGGCCTCGCCTTCCTCGAACGACAGGTCGTCGCAGAACACGATGAAGCGCTCGGGCCGCGCGGCGACCAGTTCGACGATGTCGGCCAGGTCGCCGAGGTCGGACTTGTCGACTTCGATCAGGCGCAAGCCGCGGTCGCCGTAGGCGGCCAGCATGGCCTTGACCAGCGAACTCTTGCCCGTGCCGCGCGCGCCGGTCATGAGCACGTTGTTGGCGGGCTTCTTTTCAAGGAACTGCAGCGTGTTGCGGTCGATGGTGGCCTTCTGGCGCTCGATGTGCTGCAGGTCCTGCATGTCGATGCGCGCCACGTGGCGCACGGCGTCCAGCCAGCCGCGCGCGCCGCGCTTGCGCCAGCGGAACGCATGGGCCGTCCAGTCGATCTCGGGCGGGGCCGGCGGCAGGAAGGCTTCCAGTTGCGCCAGCACGCGCTCGGCGCGCTGGATGAGGGTGGTGAACTCGGTGGCCGTCATGTCGATCAGGAGCGGTAGTCGGCGTTGATCGACACGTATTCGTGCGAGAAGTCGCAGGTGTAGACGGTGTCGCTCACCTGGCCGCGGCCCAGCGCGATGCGCACTGAGATCTCGGCCTGCTTCATGACGCGCTGGCCGTCGGCTTCCTGGTAGTCGGGGTTGCGGCCGCCGTTCTTGGCCACCAGCACGTCGTCCAGCCACAGGCGGATGTTGGACACGTCCAGGTCGTCGATGCCGGCGTAGCCGACGGCGGCCAGGATGCGGCCCAGGTTGGGGTCCGAGGCAAAGAAGGCGGTCTTGACCAGCGGCGAGTGCGCCACGGCGTACGCGACCTTCAGGGCCTCTTCGGTGGTGCCGGCTTCTTCGACGCGGATGGTCATGAACTTGGTGGCGCCTTCGGCGTCGCGCACGATCTTGGTGGCCAGGTCCAGCGCGGCGGCCGTCAGGGCCTCGCGCACCGCGGCGTAGGCGGCATCCGATTCGCTGTCGACGTTGACGCCCGACTTGCCGGTGGCGGCGATGATGAAGGAGTCATTGGTGGAGGTGTCGCCGTCGACCGTGATGCGGTTGAACGAGGCGTCGGCGATTTCCACGGCCAGCTTGCGCAGCAGGGGCTGGGCGATGCCGGCGTCGGTGGCCAGGAAGCTCAGCATGGTGGCCATGTTGGGCCGGATCATGCCGGCGCCCTTGCTGATGCCGGTGAAGGTGACCGTCTTGCCGCCGATCTGCACCTGGGCCGAGGAGATCTTGGGCAGCGTGTCGGTGGTCATGATGCCGTGGGCGGCGCTGGACCAGTGGTCGGCGGCCAGGTCGGCGATGGCGGCGGGCAGGCCGGCGACCAGGCGGTCCAGGGGCAGCGGTTCCAGGATGACGCCGGTGGAGAACGGCAGGATCTGCGCGGCCGGCACGCCCAGCAGCTTGCCCAGCGCGTCGCAAGTGTCCTTGGCCTTTTGCAGGCCCTCTTCGCCGGTGCCGGCGTTGGCGTTGCCCGTGTTGATGACCAGCGCGCTGATCGGGCCGCCGGCGGCCAGGTGGGCCTGGCAGACCTGCACGGGGGCGGCGCAGAAGCGGTTGCGCGTGAAAACGCCCGCCACGCTGGTGCCTTCGGCCAGGCGGAACACCGTCAGGTCGCGCCGGTTGGCTTTGCGGATGCCGGCCTCGGTGACGCCGATTTCTACGCCGGCAACAGGAAAAATTTCGGACTCGGAGGGGATCTGCAGATTAACGGCCATGACTTCGTCTCTTGGAGTGAGCGGGACGGAACCGCCGCCAGGCACGGCGGCGTGCGGGAAAGCTTCGTATTATCCCACCGGATCCGGGGGCGGGGGCCGGCCCCCTCGGCAACCCGAGGGGAGCCGCGTCCGGCCCGCGCGCGGGCCGATGGCCGCGTCAGGGGCCGATGCGCATCGCGGCCACGTCCAGCACCCCGGCTTCCCGGTTGCTCAGCACGCTGCGCACCGTGCCGTCGGGCGCCTGGAGCACGGACTTGCCCGCCGGAACGTCTTCGCCGCCGGCACGGCGCGCCGAGCGCCCGCGCGAGGGCGAGAACAGCAGGTCGCCCGGCTGCGCGCCCTGCAGGCGGGGGCTGGCCGCCAGCACGCGCGTGCCGGGCGGATAGGTCATCTCGCCCAGCACGGTGTCGCGCGCCGCGAGTCCTTCGAATCCCAGCATCCGGCGCTGGCCGTCCAGTTGCAGGTCGACCTTCAGCAGCGGAATCTGCGCCACCGTCATGGAATCGCTGCCCTCGGTGCGCAGCAGCCAGCGCGGGGCCGTGCCGGCCTTGTCTATCGGGGTGCCGCGGGCGGCCGCCTCGACTTTCAGCCAGGCGCCGGCGGGCACCGGCTGCTGGTCCAGCGTATTGCCGACAGCGAGGTGGCAACTGGAGAACTGGGGATGGCCGTCATGCAGCACGAATTCGATGCGATGGCCGTGTGCGCACAGCCAGCCCTCCAGCGCCTGGTCGCGGGCGATCTCGGCCGACAGGGTTTCGGGCTGCTTGGCGGTGGCGGGGTAGCGGAATAGCCGCGTGGCCGCGACGCCCTGGATCAGCGCGGGATGGGCGTCGGGAAAGACCGCCCGGTCGAACGAGGCCAGGTCGCCCGGCGCGCCCAGGCGCAGCGTGGTGCCGGCGGGCATTTCCACCCCCGCCAGTTGCGTGGGCTGGGCCAGCACCGTCTTGCGGGCGTCGTCGGCCTGCGCGTCTTGCCGGGCCGCGAACCACTGGCTGAATTGCTGATAGGGAAAGAGGGCGCCGACGACGGCCAGCAGGGCCATCAGCAGGGTGCCCGCGCGCCGGTGGTCGGCCAGCCATTCGCGCGCGCCGCGCGAGGTGGCCAACACGGCCAGCCAGGTCAGCAGCGTGGAGAGGCAGGCCAGCGAGACCGCCATCAGCACGTAGAAATTACCGCCAGGTAAAGAAACCGGAATCATGGCGGCAATTATGCGGCATTACCGGCCCATCCGCCGCACGCCTGCGCGCGCGCCGCGCCGGCTTTGCGCAGGCCATCCGTGGCCCTGCCGGAACCGGATTCGGCGCGCCTGATGCTGCACCGCGTCGTGCCGCGGCACGGCGCGAAGAAGGCTTGTCCGGTGTGCGGGAAAGATCTACAACAAAAATCGCCACGGCCTGCGCACGTGCAGGAGCTGTTCTCGCTATTTCGTCAACGCCGCGGTGGCCACGGCATGGCGCCTGCCTCCTACAAGGAGAATGTCGATGAAGCGCAGAACTTTCCTGACCGGTAGTGCCACATCCGTTGCAGCGCTGTCCGCGCGGCCGGTCCTGGCGCACTACGAAACCCCCGTCAATGCACCGCCTGCCCCCGGAGAACTGGCGGCCACCGCAGCCCGCCTGCGTGCGCAATTCATGAAGGACTTCGAACCCGCCTACGTGGAAAACGTCATCATCCCGCATTTCCTGGTCAGCGTTTTCGAGGGCGAGCGGTCGTTTCTTCCCATGATCGATCTTGCGCTTTCCAAGGAGAACGCGCTGCCGAACGATCTGTGGGGGCTCTTGAGCCAGACCTGGCGGCCGGCGCCCGCCGATGGCGTGACGGTATTTCTGCAGGGACTGGAGAAGCGAGGCCCTGACAATCGTCGCAAGCGCATCTACATGTCGGCGGTGACCCCCGATCTCTACCGCGAAAAATACGGCGACAAGGTCACGGGCTTTTTCGACGGCTTCCTGTCCGACTCCAATGCGGGGCGGCCCTTGATGCGCAAATACCTGGACTCGTTCTGGGACCTGTATTGGGACCTGCACCTTGGCGTCTCGCACGACCAGATCCCCCAGCGCGTTCGCCAGATAGGCGAAAGCTTCAATACGGTCCTGGCCTATCGCGATCCCACGCAGCGCATCGTCTACGAGAATTACATGACGGTGCGTTCGCACCTGGACTTCCTGAAGGCGTGGATCGACGAACGACTTGCCGATATCGCGTCAGGCAAGACGAAAGCGCCGGAAAAGACATTCGCCTGGTACTGGATGAAGAACGGCGAGGACAGTCCCTACTTCAATCGCAAAGACGTGGTTTTCGAGTGCTTCCACAATTTCGTCGCGTTCAGCCAGTGGGGCAATACCCTTTACAACATCATGCTCCGGCTCGCCGCCGATGTCGGAGACCCGACCGTCAAGACCGCCTTCGGCAACGTGATGCAGGGCGAGCCCGACAATGCGCGGGGCGCGCCGTTCACCCCGCTCGAGGCATTCGTGATGGAGCTTTTCAGGCTGATTTCCCCGAATGGCGGCAGCATTTCCGCGCTGGGTGAAACGCGGACGCCGCAGTTCGATCGGCACGGTTACATCGTCAGTCCGCATACGTCGACAAGCCTCGACCCGGTGCATTGGACGAACCCCGACAAATTCGATCCCTCGCGGTATGCGACCGCGCCCACCAGTTCGGACATCGACGAGGCGCGGGCCAAGCAGATCGGCTTTGCCAAGTGTCCCTTCGATCTGACGTCGTTCAAGGTCAAGGACGGCCGCGAAGTGTCGCTGGACAACAGCGGGTTTGGGACGGTTTTCGGGGTTGCGGATGGCAAGCCGATGCCGGTCTGTGATTACGCGGGCTTCGCGCCCTTTGGCTTTGGATACCGCCGTTGCCCCGGCGAGCAGCTGACGATCCAGGCCTTCGAGGACTTTCTGCGCAAGGTCTGGAAGGACAAGATCGAGTTCAAGAAGCTCAACATCGCCAATCCGGAGCCGCTTCCCATCGGCCCCACCACCGTCATTGGCGACGATATCGGCTTTCAGCGGGCGGCATGATCGACGCGCCGGGCCGGCCGCGGGGCGCAAGCCGCCGGCGGCCCGGCGCATCCCGCATCAGGCATCCAGCATCCGGCCCCGCGCCGCGATCACTCCTTGTCGGATTTCGACCGGGTGGCGACCACCTGCAGCTTCAGTTCGCCCAGCGCCTGGAACAAGGCGTTGCGGCTGCCCTCGGGCAGGTCGGCGAACATGGATTTGACCCAGTTTTCATGGGCCCGCGCCATGCGCGCGAAGCTCTTCTTGCCTTGCGGCGTCAACTTGATCAGCGAGCTGCGGCGGTCGGACTCCACCTTGGTCCGCACCACCAGGCCTTCCTTTTCCAGCTGGTCGGTAATGCCGGTGATATTGCCGTTGGTCACCATCATGTGGCGCGACAGCTCGCCCATCTTCATGCCTTTGGGTGCGCGCTGCAATTGCGCCATCAGGTCGAAGCGGGGAAGGGTGGTGTCGAATTCGTTGCGCAGGCGGCTGCGGATCTCGCCTTCGATGAGATTGGCGCAGGTCAGCATGCGCAGCCACAGGCGCAGCGCGTGGTGGTCGTCGGGCGCGGCGCGCGATTCCAGGTCGGGAGTGTCAGTCATGGCTCGGAAGATTACCGGGAATGCGTGGGCTGGAGGGCGCCAGACCCATCTGTTCGAAGATGGCCAGGGTCAGCGGGCTGGTCGGATCGTTGAGCGTCAGGACGATATCAAAATGGTTGGTGCCCGGCATCGGGACATACCTGCCGGGAAAGCCGCGCTCGCGCCATGCGGCGAGATAATCGTCGCTCTGGCGCTTGAATTCGTCGGTTTCGGATTCGCCGTAGCTGACGATCAGCGGGCAGCCATTTGGGGGCAAGTGCAGCGCCGGGCTGTTGCGGATGGCGTCCGCCTCGCTCATGCGCATCCATTCGTTGATGTGGGTATGCACCAGCGGGCGCAGGTCGAACAGGCCAGACAGGGGCGCTGCGCCGCGGACCACGCCGGGGGGGACGTCGTAGCTGGCATGCCAGCCGCCGGCCAGCAGCGCGCCGACCAGGTGGCCGCCCGCCGAGCTGCCGCAAACGTGGATGCGCGCCGGGTCGCCGCCGTATTCGGCGATGTGGCGGTACACCCAGGCCAGCGCGCGCCGGTTCTGGTCCACGATGCGGTCCAGGGTGACGGCCGGCGCCAGCGAATAATTCACCGACACGACCACGGCGCCCGCCTGCGTGAATGCCGGCGCCATGCCGCTGGATTCGTTTTTGGAGAGAAGCCGCCAGTAGCCGCCGTGGATGAACACGAAGACGGGCGCGCCGGGCTTGCCGGGCGCGGCGCCCGCGGCTGGAAATATGTCCAGCAGCTCGTCGGGATGATCGCCGAACGGCACGTCCAGCGCGCAGTCCAGCGTGCGGCGCGCGGTGGCGCTGTCGTCGGCGTATTTCTTGAGTATCGGCTGGATGTCGGGTACTGTCGCGCGAGCGTTGTACTGGACGTCCAGTTCGGCGCGGTCGTAGTTGCGGTAGAGAGTGACCATGGCGGTAGGTTCGTGGTTCGGGCTCGCGGGCTGGGGTTGCCGGGGAAGGCTTGCACATTAACGCGTTTGGACCAGAAATCTCGGACCAAAGACCGTTAGTAAAAACCCTTCGGTAAAAACCCTAGACTTGTTTTGCCGAATACTTTAAACCTAAACTATGAACCACGCCAGCGTTCCCCCTGCTGCATGACGGGACCGCGGCGTTGCAGGCAAAGTACCTTGCCCGCACCGGCCTGACGGCGGCGCAAAGGCGCCGGCCGGCCGGGCATAGAAGTCGTTCGCATCGCACCTTCAAAAAGAACACCCTCTGCGCGGGCTCGCGCACGGAGCACACCACCATGCGTTTGATCACTTCCTTCCTGGCTGCCGCCGCCCTGGTTCCGGCAATGGCCTGCGCCGATACCATCAAGGTCGGCATCGCCAACGACATTTC
This sequence comes from Achromobacter sp. NFACC18-2, assembly GCF_900108985.1. NCBI lineage: Bacteria > Pseudomonadati > Pseudomonadota > Betaproteobacteria > Burkholderiales > Alcaligenaceae > Achromobacter > Achromobacter sp. NFACC18-2. The sequence goes on along the minus strand of NZ_FNYM01000007.1, from coordinate 231,969 downwards.
GGGCCCGTTCTCGGCGCTGGGCGCCGAGGCCCGCGACGGCTTCAACCTGGCCATCAAGCAACTGGGCGGCAAGCTGGGCGGACAGCCTGCGGAATTCCTCCAGACCGACATGGGCGGCAATCCGGATCAGGCCCGCCAACTGGTCACGCGCTACATCCAGCGCGAGAAGGTCGATTTCTTCACGGGCCCCATCGGCTCGAACGTGGCCCTGGCCGTCGGCCCGGCGCTGTTCGCCGCCAAGGTGCCCTACCTGTCCAACAACCCCGGCCCCAGCCAGTTCGCTGGCGCGCAGTGCAACAACTACTGGTTCGGCACGTCGTACCAGAACGATGCCTTCCACGAAGCGGCGGGCAAGGTCGCGGCCGACCGCGGCTTCAAGAAGCTGTTCATCATGGCCCCGGACTATCCGGCCGGCAAGGATGCGCTGACCGGCTTCAAGCGCGGCTACAAGACCGCGCCGGGCGACGAGGTCTACACCAAGCTCGGCCAGATCGACTACGCCGCCGAAATCGCGCAGATCCGCGCGGCCAAGCCGGACGCCGTCTATATCTTCCTGCCGGGCGGCATGGGCATCAACTTCGTCAAGCAGTTCGTGTCCGCCGGCCTGTCGCAAAGCGTCAAGCTGATCGGCCCGGGCTTTTCGGCCGACGAAGACGTGATCCAGGCCGTGGGCGACCCCATGCTGGGCATGTACAACACGGCGCAATGGGCGCATGACCTGGACGTGCCGCAGAACAAGGTCTTCGTCGACGCCTTCCGCAAGGAATACAACGGACGCTACCCGTCGGTCTACGCCGCCCAGGCGTACGACGTGATCATGGCCATGGATGCGGCCGTCAAGCAGGCCGGCGGCAAGGCCTCGGACCGCGACGCCATCGTGAAGGCCCTCGAAAAGGCCGATTACCCGTCGGTGCGCGGCAGCTTCACCTACGGCAAGAACCACTACCCCATCCAGGCCTACTACCTGCGCGTCGTCGAAAAGGACGGCAGCGGCCGCATCACCAACAAGCTGGTGGGCAAGGTCTTCGACAAGTACCAGGACGTTTACGTCGGCGACTGCAAGATGTGACCCCCCCGAAGCGCTGCGCGCTTCCCCCCAGGGGGTGTCGCAGCGGACCGGCAAAGCCGGATCCGCGCGACCCCGCTTGGGGGCGGCGGCTCGTGCGCGGGGGTGATGTGCCGCTGATGCAGATTCAGATGGCTTTGGTGACCGGCGCTCGTCTTCGGCGACGCGCGGCAAGGGGGATGTTTTCATGACGTTTACGCTGATCGTCGAGCAATTGCTGAACGGTCTGCAGTTTGGGTTGATGTTGTTTCTGATCGCGGCCGGGCTGACCCTGGTGTTCGGCATCATGGACATCATGAATCTGGCTCACGGCTCGCTCTACATGGCAGGCGCCTATGTCGCCGCCGAAACGATGCAACGCACGGGTTCGTTCACCGCCGCCGTTCTGGTGGCCGCGGTCGCCACCGGACTGGTGGGCGTCGTGCTGGAACTCTCCCTGATACGCCGCCTGGCGCTGCGCGACCACCTGGCCCAGGTGCTGGGCACCTATGCCGTCATCCTCATCGCCAATGACCTGGTCAAGATGATCTGGGGCCCGGCGCCGGTCATGCTGAACATGCCCGCGATGCTGTCCGGCCCCGTGCGCCTGCTGCCCGACCTGATGTACCCCGCCTACCGCCTGATGATCATCGTCTTCGGCGTGGCCGCGGCCGTGGGCCTGTACTGGTTCGTGACGCGGACCCGCGCCGGCGTGCTGGTGCGCGCGGGCGCCTCCAACCGCCAGATGGCCACCCTGATGGGCGTGCGCGTGCCGCTGCTGTTCCTGGGCGTGTTCGTGCTGGGCGCCATGCTGGCGGCGGTGGCTGGCGCGCTGCTGGGGCCGATCACCTCGGTGCAGGTGGGCATGGGCGAGGAAATCCTGATCCTGGTGCTGGTGTGCATCGTCATCGGCGGCATCGGGTCGATCCGCGGCGCCTTCGTCGGCGCCCTGCTGGTGGGCATGGTCGACACCGCGGGACGGGCCTTCCTGCCGATGCTGCTGCGCCAGGTGTTTTCTCCGGCCGTGGCCTCCAGCGTCGGTCCGACGCTCGCGGCCATCGCCATTTACGTATTGATGGCGGCAGTGCTGGTGTTCCGGCCCTCTGGCCTCTTTCCGGCGCGGGGCTGACCATGAGAACCAAACTCTGGACCGTGGTCCTGCTGGCGGCGTTGGCGGTGTTTCCGCTGGTGGCGCCGATGCTGGGCCTGGACTTCTACATTTCCTTCGTGCGGCGCGTGCTGATCTACGCGCTGGCCGCGACCAGCCTGAACCTGATCCTGGGCTACGGCGGCATGGTGGCGCTGGGCCACGCGGCGTTCTTTGGCGCGGGCGCCTATGCGGTGGGCATCCTGGCCATGTCGGGCGTCACGTCGGCGCTCGTCTCCTGGCCCGTGGCGATGCTGCTGGCGGGCGTGCTGGCCTGCATCACGGGGGCGATCTCGCTGCGCACCCGCGGCGTGTACTTCATCATGATCACGCTGGCGTTCGCGCAGATGCTGTTCTACATCTTCATCTCGCTGCGCCAGTACGGGGGCGAAGACGGGCTGAACCTGCCCGGCTATTCCAGCCTGCCCGGCATCGACCTGGCCAACGACGTCAGCTTCTATTACCTGGTGCTGGTGCTCTTCGCGTTGCTGATGTGGGTCTTTGGCCGCGTCGTCGCGTCGCGCTTCGGCATGGCGCTGCAGGGTATCCGCGAGAACGAATCGCGCATGGAATCCATGGGATATCCGGTCTACCGCATCAAGCTCATGGCCTTCACGCTGAGCGGCGCGGCGGCCGGGCTGGCGGGCGCGCTGCTGGCCAACCACAACCTCTTCATCTCTCCCAGCCTGATGCACTGGACCCAGTCGGCCAACCTGCTGATCATGGTGCTGGTGGGCGGCATCGGCCTGCGCTATGGCGGCGTGGCCGGCGCGGTCGTGATGCTGACGCTGGAAGAAGTGCTGCGCCTGTGGACCGAGTACTGGCACCTGCCCCTGGGCGTGCTGCTGCTGTGCGTGGTGTTCGGCGCGCCGCGCGGCCTGGTCGGCCTTTTCGGGCCGCTGTTCAGCGGGCGCGCTGCCCCGCAATCCGGCAAGGTGGGCTCATGAGCAATCCGATGAATGCCACGACCCGCGCCGCGGGCGGCGGAAAGCACGCCCTGCAGGCGCGCGGACTGGTGCGCCGCTTTGGCGCGCTGGTGGCGACCGACAATGTATCGCTGTCGCTGGAGCCAGGCGAGATCCATGCCCTGATCGGCCCCAACGGCGCGGGCAAGTCGACCCTGATCCACCTGCTGTCGGGCACGCTGGCCGCCGATTCGGGGACGCTGGAGGTCGACGGCCGCGACGTCACCGCCATGAATGCCCACGAGCGCGTGGCGGCGGGCATGTCGCGGTCCTACCAGATCACCAATATCTTCAAGCAGTCCAGCGTGCTGGATAACCTGGTGCTGGCCGTCCAGGCCCATGCCGGCAGCAGCTTCCGCTTCTGGAAGCCCCGCGCGGCGGAATCCGCGCTGTATGAACAGGCGCGCGAGCTCGCCCGGGAATGCGCCATCGACGCCAGCCTGCTCGGCCGCGCGGCGGGCACCCTGCCGCACGGCGAGCAGCGCAAGGTGGAATTCGCGCTGGCGCTGGCCGCGCGGCCCAAGGTGCTGCTGCTGGACGAGCCCATGGCCGGCATGGGGCCGGACGAGACCGTCCGTCTGACCGAACTGATCGAATCCATGCGGGGACGCGCCGCGATGCTGCTGGTTGAACATGACATGCAGGCGGTGTTCCGCCTTGCTGACCGCCTGTCGGTGCTGGTGTACGGCCGGGTGATCGCCTCGGGCACCCCGGACGAGATCCGGGCCAATCCGGAAGTGCGCCAGGCCTACCTGGGCGACGAGGAGACCGCGTGATGCTGACCATCGAATCGGCCAAGAGCGGCTACGGCGCCAGCCAGGTGCTGTTCGGCGTGGACCTGGAAATCGGCGCGGGGCAGGTGGTGACCCTGCTGGGCCGCAACGGCATGGGCAAGACCACGCTGCTGCGCACCCTGTTCGGCCAGTTGCCGCTGCGCGGCGGCAAGATCCACTTCGCGGGCCAGGACATCAGCGGCTGGAGTTCCGACCGCATCGCGCGGGCCGGCGTGGCCATCGTGCCCGAAGGACGCCAGTGCTTTCCCAACCTGACGGTGCGCGAGCACCTGACGGCCTTCGTGGCGGCGCGCAATCCGGATATCGGCGAACCCTGGACGCCCGATCGGGTGTTCGAACTCTTTCCCCGGCTGGCCGAGCGGGCCCGCAACATGGGCAACCAGTTGTCGGGCGGCGAACAGCAGATGCTGGCCATCGGCCGCGCGCTGGTTACCAACCCCCGCCTGCTGATCCTGGACGAGGCCACCGAGGGGCTGGCGCCGAAGATCCGGGAAGAAATCTGGAACTGCCTGGCGCGCCTGCGGCAGGCTGGGCAGACCATCCTGGTCATCGACAAATATGTCGAAAGGTTGCTCAGCCTGGCGGACCGCCACGTCATCCTGGAACGGGGCAAGGTGGTCTGGACCGGCGATTCGGCGTCGCTCGACGCCGACCGCGGCCTCTGGGAACGCTACCTGGGCGTGTAGCGGGGGTGTTATGAGGTGTAGTAATTAAGCCGCAACCCGGCCCCGAAGTCGTAACAGGCCATGACATAAAACGCAATAAATCAAGATATATATTGCTTGCGTGCAACTTAAGGTGTCTCGAACGCATCCAGACGTTTGCACCTGTATCAATAAACCCCACTGCCATCTACACTAGCCGCGCCGGTATGCCATGGGTGCGCCGGCCATCAGGCTCATGGCTCATAAGGCGGGGCACAAGCACGGGCAGCGCGCCTTTACGGCCAGCGCGGCAGCCTGTGTCCCCTTTTTCGCGCGTGACAACGCATCAGGCTGTCAGGAAGACTTTGCATGGCGAAATGGGGTTTGCGCAGGAAATCATTAATGGCGCTGCTGTTGGCGTGCCTGGTCGCCCTGGCGCCGGCCGCGCTGATCGGCTGGCAGGTGCTCGATGGCGTGCGCGAGCACTTCGGCCGCGCCTTTGCCGACAATTTCACGCAGCTCAACCGCCAGCGCGTGCTGGCGCCGGTGTCGCGCGAACTGGCGCTGTCGCAGCGCCTGGCCGACAGCGAGGTCACGCGCCGCTGGCTGCGCAATGAAAACGATCCTGCCGCGCGCGAGCTGTTCTTCCGCGAGGCCGACGGTTACCGCCGCGATCTGCTGGGCGGCGCCTACTTCATTGCCAGCGCGACCTCCGGCAATTACTACTTCAACGACGACAAGCCCCTGTCCGAGGCGCCGCGCTATACGCTGAGCCCCAGCGCCGCCGACGACGGCTGGTTCTACGCCACGCTCAAGTCGCCCGCGCGCTACAACATCAACGTCAATCCCGACCTCAAGCTCCAGACCACCAAGGTCTGGATCAACGTGCAGATCCGCGATGGCGACAAGGTCATGGGCCTGACCGGCGCCGGCCTGGACGTGGGCGGCTTCCTGAAGGAATTCGTCAACAGCGGACAGCCCGGCGTCACGCCCATCATCGTGGACGAAGCGGGCGCGATCCAGGCGCACATGAACCCCGCGCTGATCGCCTACAACTCCGGCGCGTCCGGGGCCGGCGGCAAGGGCACGGTGTTCAACCTGCTGGACGAAGGCGAGGGGCGCGCCGAACTGCTGTCCGCCATGCATGCCGCCCAGGCGGACCCCCAGTCCGTGCAGTCGGCCTGGGTAAAGATGGACGGCGTGCGCCAGCTCGCGGCCGTGGCGTACATGCCGGAACTGCACTGGCATGTGATGACCGTGGTCGACCTGGGCGCGGCCCGCGTGCTGGACACCGGCTGGCTGTGGCCGGCCGCGATCGGCCTGGTGGTGCTGTTCGCCGCCATGCTGCTGTGCTTTGGCTTTGCCATCGAACGCCTGATGCTGCGCCCCTTGCGGCGCCTGCAGCAGTCGGCCCGCGCCATTGCCAACGGCAGCTACGACGTGCGCCTGCCGCCGGGCGGCCAGGACGAGATCGGCGACCTGAGCCGCGCGTTTGGCGTCATGGCCGACAAGGTGCGCAAGCACACGGCCGAACTGGAGACCAAGGTGCGCGAGCGCACCTCGGAACTGGAAGACGCCAACCGGGCGATGGCCGCGGCGCACAAGAAAATCGACGATTCCATCGACTACGCCAGCCTGATCCAGCGCGCGATCCTGCCGGACCGCCAGCTCACCCAATCGCTGGGCGCCCACCATTTCGTGCTGTGGAAGCCGCGCGACGTGGTCGGCGGCGATTTCTACGTGTTCCGCTCGGATGGCGCCAATTGCCTGCTGGGCATCATGGATTGCGCGGGCCACGGCGTGCCCGGCGCGTTGATGACGATGCTGGCGCGCGCCGCGATCGACCTGGCGATCACGGAAGTCGGACCGGGCGATCCCGCCGGCATTCTGACGCGCACCGACAACGCCATCCGCGCCATGCTTGCGGACGCGCAATTGCCCCGGGCCCTGGCCACCAACACCGATGCGGGGCTGGTATATATTGACCGCCAAGCCGGAAGCTTGCTGTACGCAGGCGCCAAGATCAGCCTGTACGCAAGCGACGGCGAAAGCCTGCGCGAAGTGCCCGGCGGCAAGCGCGCACTGGGCGACAAGCGTATGGGGGTTTACGAGAACATTGCTTTGCAGATGGAGCCGGGCTGGACGTATTACCTGGCCACCGACGGTTTCCTCGACCAGGCGGGCGGCGAGCATGGGTTCGGCTTTGGCAACACGCGCTTTGCCGAAATGCTCAAGACGCACGCGCGCCGGCCGTTAACCGAACAGGCGGCGGCGTTCAGCCAGGCGCTCGCCGAGTACCAAGGTGGCCGGCCCCAGCGCGACGACATCACCTTGCTGTCTTTCCGTTTCGAATAATCGTTATCAAGGCGGTACCCTCCATGAATGCCTCCGATCTCTACGCGTTGGGCGCGCGATTCGACCAGAACCGGACCCTGCTGTGTTTCAACGGGCCGATCTCCCGCAGCCTGATCGAGGAAATTGGCAATGCGCTGAAGAACTACCTGAACGCAGAGCATGTCCGGCCCGCCGAAGCGATGGACGTGTTCTCGGTCTACATCGAGATGATCCAGAACATCCGCCAGTACGCCGCGCTGAACGGCGACGTGGATGCCTCGGCCACGGTGGTGATCGGCCGCCGCGACGAGAGCCGCTACGTGGTGTCGGCGGGGAATCTGGTCGATGCGCAGGACGGCCACAGCCTGGTCGCCCGCATCCAGGAACTGGCCGCGCTGGACAAGGCGGCCCTGAAGGCCGAATACAAGGCACAGCTCCACAAGCCGCGCACGCAAGGCGTGGCGTCGGGCGCGGGGCTGGGTCTCATCGACATTGCGCGCCGCGCCGGCGCTCCGCTGGAAGCCAGCCTGACCCCCGCCGCGCAGCCGGGCAAGGCCTTCTTCAGCCTGAGCGTCGTGGTCTGAGGGCGTGCGCTCAAAGGATTATTTTCGGAGTATTTGATGAAAGACCTGAACATTCCCGGGACCCAGTCCACGCCCGCCATCGCCGCCGACGCTGCCGCCGGCGTGCTGGCGATGCGCGGCGACTCCTACCCCGAGAATTCCTTCGAACTGTTCGGCCCGGTCATTGAATGGGTCGAGGCCTATGTGCAGGCCAGCGACGCGCCGCTGAAGCTGGAGCTGGAACTGCTGTACCTGAACACCAGCAGCATCAAGTCCGTCATGGACATCTTCGACGTGCTGGAGGCCGCGCACCGCAAGGGCCGCGAGGTCGGCGTGACCTGGTTCTACGATATGCGCAATGAGCGCGTCGGCGAACTGGCCGAAGAATTCAAGGAAGACTGCACCTTCCCGTTTTCGGTGGTTGGCCGATAATGAAGCCGGGCGCCGCCGAACTCGATCAGCGTATCACCGCATTGCTGGCGGACCCGGCCCATGCCGGCCATCCGCTGCGCGAAGCGCTGGAAGCGCTCTGGCGGCACACCGAAGAGCAGATGGCGCGCATCCAGCGCGTGACCCAGCTTTCGGACGCCTATCAGAGCATGGCGCACGAGCGCGAACTGGGCCTGTGCGACCAGTTCGACCGCCAGCTGCGCCGCCTGACCCGTATCGCGCGGATCTCGGATCACTACCAGAATATGATGCGCGACCTGAATCGCGCCCTCGAGGAAACCTCCAGTCGCGACCCCCTGACCGGCCTCTTGAACCGGCGCGCGCTGATGGAGATGATCAAGCAGGAAGTCCAGCGCGCCGCGCGCAGCGGCGACAGCTTCGTCGTCGCCATGCTGGACGTGGATCACTTCAAGGCGGTCAATGACCGGTTCGGCCACGAAACCGGCGACCGCGCGCTGGTCGAGCTGGCCGGCGTGCTGGGCGAGAGCCTGCGCGAATACGACTTGTGCGGCCGTTGGGGCGGCGAGGAGTTCCTCGTGCTGCTGCCCCAGACACAGCCGGAAGCGGCCCAGGCGGTCATGGACCGGCTGGTCAGCGACGTGCGCGGGCTGGCGGTCACGGCCGGGGACGACGTCCTGCGGCTGACGGTCAGCATCGGCATGGCATATCACCAGTTGGGCGAAACTTTCTCAGAGACGCTCAGCCGGGCGGATCAGGCGTTGTATCTGGCCAAGCAGGACGGACGCGATCGCGTCGCGCTTGGTTTTCCGAGGCGCTAATGAAACCGGAACAGCTGTTATCCGGGTTGGAGCCCCTTATGCTTGATTCTCATCTTGGCGGTTCGGACACGAACCCCCAGGGCACTGCTTGGCATGTGGGCAATTATCTGACGTCGATGGATCGGGCGCTGCTGCTGTTCGACTTCGACGCGACCGGCTCCTTGTTGAACGGCAATACCAATTTCCTGGCCGCGGTGGGCTACACCCGCGAAGAGGCCCAGGCGCTGCGCCACGACATGCTGTGCGACAGCATGGACGAAGGCAAGGGCACGGGCAGCGGCGAACAGGTCTGGGCCCGGCTGCGCCGCGGCCAGCATTTCTCCGGCACCTGCCGATACCGCAAGAAGGACGGCAGCTTTCTTTGGATCGAGGCCACCTATCTGCCGCTGACGGACGACGCCGGCGATATCGCCCGCGTGTCGGTGATTTCGCGCAAGTCGATCGCGGATGCCGAGCGGCAGGAGGAGATCCGTCTGCTGATGCTGGGCATCAACGAGACAGGCAACGCGGTGGCCGTTTCCGGCTGCGACGGGCGGATCGTCTACGTTAACGATGGCTTCCAGCGCATGCTGGGCTTTTCGCGCGGCGATGCCCTGCACCAGGACCTGGGCGAGCTGCTGTCCGGCGGCCGCCCCGATGGCGGCACGCGCGAGGAACTGCACCGGCGCGTCGCCTGTCGCGAGGGCTATCACAAGGACGTGCTGGTCTACGACCGCGGCGGCAAGCCGTTGTGGGTGTCGGTGATGGCCAACTCGGTGTTCGATGAGCGCGGGTCGCTGGTCAACATCGTGGACGTGCTGACGGACATTACGCCGACCAAGGTGCACGAGGTGCTGCAGCGCCGGGTGTTGCAGGCGATGGTGAACGAGGCCTCGGTGGTCGAGGTCATGAATATGGTGTGCCGCGAGGTCGAGCGCCTGGCGCCCGAAGTGGCGGCCTCGGTGGTGCGCGTGGACGACGCGGGCCTCTTGCGGCCGCTGGCGGCGCCCAGTCTGCCGCAGGCCTATTCGGACGCGCTGGAAGGCGTGGCGATCGGCCCGCAGGTGGGCGCGTGCGGCACCAGCGCGTTTCTGGGGCGGCCGGTGATCGTGCCGGATATCGCGACGGATCCGTTGTGGGACGATTACCGCCATCTGCCGCTGCCCGAGGAATACAAGGCCTGCTGGTCGTCGCCGATCAAGTCGAGCGACGGCCGGGTGATCGGCACGTTTGCCTTCTATTTCCGCGAACGCCGGCTGCCGGACGATTTCCATCACCGCCTGGTGGATGTGTGCGTGTATCTGTGCGCGCTGGCGCTGGAGCGCGAGGAAGCCCGCGCCCGCATCCGCCAGCTTGCGTTCTATGACGAGCTGACGGGGCTGCCCAACCGCAATCTGCTGCTGGCGCAGGCCGAGCAGGCCATCGCGCGCGCAGAGCCGGAGCGCAAGCGGGTGGCGGTGCTGTTCCTGGATCTGGACCGCTTCAAGCAGGTCAACGATACGCTGGGCCACCCGATCGGCGATGCGCTGCTGCGCGACGTGGCGCAGCGCCTGCGCCGGCTGGCGCGCGCGACCGATATCGTGGGCCGCCTGTCGGGCGACGAGTTCGTGATGCTGATGCCGGAGTTCGAGCACGGCCGCCTGACCGCGGCCGCCGAACACATCCTGGTGGCGCTGGCGCAGCCGTTCTCGGTGGGAGGCATCACGCTGAACCCGTCGGTCAGCATCGGCATCAGCGTGTTCCCGGAAAACGGCCGCGACATGGATACGCTGCTGCGCCATGCCGATATGGCGATGTACCAGGCGAAGACGGCAGGGCGCAACCGCATTTCGTTCTTCAGCGCGGAAATGAACCGCCAGGCGCAGGAGCGGCTGGCGCTGGAGGCAGCCCTGCGCGATGCGCTGGAGGCCAAGGCGTTGCGCCTGCATTACCAGCCGCAGGTGGGACTGAGGAACGGCAGCCTGTACGGGGTCGAGGCGCTGGCCCGCTGGCGCCATCCGACGCTGGGCGACATTTCGCCGGCGCGCTTCGTGCCGCTGGCTGAAGAATGCGGCCTGATCGGCGACCTGGGCGACTGGGCGCTGCGCGAGGCCTGCTCGCAACTGGCGATCTGGCGCAACAACGGCCTGCGGGTGCCATCGGTGTCGGTGAACCTGTCGGCGACGAATTTCCACAACCTGAACCTGCCGCGGATGATCGCGGCGACGCTGGCCGAATTCGGGCTGGCGCCGGCGGATCTGATGCTGGAGATCACCGAGGGCGTGGTGCTGGACGCGACGGCGGGCACGCTGCGCACGATCGCGGAGCTGCATCGGTTGGGCGTACGCCTTTCGATGGACGACTTTGGGACGGGGTATTCCAGCCTGGGCCATTTGCGCCGGCTCATCGTGGATGAACTGAAGCTGGATCGCAGCTTTGTGCAGGGGCTGGAGAGCGATGACGCGGCCCGGGCGCTGACGAGCGCGGTGATCCGGATCGGCGAGAGCTTGAGCCTGCCGGTGGTTGCGGAAGGTGTCGAGAATGAGGAGCAGCGGCGGTTCCTGATCGAACAAGGGTGCGCGGCGGGGCAGGGGTTCCTGTTTTCACCGCCGTTGCCGGCGGGGGATCTGGAAGAGTGGCTGCGGGCTCGCGGGTAGTCGCCGGGTTGGGCTTGACGTGTCTTCGCCTCTTGGGGATTTGAGTTCTTGAGGCGTCCGGCACGGTGGCGACGCGGGGCGCGCGGGGCCACGATTGCGGTCCGGAGCCTTCGCTCCGGACTGCCCTAGGCGGGCCCCCCCGTCGTCATCCTCGTCCCCGCCTGCGGCGGCTCCTACGGATTCCCTCGGGCTTATCGACGCCCCGCGCACCCCGCGCCGCCACCGCACCGGACTCGAGCAATTGACAGTGTCAGGCCGCTGGGCAGGTCAGCGTGCTTGGCATTTTTGCGTCGAGTTTTTCGGGCCAGGAGCATCTTGCGGTGCCCGTCCCCGGTCGGCCGCGCGGGCGGCCTTCGGGGACTTACGCGGCGTCTTGCGTTGTGGTGATGACGCTTCGCGAGTAGGGGGGCTGGTTGCTGGGGTTTTGTCGAGATCAGCGTTCAGACACCTTGGCGCAGCTCGCCACTAATCGTCACTTGAACCCAGTGTCCGATGGGCGGCGCGCGTACAGGTCGGCAAGCTGTAGCGTCCCGTCGCCGCGCGCCGTCCATCACCTTCCCCCCCTTCGGCGATGCTGGAGCCATTAGCAAACTAGTCCCCGCCAGCGCGCAAGCGCACACCCCCCCGGCGCCCCACAACGCGTATGCCGATCGTGGCCGCCCGCGCGGCCGCGATTCGGCGGGCCCCGCAAGAATCGTCCCCGACCACAGGTCTAGCAGCACCGCAAATCGGCACATCGCAGCTCCTCGGTGCGGGCGGCAGGGTCGCGAGCGCCGTCGATGCGCCCGAGGGAATCCGTAGGAGTCGCCGAAGGCGAGGACGAGGATGACGACGGGGCAGTCCGGAGCGAAGGCTCCGGACCGCAATCGTGGGCGCTCGCGGCCCTGCCGTCCGCGCCGAGGGGCGTTTCAAGAACCCAGTAGACGCCGCAAACGGCAAAAATCCCACGCCAAAACCGATCCTGCCACCGCTACGAATCCCACGCAGCGCCCGCGCAAACTACACCCCCTTCAGCCTCCAAGACCAATCCACCAATCGTCCCCCTTTAACTCCGTCCTAAATACTTTCCCTCATTTGCACACCCACAACTTCGGGTATATATTTCAAGCCTAAACTATCCAGACCTAAATATCTGCGGCTTGCGCTCCAGCATCAACGAGCGACTGTCGCGTACCCTTGGAGCGTATACGGCAATGAAGATAGTCTGCATCGGCGGCGGTCCCGCCGGCCTGTATTTCGGTCTGCTGATGAAACTGCAGAATCCCGCCAACGAAGTCACCGTCATCGAGCGCAACCGCCCGTACGACACCTTCGGCTGGGGCGTCGTGTTCTCCGACGCCACCATGCAGAACCTGCGCGAGGCCGATCCGGTCTCCGCCCAGACCATCGGCGATGCCTTCAACCATTGGGATGACATCGACATCCATTTCAAGGGACGCAGCATCCGCACCAGCGGCCACGGCTTCATCGGCATCGGCCGCAAGAAGCTGCTCAACATCCTGCAGGCCCGCTGCGAAGACGTCGGCGTCAAGCTGGTGTTCGAAAACTTCGTCCAGGACGACCAGGCCATCGCCCGCGAATACGACGCCGACCTCGTCATCGCCTCGGACGGCATCAACAGCCAGGTCCGCACCCGGTACGCCGACACCTTCCATCCCGACATCGATCAGCGCCGCTGCCGCTTCGTGTGGCTGGGCACCAAGAAGGTCTTCGATGCGTTCACGTTCGCCTTCGTGCAGACCGAGCACGGCTGGTTCCAGGCGCACGCCTACCGGTACGAAGACGGCATGTCCACGTTCATCGTCGAAACGCCCGAAGAAACCTGGCAGGCCGCCGGCATCGAGCAAATGAGCCAGGAAGAGGGCATTGCCTACTGCGAAAAGCTGTTCGCGCCCTGGCTGGACGGCAACAAGCTCATCAGCAATGCCTCGCACCTGCGCGGATCGGCCATCTGGATCCGCTTCCCGCGCGTCATCTGCAATACCTGGGTCCACTGGAACAACCTGGACACCGCGCGCGGCATGCGTCGCGTACCGGTCGTGCTGATGGGCGACGCCGCGCATACCGCGCACTTCTCCATCGGCTCCGGCACCAAGCTGGCGCTCGAAGACGCCATCGAACTGGCGCGCTGCCTGAGCGGCGCGGAAGGCAGCGTCGAGGCCGGCCTGCACCACTATGAAGAAGTGCGCAGCGTCGAAGTCCTGAAGATCCAGAACGCCGCGCGCAACTCCACCGAATGGTTCGAGAACGTCGAGCGCTACGCCGACCTGGATCCCGAGCAGTTCGCCTACTCGCTGCTGACCCGTTCGCAGCGCATCTCGCACGAGAACCTGCGCCTGCGCGATCCGGCCTGGCTCGAAGGCTTTGAGCGCTGGATCGCCGAGCGCGCCGGCGCGGGCACCCCCGAAGGCCGGCGTCCGGCCATTCCGATGCTCACCCCCTACCAGGTGCGCGGCGTGCGGCTCAAGAACCGCATCCTGGTGTCGCCCATGGCCATGTATTCCTGCACCGACGGCGTGCCGGGCGATTTTCACCTGGTTCACCTGGGCGCCCGCGCCATGGGCGGGGCCGGGCTGGTCATGGTGGAAATGACCTGCGTGTCCCCCGACGGCCGCATCACCCCGGGGTGCCCGGGCCTGTGGAACGACGAGCAGCAGCAGGCGTTCGCGCGCATCGTGAACTTCGTGCACGGCAACAGCGACGCGCGTATCGGCATGCAGCTTGGCCACGCCGGCCGCAAGGGGTCCACGCAGCTCGGCTGGCAGAAGATCGATCATCCGCTGGCCGAAGGCAACTGGCCGCTGGTCTCCGCCTCGGCCCTGCCGTACATCGAAGGCGTGTCGCAGACGCCGCGCGCCATGACGCGCGCTGATATGGACCAGGTGCGCGACAACTTCGTGGCCGCCGCCCGCCGCGCCGCGGCCGCCGGCTTCGACTGGCTGGAGCTGCACTGCGCCCACGGCTATCTGCTGTCCAGCTTCATTTCGCCGCTCACCAACCACCGCGACGACGAGTACGGCGGCAGCCTGGAAAACCGCCTGCGCTTCCCGCTCGAGGTCTTCCACGCCGTGCGCGCGGTCTGGCCCGAGGACAAGCCCATGTCGGTGCGGATCTCCGCCCACGACTGGGTGGAAGGCGGCATCACGCCGGACGATGCGGTCGAGATCGCGCGCCACTTCAAGGCCGCGGGCGCGGACATGATCGACTGCTCGTCGGGCCAGGTCAGCAAGGAAGAAAAGCCTGTCTACGGCCGCATGTTCCAGACGCCGTTCGCCGACCGGGTCCGCAACGAGGCCGGCATTCCGACGATCGCGGTGGGCGCCATCTTCGAAGCCGACCACGCCAACGGCATCATCGCCTCGGGCCGCGCCGACCTCTGCGCGCTGGCACGTCCCCATTTGGCCGACGCCTCCTGGACGCTGCGCGAAGCGGCCCGGGTGGGCTATGTTGATGTTTCCTGGCCGAGCCAGTATTTCGCCGGCAAGCGCCAGCTTGAAACCAACTTTGAACGCGCCGCCGCCATGGCGCAACTGGATATCAAATGAACGCACAACCGCACCCGCTCGCCGGGCGTCACGCCCTGGTGACGGGCGGCGCCCGCGGCATCGGCCTGGCCAGTGCGCGGGCGCTGCTGCAGCGCGGCGCGCGCGTCACGCTGCTGGGCCGCGACGGCGGCGCGCTGGACGCCGCGACCGACGAACTGGCCCGGCTGGGCCAGGTGCAGGCCGTCAGCGCGGACATCGCCGACGAGGCCTCGGTGCGCGCCGCCTTTACGCAGGCCGAGACCGAGTTCGGCCCCGTGCTGATCCTGGTGAACAACGCCGGGCAGGCGGTCAGCCAGCGCTTTGACCGCACCGACGCCGCGCTCTGGAACCAGATGCTGGCCGTCAACCTGACCGGCACCTTCCACTGCATCCAGGCGGCATTGCCCGGGATGCTGCAGGAAAAATGGGGCCGCGTGATCAACGTCGCCAGCACCGCGGGCCTGATCGGCTACGGGTATGTAAGCGCCTACTGCGCCGCCAAGCACGGCGTCATTGGCCTGACCCGTTCGCTGGCGCTGGAAACCGCCCAGAAGGGCGTGACCGTCAACGCGGTCTGCCCGGGCTACACCGAGACCGACATCGTGCGCGGCGCGGTCGCCAATATCGTCGAAAAGACCGGCATGACGCCGGAAGCCGCCCGCCTCAAGCTGGCCGAGCGCAATCCGCAGGGCCGCCTGGTGCAGCCCGAGGAAGTGGCCGAGACGGTCGCGTGGCTGGCCCTGCCGGCGTCCGCCTCCGTCAATGGCCAGGCGATCGCCGTGG
Source organism: Achromobacter sp. NFACC18-2 (assembly GCF_900108985.1). Lineage (NCBI taxonomy): Bacteria > Pseudomonadati > Pseudomonadota > Betaproteobacteria > Burkholderiales > Alcaligenaceae > Achromobacter > Achromobacter sp. NFACC18-2. Next base: position 216,326 of record NZ_FNYM01000007.1, on the reverse strand, counting down.
ACGGCGGCGAAGTGATGACCGGCTGAAGCCGGCAAGCCACCCCCCCTGCATTCACGAACGGAGACACCATGAGCACCCAGCCCGAAGAGCACACCATGAAGCACCACAAGCGTCCCCTCGCCGGCTACCAGGCGAAGACGTTCCTGTGGCAGGTGTCGGACGACGGCAAGATCGGCACCATCACGCTGAACCGTCCCGAGCGCAAGAATCCGCTGACTTTCGATTCGTACGCGGAACTGCGCGATCTCTTCCGTTCGCTGGTGTATGCCACCGACGTCAAGGTGATCGTCGTGACGGGCGCGGGCGGCAACTTCTGCTCGGGCGGCGACGTGCATGAAATCATCGGCCCGCTCACGAAGATGAGCATGCCGGAACTGCTGGACTTCACCCGCATGACGGGCGACCTGGTCAAGGCCATGCGCGCCTGCCCGCAGCCCATCGTGGCGGCGGTGGACGGCGTGTGCGCCGGGGCGGGCGCGATGGTGGCGCTGGCCTCGGACATGCGCCTGGGTACGCCCGCCGCGCGCACGGCGTTTCTCTTCACCCGCGTGGGCCTGGCGGGCGCCGACATGGGCGCGTGCACGCTGCTGCCGCGCATGATCGGCCAGGGCCGCGCCTCCGAACTGCTGTACACGGGCCGCGCGATGACGGCCGAAGAGGGCGCCAGCTGGGGCTTTTTCAATGCGCTGCACGACTCCGGCAAGCTGCTGGAAGCGGCCCAGACGCTCGCGGCGCAGCTTGCCGCCGGCCCGACGTTCGCCCACGGCGTCACCAAGAAGCTGCTGCACCAGGAATGGAACATGGGCGTGGACGAGGCGATCGAGGCCGAAGCCGAGGCCCAGGCCATCTGCATGCAGACGCGCGATTTCCATCGCGCCTACGAGGCCTTCGTGGCCAAGCAGAAGCCCGTCTTCGAGGGGAATTGACGATGCGCGACGCAAGCTGGCTGGACTGGCCCTTTTTCGACGACACGCACCGCAAGCTGGCGCATGAGGTCGACGCCTGGTGCGAAAAATCGCTGGGCGACGTCGACCATCACGACGCCGACGCGGCCTGCAAAAAGCTGGTCCGCGCCATGGGCGAGGCCGGCTGGCTGCGCTACGCGGTGGCGGGCGGCCCGGACGGGGCCTGGGGCGGCGCGCTGCCCGAGGTGGATTCGCGCGCCGTGTGCATCCTGCGCGAAACCTTTGCGCGCCATGAAGGCCTGGCGGACTTTGCGTTTGCGATGCAGGGCCTGGGCAGCGGCGCGATTTCGCTGATGGGTTCGGATGCGCTGCGCCAGCATTACCTGCCGCGCGTGGCGCGCGGCGAGGCGATCGCGGCCTTTGCGCTGTCCGAGCCCGATGCGGGCTCCGACGTGGCCGCGCTGGCGTGCGAGGCGCGGCTGGACGGCGATCACTACGTGCTCAACGGCGCCAAGACCTGGATCTCCAACGGCGGCATCGCCGACTTCTACTGCGTGTTCGCGCGCACCGGCGAAGCCCCGGGCGCGCGCGGCATCAGCGCGTTCGTGGTGGATGCCGGCACGCCGGGCTTCGAGGTCACCGAGCGCATCGAGCTGATCGCGCCGCACCCGCTGGCGACCATCACCTTCGACAACTGCCGCATTCCCGCCACGCACCGGCTGGGGGATGCGGGCCAGGGCTTCAAGCTGGCCATGATGACGCTGGACATCTTCCGCGCGTCGGTGGCGGCGGCGGCGCTGGGGTTTGCGCGCCGCGCGCTGGACGAGGGCCTGGCGCGCGCCAAGTCGCGCCGCATGTTCGGCCAGACGCTGGCCGACCTGCAATTGACGCAAGCGGCGCTGGGCGACATGGCCACGGCCATCGACGCCTCGGCGCTGCTGACGTACCGCGCCGCGTGGATGCGCGACGTGCGCAAGCTGCGCACCACGCGCGAAGCCGCGATGGCCAAGATGACGGCCACCGAATCGGCGCAGACCGTGATCGACCGGGCATTGCAGATGTTCGGCGGCGCGGGCGTGGTGTCGGGGATGCCGGTGGAGAAGCTTTACAGGGAAATCAGAGCGCTGCGAATCTACGAAGGCGCCACGGAAGTGCAGAAATTGATCATCGCCCGTGAATTGCTGAAGGCGTAAAGGGGCCACCGAGCGCCTGCCTTCGCAACGTAAACCGCATCGCACTAGCCAAGGGGAATTTTCATGGAAGTATCCGCCCACATCGACACCTTCGCCCGGGACAACCTGCCCCCGGGCGATCAATGGCCAGAGTTCCTGTTGGACGGCCCCGACGTGGCCTATCCCAAGCGTTTCAATTGCGCCGTGGAGCTGGTGGACGCCATGGTGGACCGCGGCCACGGCGACCGCGTGGCCCTGCGCTGGCGCCAGGATGGCAAGCCGGCCTCGATGACCTACCGCGAGCTGGCCGCGCTGACCAACCGCATCGCGCACGTCCTGACCGAGGACATGAAGCTGGTGCCGGGCAACCGCCTGCTGCTGCGCGGTCCGAACAATCCAATGATGGCCGCGTCCTGGCTGGCCGCGATCAAGGCGGGCCTGGTGACCGTGCCGACGATGCCGCTGCTGCGTTCCAAGGAGCTGAAGCAGATCATCGAGAAGGCGCAGATCCAGGCCGTGCTGTGCGATGTGCGGCTCAAGGACGAGGCGCAGTTCTGCGCGCAGCCGGATCACGAGCATCATTGCGCCGACCTGGCGCAGATCATGTATTTCAACGACACCGCGCCGGATGCGCTGGACACGCTGGCGGCGGGCAAGTCCGATACCTTCCAGGCCTGCGACACCGCGTCCGATGACGTCTGCCTGATCGCGTTCACCAGCGGCACCACGGGCTCGCCCAAGGGCTGCATGCACTTTCACCGCGACGTGCTGGCGATGTGCGACCTGTTTCCCAAGCATGTGATCAAGCCGGGGCCGGACGATATTTTCTGCGGCACGCCGCCGCTGGCTTTTACCTTTGGCCTGGGCGGGCTGCTGTGCTTCCCCTTGCGCGTGGGCGCGAGCACGGTGCTGTCCGAGAAGCTGTCGCCGGAAAGCCTGCTGGAACTGATCCAGGATTTTCGCGCCACCATCGTGTTCACCGCGCCGACCTTCTACCGCCAGATGGCGGCGCAGGTGGGCAAGTTCGACCTGTCATCGCTGAAGAAAAGCGTATCCGCCGGCGAGGCCTTGCCCGATGCGACGCGCCAGCTCTGGAAGGAGGCGACGGGGATCGAGATGATCGACGGGATCGGTGGCACGGAGATGATCCACGTGTTCGTATCCAGCCCGCCGGACGAAGTGCGCCGCGGCGCAATCGGCCGCGTGGTGCCGGGTTATGTGGCCCAGATCGTGGACGACGACATGAAGCCCGTGCCCAACGGCACGGTGGGCCGGCTGGCGATCAAGGGGCCGACGGGCTGCCGTTACCTGGCCGACGAGCGCCAGCGCCGGTTCGTGCAGCAAGGCTGGAACCTGCCGGGCGATACGTTCGTGCAGGACGATGACGGTTATCTGTTCTATCAGGCGCGCAATGACGACATGATCGTCTCGGCCGGCTACAACATCGCCGGTCCCGAGGTCGAGGACGCGCTGCTGCGCCATGAGGCCGTGGCGGAATGCGGCGTGGTGGGCGCGATGGATGACGAACGTGGCCAGTTGGTGAAGGCGTTCGTGGTGCTCAAGCCGGGCTACGCGCCCAGCGCCGAGCTGGTCGCGCAGATGCAGGCGTTCGTGAAGGCCAGCATCGCGCCCTACAAGTATCCGCGCGCAATCGAATTCGTGGCGACGTTGCCGCGCACCGAGACCGGCAAGCTGCAGCGCTTTGCGCTGCGCAAGATGGCGTGAGCAGGAAAAGGCATCAAGGAAACATCATGGCAGCACCCCATCCGGCAGCACCCTTTGAGAGTCAGGTAGAAGTCCGCTTTCGTCACTGCGATCCGGCGGGCATCGTGTTCTACCCGCGCTACTTCGAGATGATCAATGATTTTGTCGAGGAGTGGTTCGACAAGGGCATGGGGCTGCCGTTTCACGCACTGCACGTCGAACGGCACATCGGCACGCCGATGGCGTCGGTGACGTGCGATTTCAGCGCGCCCAGCCGCTGGCACGAGAAGCTGCGCCAGACGCTGGCGGTGCAGCGTATCGGCGGCGCGTCTTTCAAGGCGCTGGTGCGCTTCGAGGGGCCGGACGGCCAGTTGCGGTTGTCGGCGACGCTGACGATCGTGACGGTGGACCTGCGGACGATGAAGTCGATGCCGCTGCCCGCGGATCTGCGGGAGCGCATGCAGGAATATCTGGCAACCGCGGCATAAGCGGGCGCCGCCCTGTCTTTGTTTATTTGATCATTAGGATGAGACGTTATGAAAATTCTGCAACCGCCGGATTGGATGGCGCCCCGGGGCTATTCGAATGGTGTGCTCACCGAGATGCAGGTGGGCAGCAAGCTGGTGTTCGTGGGCGGACAGGTGGGGTGGAACGGGCAGCAGCAGTTCGAATCGGATGACCTGGCGGACCAGGTCCGCCAGACGCTGCTGAACATCGTCCAGATCCTGGCCGAAGGCGGTGCGAAGCCCGAGCATATCGTGCGGATGACCTGGTATGTGACGGATAAGGACGCGTACGTGGCGGCGTATCCGGCCATCGGCAAGCACTACCGTGAATTGATCGGCCGGCATTTCCCCGCGATGACGGCGGTGGAGGTTGCCGATCTGGTGGAGGATCGCGCAAAGGTTGAGATCGAGGTCACTGCGGTGGTGCCTGCGCAGTAGGATTTCTCGATCTGACAGGGTATCGAAGGTTCGCCGCTTTTGCTGTCCGGCCGGCACCGGATGGCGGAGGCGGCGGGCCTTCGGTGCTTTGGGGGCTCTTCACCGCCGAATCCTCACCCCCCCATGCGCCGCGTCTCTCTCGGCAGTTCGCCGAACCGCTCCCGGTAGTACTCCGAAAACCGCCCCAGATGTCCAAAGCCCACGCTTAGCGCGACCTCCGTCACGCTCGCGTCCGGCTGGGCCTTCAGGCGGCTTCTCGCCGCGTCCAGCCGGAAGGCGCGCAGCGCGTTCATGGGCGTGGTGTTGCGGTGTTCCTGGAACAGGCGGGTCAGCGCAGTGACGCTGGCGCCCGCGTGGCGGGCGATGTCGTTCAGGGTCAGCGGCGCGCCCAGGCGGTCGCGCATGTAGGACTCGGCCACGCACAGGCGGCGCGGGATGGCCTCGGCGGACGGGGTCTGCCAGGTGTTGGGCTGGTTGTAGAGCAGATGCAAAACCAGGGTGTCTTCCAGGTGCTCCAGCCACGCGGCGGGCGGGCGGCGGGCGCCGTCGTCCAGGGTGGGCAGCAGGTGGATCAGGCTGGCCATCATGCTGCGCCACGCCGCGCCAATGGGGGTGTCCAGGCGCAGGGCGGGGCTGAAATCCAGCGGGCGGGTGGCGGCTTCGCCGAAGGCGCGCTGGCCCATGGCTTCGAGCTTGCCGCGAGGAATCTTCAGCAGCAGTTGTTCGCAGCCCGCTTCCCAGTGCAGCCGCAGCCGGCGGTTGGGGGCGATGACCGCGGCGCAATCGGGGTCGGCGTTGATGCCTTCGTCGCCGCATTCGATGCGGGCGCGGCCGCGTAGCGGCACCTGGACCAGCATGAAGTCCTGGAGGCGGTCGGGTTCGATGTGGACTTCGGCGCCGTAGCGCAGCGTACAGAGGGTCAGGGAGCCGAAGCGGCCCCGGTTCAGTTCGGCGTCCACGCGGCCGCCTTTCCAGGTAAGGCGGTGGTCCTTGAGGGCTTCGGACACGCGCGCGCGGGTCTCGTCTTGCTGCGTGGAGCTGAAGACGCGCCGTGTCAGCAAGGGCGCCAGCTCAAGTCGGGACCAGCCGTGCATGGAAGCCTCCGGGACGGGACCGATCCCGTATCTTGGGCCAGCGTAATTTAAACGGGCCGCATTGGGAATTAAGTGAATCCCGGATAAGCGTGGCGGTATTCGGATAGAACGCGGCAGGCCGCAGGCCTAATCTTGCCTGCAAGGAGCCGCGGACGGTGTGCGGGCCTGTGTGGCAATGAAGGCGCCGCGGCGCGTAAGCTGGGCGGCTTGGATCGGCGGCATGCGTGTACCGACGGCAGACGGGATCTGTCAGCTTTCCGCCGGCGCGGCTGGCGGCGAATACGGGGTGGCACATGAATCGGAATCGATGGAGCCGGCGTGCGCTGGCGGCGCTGGTTTGCCTGACGGCGGCGGCGGGCGCGTCGGCGGCGGACAAGGTGAAGGTCGGGTTGCTGACGACGCTGTCGGGGCCCGGCGCGGCGCTGGGCAACGAGATCCGCGATGGCTTCAACCTGGCGCTGCAGCATACGGGCGGCAAGCTGGGCGGGGTGCCGGCGGAAGTGGTGGTGGCCGACGACCAGCAGAAGGCCGATACCGGGCGCCAGGCGGTCGAACGGCTGCTCAAGCGCGACCGCGTGGACGTGATGACCGGCATCGTGTTTTCGAATGTGCTGCTGCCGGTGATGCCCGCGATCCTGCAATCGGACACGATCTATCTCAGCACCAACACGGGGCCGGAGAACTACGCGGGCGCGGGCTGTAATCCGAATTTCTTCGCGGTGGCCTGGCAGAACGAGGACATCCCGGCCGCCATGGGGAAGTACGCGGCGGACCAGGGCTACAAGCGCGTGGCGCTGATCGCGCCGGACTACCCGGGCGGCCGCGAGTCGCTCAACGGCTTCAAGCGCCTGTACAAGGGCGGCGTGGCCGAGGAAATCTACACCCAGCTCGGCCAACTGGACTACGGCGTGGAGATCACGCGGCTGCGCGCCAGCAAGCCCGATGCGGTGTTCTTTTTCCTGCCGGGCGGCATGGGCGTGAACTTCATCAAGCAGTTCAATGGCGCGGGCCTGTCCCAGGACATCGCGCTGCTGGCGCCCGGCTTTTCCGGGGACGAGGACACGATCGCGGCGGTGGGCGCGCCGATCAAGGGGCTGCGCAATACGGCGCAGTGGGCGGCCGACCTGGACAACCCCGCCAACCGCAAGTTCGTCGAAGACTTCAAGAAGACCTACAACCGCAGCCCGTCGCTGTATGCCTCGCAGGGCTACGACGCGGCGATGCTGCTGGACAGCGCGGTGCGCCAGACGGGCGGCAAGCTGGACGCCGAGGCGCTGCGCCCGGCGTTGCGGCGGGCGGACTTCAAGTCGGTGCGCGGCGATTTCAAGTTCAACCGCAACCAGTATCCGGTCCAGAACTATTACCTGCGCGTCGTCGAGGCGGACGCCAGCGGCAAGCTGCACAACAAGCTGTCGGGAACGGTGCTGACGCAATACCAGGATCCCTTCGCCGCCGCGTGCCAGATGAAGTAGGCCGCCGGCGCTTCGCAATTCAGGAGATACGCATGACTGATCGCATTACGACGCGCGAGGTGACGATCGCCTCGCACGATGGCAAGTCCTTTGGCGCCTATCTGGCGGTGCCGGCCTCGGGCCGCGGTCCGGGCCTGGTGCTGTGCCAGGAGATTTTCGGCGTCAACGACTTCATGCGCCGCAGCGCGCAGCTGCTGGCCGAGGAAGGGTATGTGGTGCTGGTGCCGGACCTGTTCTGGCGCCAGCAGCCCGGCATCCAGCTCACGGACGGCCCCGCGGACATGCCGCGCGCGTTCGGGCTGTACAAGGGCTTTGACGTGGACCTGGGCGTGAAGGACATCGCGGCCACGCTCGCCGCGCTGCGGGCCCTGCCCGAACAGGAAGGCGGCGCGGGCGTGCTGGGCTATTGCCTGGGCGGCAAGCTGGCCTATCTAGCGGCGTGCCGCACGGACGCGGACGTGGCGGTGGGCTATTACGGCGTGGGCATCGAGGACAGCCTGGACGAAGCCGCCAGCCTGCGCGGCCGGCTGGTGCTGCACATCGCGGAGCAGGACGGGTTCTGTCCGCCCGAGGCGCGCGAGCGCATCCTGGCGGCGCTGGGCGGCAAGCCGGGCGTGGAACTCTACGTGTATCCGGGCGTGGACCATGCGTTCGCGCGCACGGGCGGTGAACACTACGACAAGCCCTCGGCGCTGATGGCGCACCAGCGCAGCATGGCGGCGCTGCAGCGCACGATCGGGCCGGAGTTCGACTATTCCTACCTGTGGGACAAGCACTGTGAATACGAATTCGGCACGCGCGACGTGGCCGCGACCATGGCGACGATGGTGGCCGAGCCCTACGTGAACCACATCCCCACGATGACGGGCGGCGTGGGCCACAAGGAGCTGTCGCGCTTCTACCAGCATCATTTCGTCAACAGCAATCCGCCCGACACGCGGCTGGTGCCGCTGTCGCGCACGGTGGGCGCGACGCAGATCGTCGATGAGCTGCTGTTCTGCTTCACCCACACGACCGAGATCGACTGGATGCTGCCCGGCGTGGCGCCCACGGGCAAATACGTGGAGATCCCGCTGGTGGCCATCGTCAAGTTCCGCGGCGACAAGCTCTATCACGAGCACATCTATTGGGACCAGGCCAGCGTGCTGGTGCAGGTGGGCCTGCTGGACCCCAAGGGCCTGCCCACGGCCGGGCGCGAGACCTCGGCCAAGCTGCTGGACGAGACCCTGCCTTCCAACACGCTGATGGCGCGCTGGAAGGACAGCGAGAACAAGTAGGGAGACGACATGCCTTATACCGACGAGCAACTTGCGTCCCTGGTGCGCGGCGACAGCGTGCACCGGGACATCTACACCGATCCGGCCATCTTCGACCTGGAAATGCAGCGCATCTACGGCCGCGCCTGGATCTACGTGGGCCATGAAAGCCAGGTGCCCAAGACGGGCGACTATCACACCACGCGCCTGGGCGACCAGGACGTGCTGATGGTGCGCGCCGCCGACGGCCGCGTGCACGTGCTGTACAACCGCTGTCCGCACAAGGGCGCGAAGGTGGTGGCCGATGGCGAAGGCTGCGCCGGCAAGTTTTTCCGCTGCCCGTATCACGCCTGGACCTTCAAGCTGGACGGCAGCCACCTGGGCGTGCCGCTCAAGCAGGGGCTGGAGGGCACGTCCTACGATCCGGCCGATCCGTCGTTTTCCATGCGCCGCCTGCCGCGCGTGGACAGCTACCGCGGCTTTGTCTTCGCCAGCCAGGCCAGCGAGGGCCAGGCGCTGGAAGACTTCCTGGGCGGCGTGCGTTCGTCCATCGACAACCTGTGCGACCGGTCGCCGGTGGGCGAGGTCGAGGTGGCGGGCGGCGTCTTCCGCGTGATGCAGCGGTCGAACTGGAAGGTCTTCTACGAAAACCTGCACGACACCATGCACGCCCGCGTCACGCATGAATCGTCCTATGCGGCCGCGCGGGACGAAGCCAAGGAAATGGGCGAGATGCCGCTCGAGCTGCACATCATGGACGGCAACGGCGAGCCCTACGAGTTCTGGGAAAAGCTGGAGCTGCGCGCCTACGACAACGGCCACGGCTACATGGAAGGCATCTTCAACCCGGGCGCCGCCGAACGCGATCCCGTGTCGCGCGCGCACTTCGAATCGCTGACCGCCGCGTATGGCGAGCAGCGCGCCCGCGAGATCCTGGGCATGAACCGCCACAACACCGTCATCTATGGCAGCGGCTCGCCGCACACCGTGTTCCAGCAGTTCCGGGTGATCCGCCCGGTCGCGGTGGACCGGACGCTGATCGAGATCCAGACGTTCCGCTGCAAGGGCGCGCCCGAGGGCGTGTTCAAGCGCGCCATGCTGTACGCCAACGTCATCAACTCGCCGTCGTCCAACGTCATGCCGGACGACATCGAACTCTACAACCGCTGCCAGGAAGGCAACGCGACGCGCGGCGGCGACTGGGTCAGCATGCACCGCTATCACGGCACCGACCGCGTCGACGCCGACGGCATGGTGTCCGTGAACGGCACCAGCGAATTGCCCATGCGCAATCAGTTCCGCGCCTGGAAGGCGTACATGGAGGACGGCGCGGGCACGGTTACCGCGCCCGCCGCGGCCAACAAGGGAGACGGCGCATGCTGCTAGATCTTGATTTCGACGTCAGCACGGCGGACCTCGCGCCGGCGGACGTGCCGGTTGATACCCACCATCGCATCGCCCAGTTCCTGTACCAGGAGGCGCGGCTGCTGGACGAGCGCCGCTATGACGACTGGCAGGCGCTGTGGACGCAGGACGGCATGTACTGGATGCCGCGCAAGCCCGGCCAGGAAAGTCCCTACGATTACATCTCGCTGTTCTGGGAAGACCGCATGCTGCGCGACGTGCGCATCCGGCGCCTGGAGCATCCGCGCAACTGGTCGCAACAGCCGCCCACGCGCAGCGCGCGGCTGGTGGGCGGGGTGCAGGTCGAGGGCGTGGACGCGGGCGGCAACCTGGTGGTCCATTCCGTCTTCCAGATGACCGAATGGCGCAAGCGCCAGCCGCGCCAGCTGGCGGGCCGCTATACCCACAAGCTGGCCGCCGAGGGCGACGGCTGGCGCATCCGCATGAAGCGCGTGGATCTCGTCAACTGCGACGATGCGCATGACGCCTTCGAGGTGTTCGTGTGACGGGCACGGACGCCGCGGTGCTGGCGCTGCACTACCAGAACGACGTCCTGCATCCGGACGGCAAGATCCGCGTCGGGCTGGATGCCGACGGCCCGGCGCGCCAGCGCCTGCTGGACAACGCCGCGGCCTTGCTGGCGGGCGCGCGCGCGCAGGCGCTGCCCATCGTGCACGTGCGCATCGCGTTCCGTCCCGACTATGCGGATCTGCTGCCCAATTGCCAGATTTTCCGCAGCGTGGCGGCGATTGGCGCGGTGCCGGAGGGGCAGTGGGGCAGCGCGTTCTACGAGGGGCTGCAGCCGCTGGCGGGCAGCGCGCGCGAGTTCGTGGTCAAGCACACGCGCATCAGCGCGTTCTATGGCACGCCGCTGGAGGAAACCCTGCGGCTGCTGGGCGCGCGTCGGCTGGTGGTGGCCGGCGTGGCGACGCATTCGGTGGTGGAGGGGACCGTGCGCCATGCGGCCGACATCGGCTTTTCCGTGATGGTCGCGCAGGACGCCTGCGCGTCCGCCGACCCCGCGGTGCATGCGGCATCGCTGGCCAGCATGCGGCTGATCGCGCAGACGGGTACGGTGGACGAGGCGCTGCGCTGGGCCGCTGCGCCGAACTGACAAGGAATATTCATGGATTTCTCAGGCTTTCCCGGGCTGGCGGGCAAGACCGCCATCGTCACCGGCAGTACCCAGGGGCTGGGCGCGGACATCGCGCGCGGGTTCGCCGCGGCGGGCGCCAATGTGGTGCTGGTCGGGCGCAATGCCGAGGCCGGCGAGGCCCTGGCCCGGGCGCTGGGCGAACGCGCCCTGTACTGCGAAACCGACATCGGCCAGGACGGCCAGATCCAGGCCTGCATCGACGCCGCGCGGGCGCGCTTCGGCCGGCTCGATATCCTGGTCAACAACGCCTGCCAGTATGCGGATCGCGGACTGGCGTCCTCGCGCGAGGAATGGCATCGCACGCTGGATACGAACCTGGTGTCGGCGGCGATCTTCACGCAGCTGGCCGCGCCATTTCTGCCGCGCGGCGGCGTGGTGGTGAACATGGGCAGCACGGGCGGCAAGTTCGGCGCCGCCGGGCGGGCGCTATACCCGGCGTCCAAGGCCGCGTTGCTGCAGATCACCAAGAACTTCGCGGTGGAGCTGGCGCCGGCGGGCGTGCGCGTGCTGGCGGTGTCGCCCGCCTGGACGTGGTCGCCGTCGGTGGAGCAGTTGTCGGGCGGGTCGCGCGCGGCCGCCGATGCCGTAGGCGCGCATTTCCATCCGCTGGGGCGGGTGGGTTCCGGCGAAGAGATCGCCGCCGCGGTGTGCTTCGCGTGTTCCGACGCCGCGTCGTGGATGACCGGTGTGGACATCCCGGTGGACGGCGGATTTTCGGTGCTGGGACCGGACCGCGGCATCTCGCCGCGGGTGTGGTTCAAGGAGCTGATGCCCGGCGACGGGGCGTGATGGTGTTCAAAAAAGGTGGCTGAAAAAGGTGTCTGACACCCGCGAGAGATAGCGCTTGCATGGCAGGGTGCCGCATGGGTGTCAGACACCGCTGCCCCACCGTCAGCCCCCCGCTCGCGCCGTCCGCGCTTCAGCGGATGACGATCTCGCCTTCTTCCAGCCCGGCCTTGCCGCCCACCTGGTCTTCCAGGAATTCCTGCATCTTGTTGCCCAGCTGGATCTTCGTGCCGCTACAGAAGCGCCGCGTGGCGGCAATGGTGGCGTTCTGCTGCGGCAGCAGGTCGCGCGCAAGCTGGGCTTCCTCGGTTTCCAGCGCAGCCAGGTCGCTGATGAGCTTGGTGTGCGTGTTGCGCGCGCGCTCGACCACGTCGCCGGTGGCGCGCTGGGGGTTGGCCTGCAGGAACATCAGCAACTGTTCCAGCTTGGCCTTGTCCTCGTTCATCTTCAGGCGCTTGCGGGTCAGCGCCGAGCGCTTGATGTCGGCGTGCGGATCCAGGCCTGCCTGCACCAGCGTCGGGATGCCCGCCGGCGAGCCGATGGTGCCGGCGCGCACCGCCAGCAGGGCGCGCGTCTCGCCGCCCGTGATGGCGCTTTGCTGCGTATTGGGCGGACCGACGTTCACGCTGCCGCCGGCGGCGATGTTGCTCTGGCGGATTTCGCGCTCGACGTCGATGTCCTGGCCCGCGCTGATGACGGCGTTCTCGATGAACTTCGCCCGCAGCGTGCCGCCACAGACGATGTGCGCGGTGCGCGGCGTGGCGGTGGCGTCGTGCAGGGTTTCGGCCATGCCGATGATGCCGCCCTTGACCGTGACGCTGCCGCCGGCCTCGACCAGCGCGGCTTCGATGGTGCCGTTGACGACCACGTCGCCCGTGACGCGCACTTCCATCGTGGCGGCGATGTCGCCGCGCACCTGCAGCGACCCCTCGAACGTGATGTTGCCGGTGGACAGGTTGACGGCGTCCACCTCCACCATGGGATTCACCTGCACGCCGTGGGTGATCAGCGTGGGCGTGCCGGCGATGGCGGCGCGCAGCAGCAGCGGATCCTCCGGGTCGACCTCGACGCCCGACAGCTCCTTGGAGAAGGGCGTGTCGGGCAGTTCGTCGGGCAGCACGGCCTCGCCCAGCACATTGGTGCCGTCCACGCCCGGCAGCGGTGGAACGCGGCGCATGAGCGGGGTGCCGGGCGACACCAGCAGCAGGCTGCCCAGGTCGCGGTAATCCACCTGGGCCAGTTCGTCGATATCCTCGGCGCGGGGCTTGAGGCGGTCCAGCAGGCTTTCGAAGCGGGTTGGCGTGCCGCGCGTGGGCGGCGTGCCTTGCGCGGCAATGATGGTCTCGGCGCGACCGAGCGCGACGGCCTCGGCCAGCGCGGCGTCCAGCACGCCATGGACGATGCCCTGGTCGGCCAGCGCCTGGCGCACCGCCTCGAGCGTGACGGGCTTGCCGCCCTTGGGCGGGTGCAGCGTCAGCGTCGCGGCCATGCGCGTCGCGTTCAGTTCGATGTCGAAGCTGCCGTCCACGACCTGGCCGACGGGGCTTTGCACGGGGTCGGTGGCCGTGCGGCACAGGTCGATGAAGGCCAGGATGGCGTGGTTGTCCAGGGCCTCCGCGCCCCAGCCTTGGGCGGCGGCGGCGGCGACCAGGATGTCCCAGGTCGGCAGCTCGGTGTTGGCAGGCGGGGCCTCGTCTTCGTCGGCGACGGCGATGTCGGCGTCGTGTTCGCCGGGCTGTTCGAGGGGCTGGACGAGGGTTTGGGCGAGGGGGCTTTCAGCGTGTTCAGGGGCGTGTCCGCCGCCCTCCATGGGCGCGGCGCCCGCGGCCGGCTGGGCGTCGTCGGCCGGGCGGGGTGGCGGCGTATAGACAGCCGTCAGGACGTTGGTGTCGGCATCCAGCAGCAACTGGAGCATGTTTTCTGCGCCCATTTCACCCTCTCTCCGGTCCCGGCACGAACGGCCAGGTTCAATCATTTAGTAATTGAACGAAATATTACGTCATATTCCGACCCGGCATGAAGGTTACTGCGCAGTAGGGCCAAATTTCTCCGCCTGATGGCCTAGTGATGTCCCCGTTTTTCCCCGGGACGCGGCCGCGCCGGCGCGGTCTAGGGCATCGGCAGGAAAGACAAAACCGGGATGGCGCAAGCAGCATAGGGGCTCGCCAACGCGTCGCAGGACGCCGCCGGAGCCCCGTCCCATGTCCCAACCACCCACTCCCCTCCTTTCGGCCACGCGCGCCCTCCTGGCGCGCGCCGGCGGGATGGCGGCGGTGGCGGCGCTGGCGACGGGCGCTCTGGCGCTGGCGACCTCCGCGACGGCCCAGGCGGCCGAGACCTACCGCTACAAGGATCCGTTCGGCGTGTGGCGGTCGATGAAGGTGCCTGCCGGCACCGGCAAATACTACAAGCGCGCGCAGGCGCGCACCGCGGTGCGCACGGGCGCCGAAAAGCTGTGCCTGACCTGTGAGCCCGAAGCCGGCGACGGCGCGCGCCGCCAGACCCGCGCGCCCGCCGAGCCGGCGCTGCGCTGGAGCACGGTCAAGCCGACGACCAAGCATGACAATCTGATCGCCCGCGCCGCGCTGGACTCCGGCGTGGATCAGGCGCTGCTGACCGCGATCATCGCCATCGAGTCGGGCTTTCGCAGCGATGCGCGTTCGCCCAAGGGGGCGCTGGGACTGATGCAGCTCATGCCGGCCACGGCCGCGCCGCTGCTGTCGGTGGATGATGTGGAGCGGGCGCTGGTGGATCCGGCGACCAACGTGCAGGCCGGCTCGCGCCATCTGCGCCGGCTGATCGACCGGTATCCCGGCCGCCTGGACCTGGCGCTGGCCGCCTACAACGCGGGCGAGGGGGCCGTGCGCAAGTACGACGCGGTGCCGCCCTATGCGGAAACCCAGGCCTACGTGAAGAACGTGACCGCCCTGTACGAGCAGTACAAGGCGCCGTGAAGGGAGCGGGCGGGGGCGCCGCTCCCGGCGGACTCAAAGGCCCGCGAACACCTTTTCCGCGATGTCCAGCGTGGCCTGGATGACGGCGTCGTCGTGCGTGGCCGACACGAAGCCCGCTTCGAAGGCGGACGGCGCGAAATGCACGCCGTTCTCCAGCATGGCGTGGAAGAAGCGGTTGAACGCCGCCGTGTCGCACGCCGAGACCTGCGCAAACGAGGCCGGCACCGAGTCGCTGAAATAGATGCCGAACATGCCGCCCACCGAATCCGCCGAGAACGGCAGGCCGGCCTTGCGGGCGCGCGCCTGCAGGCCCTGGGCGAGCTTGGCGGTCTGGGCCGACAGCGTTTCGTAGAAGCCCGGCGCGGCAATCAGGCGCAGCGTCGCCAGGCCCGCGGCCACGGCCACCGGATTGCCCGACAGCGTGCCGGCCTGGTAGACGCCGCCCAGCGGCGCGATGTGCTTCATGACCTCGGCGCTGCCGCCGAAGGCGCCCACCGGCATGCCGCCGCCGATCACCTTGGCCAGCGTGGTGATGTCGGGCTTGACGCCGGTCAGGCCCTGCACGCCTTGCGGTCCGACGCGAAAGCCCGTCATGACCTCGTCGAAGATCAGCAGCGCGCCGTGCTGCGTGCAGACCTCGCGCAGCCCTTCCAGGAAGCCGGGCGCCGGCTTGATGAGGTTCATGTTGCCGGCAACCGGCTCCACGATGATGCAGGCGATGTCGGCGCCGTGCTGGGCGAAGGCCTCGCGCACCGCGTCCAGGTTGTTGTATTCCAGGGTCAGCGTGTGCGAGACGAATTCCGGGGGCACACCGGCCGAGCTGGGATTGCCGAAGGTCAAGAGGCCCGAGCCGGCCTTGACCAGCAGGCTGTCGGAATGGCCGTGGTAACAGCCTTCGAACTTGACGATCTTGGCGCGGCCGGTGGCGCCGCGCGCCAGGCGGATGGCCGTCATGGTGGCCTCGGTGCCGGAGCTGACCAGGCGCACCTGTTCCAGCGAGGGCAGGCGCGAGATCAGCACTTCGGCCAGCTCGATTTCGGCTTCGGTGGGGGCGCCGAAGGACAGGCCGTTGACGGCAGCTTCCTGAACCGCGCGCACGACTTCAGGATGCGAATGGCCCAGGATGGCGGGGCCCCAGGAGCCCACGTAGTCGATGTACTGCTTGTCTTCCGCGTCCCACACGTACGGACCCTGCGCGCGCTTGATGAAACGCGGTGTGCCGCCCACGGAGCGGAAGGCGCGCACGGGCGAGTTGACGCCGCCGGGGATGCTGCGGCAGGCGCGTTCGAATAGCTGAGCGTTACTGGACATGGCGATCAAGGCTTGCGGTGGAAGTTGGGAGAATAGGGCGCCGAGCAGGCTGCGGCGGCAGCCCGGATGCTGGGCGCTTCGAACAGGGCGGTGATGACGGCGATGGAATCGGCGCCGGCCTGGACCACCAGCGGGGCGTTGGCGGGCGTGATGCCGCCGATGGCGACCACGGCGGGACGCGGCGCGTCGCGCTCGTCCGCGAGGCGGCGGGCCTCGGTCAGGACGGACAGCGGCGCGCGCACCGTGTCGGGCTTGACCGTGGACGCGAACATGGCGCCGAACGCGATGTAATCGGCGCCGCCGTCCAGCAATTCGCGCGCGCGCGCCAGGTCGTCGTAGCTGGAGCCGCCCAGGATCAGGTCGGGACCGGCTTCGCGGCGGATGTGCGCAAGGCTTTCATCGTCACGGCCGACGTGGGCGCCATCGGCGCCGACCTCCAGCGCAAGGCGCCAGTCGTCATTGATGAGGAACACCACGCCCAGTTCGCGGCACAGCGGCGCCAGCGCGCGGGCCTGCGCGGCGCGCACCGCGTCGGGCACCTGCTTGCGGCGCAGTTGCAGCGCCCGCATGCCGCCCGCGGCGGCATCGCGCACGGCTTGCAGCAGGCGGTCGGTGTCGTCCCATTCGGGCGTCACGCCATACAGGCCGGCGGGAAATCGTAGCGGTTTCATTGGGGCAGGATCCGGTTGGGGATGCGCCGGCCCATGCCCGGCAGGAAACTGGCCGCCACCGACGCGTCGGCGTGCGCCAGGCCCTGCCGCACCGCCTCGGGCATCTCCAGGCCGCGCGCCAGCATGGCGGTGATCGCGGTGGCCGCCAGCCCGCCGGCGTCGCCGTTGCGATCCGGGGGTGTCTGCCAGGGCCAGGTATGCGTCTGGCCGCCGGGGCCGAGCAGCACATTGGCGAAGTGGCCGGGACGCTGGGGGCTGCCCAGCACCAGGACCCATTCCGCGCCGGCGGCCACCAGCGCATGCATGGGTGTCGGTGCGTCCCCGATATCAATGTCGCCGTCGGCATGCCATTGCGCCAGGCGCAGGTGCTCGATGACCAGCAGATCGGTCTGCGGCAGCACCAGTTCCAGGGTCGCGGCCAGCAGGTCGTCGGCTTCGTCCTCGTCGGCCGCGTCGGCGGGCAACTGGGCGCGCTGGCCCAGGTGCAGCACCAGCGGCACCTGGCTGTAGTCGGCGGCGACCTGCGCGGCCACGCTGGCCGTTTCCGCGGTGTATAGTCCGCCCACCTTGATGGCCTGCACCGACATGTCTTCGAGCAGGCAGCGCGCCTGGTCGTCCAGCAGGTCGGGCGAGACGGGGTGGATTTCTTCGATGCCGGCGGTGTCCTGCACGGTCAGCGCGGTCACGGCCGCCAGGCCATGACAGCCGAGGCGGGCGCAGGTGACGGCGTCTGCGGGCAGTCCATCCGATCCCGAAGGATCGAGCGGGCCGAAGACCAAAACGAGAGGGGGAGTAACGGGGGCCACTTGACTGCGCTTGATCGGGGGCTCTCCGGATCATTTGGCATGAATCAGGGGAACCCCTATTGGGTTTCGGTAAGATTGTCCCCATTCTAATGGAAGCCCCCCACCTTTGCCCCGCCGCGGGCTCGCCGGTGGGGAATTGATGTAAGAGAGAACTATGCGTACTTGGATGTGTCTGATTTGTGGCTGGGTCTATGACGAAGAGGCCGGCCTGCCCGACGAGGGCATTGCTCCCGGCACCCGCTGGGAAGACGTGCCGCCCAATTGGGTCTGTCCCGAATGCGGCGCCCGCAAAGAGGACTTTGAGCTGATGGAAATCTGAAGCCGTTCCGCCGACATATTCCGCCAGGGCCCGTAAGATGGGTCATGCCCCATCCCTCGTAACCGTCGGAGTGCCGTCCGGCCTGCCGGGTCGCGCGCGCGCGATCGCTCCAACGGTTCATCCAGACTACCCATGAAGGGGTTGCCATGACGGAAAAGCACCACGAAGACGCCACGACACAGGCGGCCAATTTCGCCAATCAGTTCCTGATCGCCATGCCGGGCATGGTGGAAGGAAGCCTGGCTGGCTCCGTCATCTACGTGTGCGAACACACCGAACGCGGCGCGCTGGGCCTGGTCATCAACCGGCCCACCGACCTGACCCTGGGCACGCTGTTCGAGCGTATCGACCTGACGCTGGAAATCGGACCGGTGAAGGACACGTTCGTCTTTTTCGGCGGACCGGTCCAGACGGATCGCGGGTTCGTGCTGCACGCGCCCGCCGGCGACTACAGCTCCAGCATCAAGCTGGGCGACATGGCGCTGACCACCTCGCGCGACGTGCTGCAGGCCGTGGCCGACGGCAACGGGCCTGCGCGCATGTTGGTCACCCTGGGTTATGCCGGCTGGGGCGCGGGCCAGCTCGAAAGCGAGATGGGCCAGAACGCCTGGTTGAGCGTGGGCGCGGACGCCCACATCATCTTCGAGGTGCCGCCCGAGGAACGCTATCCCGCCGCGCTCAAGCTGCTGGGCATCGATCCCGTCATGCTGGCCGGCGACGCGGGCCATGCCTGAAGAAACGCTGCTGGCCTTCGACTTCGGCGAGAAGAAGATCGGCATTGCCATCGGCAACACGCTGACGCGCCAGGCGCGCCCGCTCGAAATCATTTTCAGCGAGGTCCGCGATGCCCGCTTCGGCCGCATCGCGGCGCTGCTGCAGGAATGGCAGCCGCACCGCGTCGTGGTCGGACTGGCGCTGGACGCCGAGGGCGGCGAGCAGCCCGCCACGGCCCGCTGCCGTCGGTTTGCCAACCAGCTTCATGGCCGCTTCGGCGTTGCCGTCGAACTCGTGGACGAACGCGGCTCCAGCATGGAGGCGCAGCGCCTGCTGGGCACGCACGCCGCCGACGATGCGATGGCCGCGGCGGTTATCCTGCAACGCTATCTTGATGCCTTGCCCGCGGCGTGATGGCCGCGGCCTGTCCTGCCCATGCTCAATCCGCAACTTGATCGCCGCGGCGAACTCACGCATCTGCTGACCACCGAGGGCCTGCCGCGCCGTCACGTCGAACGGCTGCTGGAGATGGCGCGCGCGCAGGCGCGCGCCGGCGATGCGACGCCGCATGCGGCGTCGGGCATGCCGGTGTTCCTGTGCCTGCCCGACGCGCACGCCGCCGACCGCGACGCCTACGCCGCCGCCGCGGCCAGCCTGTCGATGCTGCCGGTGCCGCTGCAGGCAGGCGCCGACGAGGCGCTCGCCGAAACAGTCGGCGCGCTCGCCCCGGGCGTGCTGGTGCTGCGCCACGCCCAGAGCGGCGCGGCCCACTGCGCCGCCGCGCATGCCGCGCCCGGCCTGCATGTGCTCAATGCGGGCGACGGCCGGCACGCCGATCCCGTGCCTGCGTTGGCGCTGGTGCAGGCCATCCTCGATATCAAGCCCGACCTCACCCGCCTCGTCGTGACCCTGTTGGGCGACATCCGCCATTCGCGCCTGGCGCGGTCCGCCATCCATCTGCTGACCACGCTGGGCGTGCCCGAAGTGCGGGTTGCGGCGCCGCGCACGCTGCTGCCCGAGGGCCTGCCTCAACTGGGTGTGCGCGCGTGCGCGACCCTGCAGGAAAGCCTGCGCGACGCGGATGTGGTCATCGCGCTGCCGCTGAACGTTGAAGACATCAGCGGCGCGCAACTGCCATCCGCCCGCGAGTACGCCTGCACCCACGGACTGACGCCGGCTGCGCTGGCGCTCGCCAAGCCTGACGTCATGGTGTTGCCCGCCGGCCGGCTGGCGCCCGGCGTGGAAGTGGACGGCGACATCGCGGCCGGGCTGGAGCCTGTCGAGGCCCGCCTTGCGGCGCTGGAGCAGCCGCTGCGCGCCGCCGTCCTGCGCGTGCTCGCCGGAGACCTGGCATGAGGCTGCACATCGCCAACGGCCGCCTGATCGATCCCGCGAACGGCGTGGATGGCCAGCACGATCTCTACCTCGCGCAAGGCAGCGTCGTCGCGGTGGGCGCGGCGCCCGACGGATTCCAGGCCGACCGCCGCATCGACGCCACCGGGCTGGCGGTGCTGCCGGGCCTGATCGACCTGTCGGCGCGCGTTGCGCAAGCGGGGCATGTGGGGCATGGGGGCCAGATTGGGCATACGGGCCATACAGGCCAAGCGGGCTTTGCGCCCGCCGAGTTGCGCGCGGCGTTGGCCGGCGGCGTGACGCGGCTGGTGCTGCCGCCCGACGCCGATGGCCCACCCGACGAGCCCGGCAAGGTCGAGGCGCTGATGCGCCATGCCCAGTCCGGGCAATGCGCGATCCATCCGCTGGGCGCCATGACCGTGGGGCTGGCCGGCGAGACGCTGACGGAAATGTCGCTGCTGGCGCAGGCGGGCTGCATCGCCTTCTCGCAGGGCGAATCCGGCGTTGCCGATACGCGGGTGCTGTGGGGCGCGATGCACTATGCCAGCGGCCTGGGCCAGGCGCTGTGGCTGCGTCCGCAGGACGCCTGGCTGGCACGCGAGACCGTGGCGGCCAGCGGTCCCTACGCCGCGCGCCTGGGCCTCGAAGGCCTGCCCGCGCAGGCGGAGACCGTGGCGCTGCACACGATCTTCGAATTGCAGCGCGCGACGGGCGCGCGCGTGCATCTGGCGCGCCTGTCCACGGCGGCGGGGCTGGATCTGCTGCGCGCGGCCCGGCGCGAGGGCCTGCCGGTCACGGCCGACGTGTCCGCCAACAGCCTGCACCTGACCGATGTGGACATCGGCTTTTTCGACACGAATCATCGCTTGAATCCGCCGCTGCGCGGCCAGCGCGACCGCGACGCGATCCAGGCTGCCCTGGCCGACGGCGTGGTCGATGCCCTGTGTTCGGACCATACGCCGGTCGACGCGCGCGGCAAGGCCGCGCCGTTCGCGTCCGCCACGCCCGGCGCGACCGGACTGGAGCTGCTGCTGTCGCTGGCCCTGAAGTGGGCGCGCGACAGCCGCCGGCCCATCGGCGAAGCCCTTGCGCGCGTGACCTCGGGCCCGGCCGCCGTGCTGGCCGCCGTCGCGCCGCGCATCGGGCCTTGCGGCCACCTGGGCGTGGACGCACCGGCGGATCTGTGCCTGGCGGACCTGGACGCCGAATGGATGGTCATGCCCGGCGCGTTGCAGAGCCGCGGCGTCCATACACCTTTCGCGGGTATGATGCTGCCCGGCCGGGTACGCGCCACCGTGGTCGGTGGCGAGCCGGCCTGGGAGACTCCAGTTTGAAGCTGCTGCGCTTTGTCCTACGGCTGAGCCTTGTCCTGCCCCTGATCGTGTTCGGCCTGCTCTGCGTGGGCCTGGCCTATCCCCTGATGCGCCCCGCGGCCCGCGCGCGGCTGAACCGCCGCTGGTCGCGCTGGCTGATGGCGGCCTGTGGACTGAAGGTCTACTTCAAGGGCGAGCCGCGCCTGGAAGGCCCGGTGCTGCTGGTGGCGAACCACGTCTCGTGGATCGACATCTTCGTGCTCAACTCGGCCCGTGCAACGTCGTTCGTGGCCAAGAGCGAAATCCGCGCCTGGCCCGTGATCGGGTGGCTGGTCGCCGGCGCGGGCACGCTGTTCATCGAACGCGGCCAACGCCACGCCGTGCATGCGATGGGCGAATCGATGCAGGTCCGCTTCAAGCAGGGCGACGCCGTCGGCCTGTTCCCTGAAGGCACGACGAGCGAAGGCTTCGATCTGCTGCCCTTTCACGCCAGCCTGTTCGAGCCCGCCCGCGCGGCCGCCGTGGAGATCCAGCCGGTCGCGCTGCGATTCCTGCAGCACGGCAAGCGCAGCGGCTACGCGGCATTCGTCGGCGAGGAGTCGCTGGTGGCCAATCTCTGGCGCGTGCTGGGCGTGACGGGGTTGGCGGTTGAAGTCGTCTTCCTGCCGCCGCTGGCCGCGCGTCATCCGGACGGCAGCCTGCCCACGCGGCTCGAGCTGTCGCACCAGGCCAGGGACGCGATTCTGAGCGTGCTCTGAGTCTTCGGCCCGGACTACCGCCACCCCGCTGAAAACTCGCAGCAGCTCTCGGCCAGTTCCGCCACGCTTTCGCAAAACGCCACATCGGCGTCGCGGCGGAACATCGCGCTGTAGACCGATTGGGGCGGCGCGACGCTGGTCCGCGCAATCACCAGTTGCCTGGCGGCGACCATGTCGGCGAAGTAGTCGCGCGGCAGGCAACTGACGCCGAAGCCGGCGGCCGTCAGGCCCGCCATGGCGATCAGGCTGTTGATGGTGAAGATGTTGCTGGCGGCCGTGTGGGGCCGCAGCCAGCCGTCGTAGATCATGTTCAGTCCGGACTCGCGGCTCTGGCGCAAGAGCGGCAGCTGGGCGATGTCGGCGGGCGTGTAGATGCGGCTGGCGTCGATCAGGTCGGGGCTGCCCATCCACGCGAATTCCAGGCGCTGCAGCGCCACGACCTGCAGGTTCGGTTCGGCGAATTCCCCATGCAGGAAAGCCATGTCCAATTGTCCCGCCTGCAGCCGCTTGAGCAGGTCGGCGCCCAGGTCGATGTGCGGTTCCAGCGTGATGCGCGGATAGTGGGCGCGCAGCAGGCGGATCAGGGCGGGCAGCCAGGTCATCGCCGTGATTTCGGTGATGCCGAAACGGAAAGTGCCCGTCAGCGTGTGCTGCCCCTTCAGCCGCGCAAGCAGGCGGTCCCGGTGGCCCAGCATCTGTTCGGCCAGCGCATAGATTTCGTGGCCGCGCGCCGTGAGCTCGGCGCGGTGTCCGGATCGGTCGAAAAGCGCGATATCGAAGTCGGCTTCCAGCTCCTGGATGCGCTTGGTGATCGCCGATTGCGTGGTGTGCAGCTTTTGCGCCGAGGCCGAAAACGTGCCCAGCCGCACCGTCCAGTACAAGGCCTCGATCTGCTTGAAAGTCAGCATGCGCAGGTGCCGCAGGAAGGGGTGTTCATTCCGAAATTTCCATTAAGGGGTAACCCCTATATTCCAAAAATAGATGAAGTTCGCTGAAATTTAATCCCTTTTTCGGAACCGCAAAAGCTCGCACCATTCGGTCTGACTCATTTCTGGCCGTCCGTACACTTGGCTTGGCACCCCGGGGAACGGCAGGCCTTCGACTCAGGACTCGCAGACCGTCATGGCTTCCATTTCCACCGGCGCACGCATATTGCCGGCATCCCCCGTCGCTCCCGCTTCCATCCTCGAAGCGCTTGCCGGCATCGTCACCCCGCATCTGAGCGACAACCTCGCGCGCCGCGAAGGCATCACCGGCCTGCGCCGCTACAGCGGCGGCGGCAAGCTGGTGGGCACCGCGCTGACCGTCAAGACCCGGCCCGGCGACAACCTGCTGATCTACAAGGCCATGATGCAGATCGAGCCGGGCCACGTCCTGGTGATCGACGCGGGCGGCGATCTGTCCAACGCCGTGCTTGGCGAAATCATGAAGCGCTACCTGCAGATCCACGGCTGCGCAGGCGTCGTCGTCGACGGCGCCATCCGCGATGTCGCGGCCTTCGAGGCCGACAGCTTCCCGTGCTATGCGCGCGGCCACATCCATCGCGGTCCCTACAAGGACGGCCCGGGCGAGGTCAATGTGCCGGTTTCGATCGGCGGGCAGGTGATCCAGCCCGGTGACATCCTGGTGGGCGACGAGGACGGGCTGGTGAGCTTTGCGCCGTCGGACGCCGAGGCGCTGATCGCCGCGGCGCGCGCCCATGCCGACAAGGAAGCGCGCATCATGGCCGAAATCGCCACCGGCGCGAAGACGCAGAGCTGGATGCAGGCCGCCTTTGCCGCGAAGGGGCTGGCATGAACGCCGCCGCAAGCGAATTCCTGGCCGAACGGGCCCGCGCCATCAAGCCGTCGCCCAGCATGATGGCCAAGAGCCGGGTGGACCAGTTGCGCGCGCAGGGCCGCGACATCATCGACTTCACGGTGGGCGAACCGGATCTGCCCACGCCCGGCCATATCGTCCAGGCCGGCATCGACGCGCTCAACAGCGGCGATATCCGCTACACCTCGTCCGTGGGCGCCCGGCCCTTGCTGGAGGCCGTGCGCGCCAAGTTCCAGCACGAAAACGGCCTGGCGTACGGGCTGGATGAACTCATCGTCGGCGTGGGCGCCAAGCAGCTGATCTTCACGGCGCTGGCCGCCACGGTGCAGGCGGGCGACGAAGTCATCATTCCCGCGCCGTACTGGGTGTCCTATCCCGACATGGTGCTGGTCAACGACGGTACGCCGGTGGTGGTGGCCTGCCCGGAATCCGACGGGTTCAAGCTGACGCCGGCCGCGCTGGAACGCGCCATCACCCCGCGCACGAAGTGGGTGCTGTTGAACACGCCAAGCAACCCCACCGGCGCGATGTACGACGCGGACGAACTGCGCGCGCTGGCGCAGGTGCTGGCGCGGCATCCGCAGGTCTGGCTCATGACCGACGAGATCTATGAGCACCTGGCCTACGGCTGTGCGCGCCATATGTCGCCCGCCGCCGTGTCGCCCGAACTGGCCGCGCGCACGCTGACGATCAACGGCGTGTCCAAGGCGTATGCGATGACCGGCTGGCGCCTTGGCTACGCGGGCGGCCCCAAGCCTCTCATCAAGGCGATGGCCACGCTGATCTCGCAAAGCACGAGCTGCGTCAGCGCGATCAGCCAGTCGGCCGCGCGCGTCGCGTTGTCGGCCGACCAGCAATGCGTGCATGACGCCACCGCCCTGTTCCACGCACGGCGCGACCGCATCGTGGCCCTGCTCAACGAGGTGCCGGGCATCCGCTGCCCGGTCCCGCAAGGCGCGTTCTACGTCTACCCGTCGGTCGAGGGCCTGCTCGGCCGGCGCACGCCGTCCGGCCGCACGCTGCAAAGCGACCTGGACGTGGTGATGTTCCTGCTGGACGAGGCGGGCGTGGCCGCGCTGGACGGCGCCGCCTATGGCTTGTCGCCGTACCTGCGGCTGAGCTTCGCGACCTCGATGGAGAACATCGAAGAGGGCTGCCGCCGCATTCGCCAAGCCTGCGCCGCGCTGACCTGAACCCCCGATTTTTTCGGTAGTACCCAGACCTATATTCCAAAGGGAAATCGCATGAAAACCGTTATCTCCTCCTTGGTGGCCGCCGTCGGCCTGGCCGCCACGCTCGCGCCTGCCGCCCACGCCGACACGCTGCAGGACATCAAGGCGCGGGGCAAGTTCATCTGCGGCACCATGGGGACGGCCGAGCCGTTCAGCTTCCAGGATCCGAAGACCCGCGGCATCGTCGGCTATGAAGTCGACGTGTGCCAGGCCCTGGCCGACAGCCTGGGCGTGCCGCTCGAACTCAAGCTGATCGCCGTCGAGGCCCGCATCCCCGAGCTGATCGCCGGCCGCGTGGACGTGGTGGCCGCCAACCTGGGCTGGTCGCCGGAGCGCGCCAAGCAGATCGACTATTCGCACCAGCATTTCGTGAGCCTGCAGAAGGTGCTGTCGCGCGCATCGGACAAGGACCTGAAGGCGCCGGCGGACCTGGCCGGCAAGCGGGTCAGCGCGGTGCGCGGCTCGTCGTCCGAGCAAGGCGCGCGCAAGCACATCCCCAATGTCGAACCCGTCACGTTCAAGGATCCCAGCGGCGCCTTCCTGGCCCTGCAGCAGGGCAAGGTGAGCGGCTTCGTCGGGTCGGAGCT
This sequence comes from Achromobacter sp. NFACC18-2, assembly GCF_900108985.1. Taxonomy (NCBI): domain Bacteria; kingdom Pseudomonadati; phylum Pseudomonadota; class Betaproteobacteria; order Burkholderiales; family Alcaligenaceae; genus Achromobacter; species Achromobacter sp. NFACC18-2. The sequence continues at coordinate 190,597 of NZ_FNYM01000007.1, read as the reverse complement.
GATGCTGGTCAAGCTGCAGAACCAGGCCGCCTCCAGCGCGGTCCCGGTCAAGATCCTGGAGCCGGCGCTCTTCGTCGAGCCGTGGGGCGTGGGCGTGCGCAAAGGCGACACGGCCATGCTGAACCAGGTGAACAAGGTGCTGGACGGCATGGAAGCATCCGGCCAGGCCGCCAAGACCTTCGACAAGTGGTTCGGCGCGGGCACGCAGTTCAACATCAAGCGCGACTTCCGCATCGAAGCCATCAAGGGTTGACGCGCCGCGCGTGCTGGAGCCTGGTTCGATGCATTACATCTTCGACTTCAGCGCCATTTTCCAGGGCGAGTATCCGGACTGGCTGCTCAGGGGGTTGATCACCACCCTGGCGCTGGCCGGGCTGGCCTGGATCCTGGCGTTCTTCGTGGGCAGCCTGCTGGCGGTGATCCGCCTGACGGGCTCGCCCATCGCCAATGGGGTGGTCGCGACGTATGTCGCGTTCCACCGCAACGTGCCCATGCTGGTGCACATTCTGTTCTGGTATTTCGGCGTTCCGGCGCTGCTGCCGCAAGGCGTGACCGACTGGCTCAACAGCCACGGCAGCGAATTCATCCTGTCCTGCATCGCGATCGGGCTGGTGATGTCGGCCTATGTCTGCGAAGACCTGCGCAGCGCGGTGCGCGGCATCCCGCCGGGGCAGGTCGAGGCGTCGCGCGCCCTGGGCCTGAGCTTTCTGAAGACGATGCGCAAGGTCATTCTGCCGCAGGCGTTCCGCATCGCGATTCCGCCGTTGCTCAACCAGACCCTGCTGCTGCTCAAGAACACCAGCCTGGCGATGGCCATCGGCGTGACCGAGCTGACGGCGGCCGCGCGCGAGATCGAGAACAACACGTTCCGCACCTTCGAGGCCTATGCCGTGGTGACGGTGATCTACCTCGTGCTGTCGTTCCTGATCATGGGCGGCGGTGCGATCCTGCAACGACGCTACCGTCCGCTGGGAGTGCGCTGACCATGTGGGACATCCTCAAAGACAATTGGCTGCTGCTCCTGATCGGCCAGTATCCGCATGGCCCCATCGGGGGCCTGGCGGCCACCCTGGGCCTGGCCGCGGTCAGCCTGGCGCTGGCGCTGCCGTGCGGCGTGTTGCTGGCGCTGGGCCGCATCAGTCCCTACCGGATCTTCTATTGGCCGTCCTCGGCCGTGGTCTATCTGGTGCGCGGGCTGCCGCTGCTGATGTTCATTTTCTGGGCGTACTTCTTCGTGCCGCTCATCATCGGCCGTCCCGTCGCGGGCACGACCACCATGGTGGTCGCGCTGGTCTGCTACGAAAGCGCCTATCTGGCCGAGATCATCCGCGCCGGCATCCAGGCCCTGCCTCCCGGCCAGCAGGAGGCCAGCCGGGCGCTGGGCCTGTCGTACCTGCAGACCATGCGACGGGTCATCCTGCCGCAGGCGCTCTACAACATGCTGCCCAGCATGCTGAGCCAGTTCGTGTCCACGGTGAAGGAAACGTCGCTGGCGTACGTGATCAGCGTGCAGGAGCTGACCTATGCCGCCAACCAGATCAACAGCGTGCTGCTGACCAAGCCCTTCGAGGTCTTCGGGCTGCTGGCGCTGACCTATTTCGTCCTGAATTTTGGCCTGAGTTCCCTGGTGCACCTGACCGAACGCCGTATCGGCAGGCGGCGCGCCGGACTTGCGCCCATGCAAAAAGTGGTGCCCACATGATCCGATTTTCCGAAGTGCAGAAGTGGTACGGCGAGTATCAGGCGCTGGCCGATGTGACCGCGCAGGTCGCCCAGGGCGAGGTCGTGGTGGTGTGCGGGCCTTCGGGCTCGGGCAAGTCCACGCTGATCCGCACGGTGAACCGGCTCGAGCCCATCCAGAAGGGCGTGATCGAGGTCGACGGCAAGGACATCTATGGCAGCGACGTCCATCTGGACACGCTGCGCAGCCACATCGGCTTCGTGTTCCAGCAATTCAACCTCTTTCCGCACCTGTCCGTGATCGAGAACCTGATGCTGGCGCCGCTGCAGCTCAAGCGCGCGCGCCGTCCCGAGGCCCGCGAGCGGGCCATGCAACTGCTGGAGCGCGTGGGCCTGGCGCACAAGGCGCAGGCGTATCCGGCCCAGTTATCGGGCGGCCAGCAGCAGCGCGTGGCCATCGCCCGCGCGCTGGCGATGAGCCCGCCGGTCATGCTGTTCGACGAGCCGACCAGCGCGCTGGACCCGGAAATGGTGGGCGAGGTGCTGCAGGTGATGAAAGGCCTGGCGAAGGACGGCATGACGATGGTGTGCGTCACGCACGAAATGGGCTTCGCGCGGGAGGTGGCGGACCGCGTGTGGTTCATGGACGCGGGGCGCATCGTCGAAACCGGCACGCCGGAAGACTTTTTCACGCGGCCCCAGACGGCCCGGGCTCAGAAGTTCCTGGCCGAAATCCGCCACTGAGGGGCGGGCGGCCGTCGCGTGTCAGGGGGTGCAGCGGGGTGCGGGGCGGCGTGCCGCCCCGCGATAGGCTCATTCGGCCAGCGGATCCTGGAACTGCGAGCATTTCACCTGCACCAGCTTGCGATCCTGCAGCCGCAAGGCCGTCAGGGCCCCGCCCCACACGCAGCCGGTGTCCAGGCAGATCACATCCGGCCGCTGCAGCAGCCCCAGCGTCGACCAATGCCCGAACACCGTCGTCACGTCGCGCGTCGCGCGGTTGGGCACGTCGAACCAGGGCACCAGCCCGGGCGGCCAGGCGCCCGGCGTCACCTTGGTGGCGAACTCCATGTGGCCGTTGGGCGTGCACAGGCGCATCCGCGTCAGCGCGTTGATGATCACGCGCATCCGCTTGCCGCCCTTGTGGTCTTCCTTCCAGGTGGCCGGCTCGTTGCCGTACATCTTTTGCAGCGCCTTCTGCCAGTTGGGACCGCGCAGCGCGTCCTGCACTTCGCCGGCCAGGGACAGCGTCTTGGCGACGTCCCATTTGGCCAGCGTGCCCGCGTGGACCAGCAGGTGGTTCTGCTCGAAATGCGCCAGCGGACGCGCGCGCAGCCAGTTGATCAGGTCGGCCGCGTCCGGCGCCCGCAGGATGGACTCCAGCGTGTCGGACTTTGACGGCTTGCGTACGCCCGCGGCCGTGGCCAGCAGGTGCAGGTCATGGTTGCCCAGCACCACCGTCGCGCGGTCGCCCAGGTCGATGATGCGGCGCAGCGTGTCGAGCGATTGCGGGCCGCGGTTGACCAGGTCGCCGGCAAACCAGAAGCGCGACAAGGGGTCCCCGACCAGGTCGGGGTGGGACAGCAAGCGATCCAGCGGCGAGCAGCAGCCCTGCACGTCGCCGATCATCCAGATACTGCCGTTCATGCGGGACTCTTGCTCCAAGGCCAACGTTGCTGGAAGAGACGGGTAATGGTGTGACGGTATTCCATGTAGCTCATGGCGCCCAGCGCCAGCGCCATGGCGCCCAGGTTCGGTCCCAGGGCGGTCAGCCAGGGCGGCCACTTGCCCAGCATGCCGACGTTCAGCGCCAACTGGTTCAGCATGAAAAAGCCCACGCCCAGCAGGATGCCCACGAAGACCTTGGCGCCGACGCCGCCGCGGCGGGTCTGCATCAGGCCGATGGGCGCGGCGATGGTGATCATCACCAGCAGGGTAAAGGGGTAGGCCAGCTTGCGCCACAGGGCGACGACCTGGCGGCCGTACTGCAACTGGTTGTCGCGCAGGTAGTCCACGTAGTCGAGCAGCGTGATGATCGACATGCGCTCGGGGGTCAGCACGCGCGCCAGCAGGCGCTCGGCGCTGAGCGTGGTGTCGATGGAGCGTTCGGGCAGCTTCACGACCGTGGCGGGCGGGTTCTTGGGCGGACGCGCATTGGCCAGCGCCGAGGCGGCCTCATTGTCCAGGCGCGTCTCGGCCACGTCCTTGAGCACCAGGTCGCCGCGCGTGAACGTGCCCGTGGGCGCGGTGGACAGCGCCGACAGCGTCAGGTCCTTCTTGAATTCGTAGAGGGTCACGCCGGCCACCTGGCCGTCGCCTTTGAGTTCGGCGATGTTGATGATGCGGGTGCCGCCGTTGGCGGTGGGTTCCTTGAACCAGTAACCGCTCTTGAGGCGGTCGCCGCCGGCCTTGCCGCGGAACATCAGGTTGGCCTCGCCGGTCTTGATTTCGGCCCAGGGCGTGACGTATTCGGACAACAGGCCCGCGCCGATCATCAGCGGGATCGTGACGACCCACAGCATGCGCAAGAGGCGCATGCCGCTGACCCCCGATACGCGCAGGATCACCAGTTCGTTGCGCTGGGCCAGGCCCGCGAGCGCCAGGATGGCGCCGATCAGGAGCCCGATGGGCAGAAGGTCGTAGAGCCGGGTGGGGATCGCCAGCGCCTGCATGTACAGCAGGGCCATCATGGAGAACTTGTCGCCCACGTTGTCCAGGTCGTCCACCAGGGCAAAGAACGTGAAAAGGCCCAGCAGGGCCAGGAGGACCACTGCGCAAGAGCGATAGACCTCGCGGGCCAGGTAGCGACGTGCGGTACGCATGGGGAAAAGGGGAGTGAAGCGCGTAAACGTGAAAGCTTAACAAATCCCGCCGGCCGGGTAGGGCGCAATAGGACCGATTTGTCCGGTTTCCCTTTCAGGGAATGTCAACCATCTGCATCCGGCGGGTCAGCACCCCGACCCGGGAGTTCAGGTAGTTGGATCGGCGGTGGCTGTCATAGAAGCGCGGATTGGGCAGCATGGCTGCCAGCCGGGCCGACTGGCTCGTGCCCAGGTTGGCGGCGGTGGTATTGAAATAATGCTTGGCGGCGGCCTGGGCGCCGAACACGCCCACGCCCCATTCGGCGACGTTCAGGTAGAGCTCCAGGATCCGTTCCTTGCTCATCACATGCTCGATCATATAGGCCAATACCAGTTCCTGGCCTTTGCGCAGGTAGCTGCGCGAGCCGGACAGGAACAGGTTCTTGGCCAGTTGCTGGGTAATGGTCGAGCCCCCGCGCATCTTGGAGCGTCCCGCCTCGAGCTGCTTCTGGTTGTACTCCCAGGCTTTGCGGATGGCGTCCCATTCGACCCCCTCGTGGCCCGTGAAATTGGAATCCTCGGAGGCGACCACGGCGCGCTTGAGCGACCGGCTGATCTTGTCGTAGGGGACCCATTCGTACTTCAGCTCGATGGCCGGGTCGTCCTTGCGCAGGCGCGACAGTTCTTCGCGCATGATCGCGCTGCTGCCGGGGTCGCGGTAGTTGTACCAGACCACCTGGGCGAACAGCCAGAACTGGTACAGCAGGACCGCGCAGACCAGCGCCATCAGCAGGCCGGTGGTGATCCGGAACCAATTTCGGCCAGTGCGCGTCGCCATGCCGCTCAGCGTCCCGCCGCCAGGGCCTCGCGCAGCGCCGCCAGCACCGGCGCCGGGTCCGGGCGCACGCCGTGCCAGAGGGTGAAGCTTTCGGCGGCCTGGCCGACCAGCATGCCCAGCCCATCTGCCGTCAGCGCCGCGCCGTCGGCCTGGGCCTGGCGCATGAACGCGGTCGGCTGCGCGCCGTACATCATGTCGTAGGCCGCGGCGCCGTCGGCGTACAGGCCGGACGGCAGGTCGGGGGCCGCATCCTGCAGGCCGCTCGCGGTGGCGTTGATGACCAGGTTCCAGCCGCCGGGCACGGCGGCGTCCGCCAGCGCGCCCGCGTCCACCCGGGTTTGCGGCGACACGCCGCTTGCGCGCCAGGCGGCGGCCAGCTCCTCGGCGCGGGCCGCGGTGCGGTTCACGATGCGGATGCGGGCGCAGCCGGCCTCGGCCAGGGGCTGCAGCACGCCGCGCGCCGCGCCGCCGGCGCCCACCAGCAGCACGGCGGCGCCGGAAAGGCGCACGCCCAGCCGCAACAGATCGTTCACCAGGCCCACGCCGTCGGTATTGCAGCCGTGCCAGGCGCCGTCGCGCCAGGACAGGGTGTTGACGGCGCCCGCCAGCCGCGCGCGGGGCGACAAGTGGGCGGCCGCCAGCGCATACGCTTCCTGCTTGAAGGGCACCGTGACATTCAGGCCCACGCCGCCGTCGGCCACGAACGCGGCGACCGCGTCGGCAAAACCGTCCACCGGCGCGAGCAGGCGTTCATAGCGCAGCGGCTTGCCGGTCTGCCGCGAAAACAGGTCGTGGATTTGGGGCGAGCGGCTGTGCGCGATGGGATTGCCGATGACGGCGTAGCGGGCTTGGGAAATCGCCTCGGTCATGGGGCCTGTGTTTCCAGAGTGTCGTTGACGAAATGCCAGGTGCGGGTGATGACCAGCACGTCCGTATCGCGGGCGATATCGGGAGGGAAGGGCGGAAAGGGCGCGGCAAGCTGGACGATGCGGCGCGCCGCCTGGTTCAGGACCGCGTGCGGCGACGGCTGGTCGATCTCGACGTCGGCGATGCTGCCGTCGGCGCGCACCGACACCGTGATGCGCAGCGACCCGTAGATGCGGCCGCGCGCCTCGTCGGGGTAATGCTGGGTGCCGACCGTTTCGATCCGGGTGCGCCAGGCGTCCAGGTACGCGGCGTAGCGCGACGCCTCGGCGGAGGGCGCGACGAACTGCTTGCGCGGCTCGGCGCTGTACTGCTGGACTCGCGCCGCCAGCGCCGCGATCTGGGCATTCTGGATGACGCTGGCCTGGTCCTGGGCGTCCTGGCCCACGTCGGCGCCGTCGGGCCACGGGTTGACCGCCTGGCGCTCGGGGCCGGCATTGTGCGGCGAGCGCAACTGGGTCATCAGCCGGGCCTGCTCGGCCTCCAACTGCACCTGGCGCTGGCGCATGGCCTCCAGCACGATGGTCTCCGCGGAGGAGCCGGTCTGGGGCAGCGGGGTGGTGGACAGGCCGCGTTCGGCGTTGCCGCCGCCCGTCATCTGGTTTTGCGCCACGGTGCGCGGCGTTTCAGGCGGGGTCTCGCTGCGGGCGTTGAGCAGCACGACCTCCAGGCTGGTCACGGGCGGGCGCGTCGGCGCGGGCGAACTGAAGCGCCACGCCAGCGCGCCGGCGTGCACCAACAGCGAGATCGCGATGCCGATGCGCAGGTAGTGCTGGGCGGGGGCGCCCAGCCACCAGAGGTAACGGCTCAGCACGGAGGGAGATTCGGCGCGTTGCACGAAGGCATTGTAAGTCGAGTCCCGACCCGCCGCGTGGTCCGTCCGAAGGCTGTAACAGCTCGGCCGGATGGACTAGGCGTCGGGTGCCGGGGCATCCGCCGCCGTCTCGTCCTTCACCTGGCCCACGTACCGGCAATCCAGCTCCAGCGTCAGCTCGTCCGCCCCGAGGATGTCGATCTCCACCGCGGTCCCGCGCTCCAGTTCGGGCATGCCGCCGACGCGGGTGACCAGCGGGGCGTTCGCAAAGCGCACCAGGTCTTCGCGCAGGACATGGGCAACCGTGCGGGTCACGCCGTTCTGCTTGAGCCACCGCAGGCACCAGTAGCGTTCCATCGCACTCTGGAACTCGGCCCAGGCCGCGTATTGCGCGTCGAACGCGCCGATGATCGCGAACAGGTCGGCGTCGCGCGGCTTGAAGGGGGCGATCAGCCGGGCCGATACGCCATGTTCCACGGCGGCGATCAGCTGCCATTGGTTGACCAGGTCGACATAGCGGCGCAGCGGGGACGTGCTCCAGGCGTACTGGGGCACGCCGATGGCCTCGTGCGGCAGCGCCTGCGTGCTCATGCGCACGCGGCCCGCCTGTTGCGAGCGGTAGATGCCCGGCACGCCGTGCTGGTTCAGCAGGCCGCCCCAGAGGTTATTGGCCAGGATCATGTATTCGGCCACCATGCGGTCCAGCGGCGCGTTGCGCTGGCGCGGGACGAGGCGCACCGGGGTGTCGGGGTCGTCGGGGTTGCCGTCCAGGTAGAAGCTGTATTCCACCCGCGAATTGTTTTCCGGCTTGCCGCGCACGTTTTCGCGCTGGGCGGACAGGGCCTGCGCCAGCTTCCACAGCGGACGCAGCCAGTGGCCGTAAGGCAGGTCGGCCGACGGGTCGGCGAGACTGGCCTCGGTGACCTGGCTGTCCAGCATGTTGTGGCGCAGGTTTTCGCGCACGACGATGCGTTCCAGGCGCGTTTCCGATTCGAGGATCTCGCCGGTCTCGGGGTTGGCGACGACATACAGCGAGAGCGCGGGCACGGCGCGCCCGGCGTCCAGGGAGAACGCCTGGATGACGCTGTCCGGCTGCATCGGGATCTTGTCCCCGGGCATGTAGACGGTGGACAGGCGGGCGCGGGCCAGCTTGTCGAACTCGCTGTCGCGGGTGACGGACAGGCCGGGAGCGGCCACGTGGATGCCGACGCGCACGCGGCCGTCGGGCAGGCTGGACACGGACAGCGCGTCGTCGATTTCCGTGGTCGTGACGTCGTCCACCGAGTAGATTTCCGCGTCCGACAACGGCAATTCCTGGGCGACGGGCGGCAGTTCCAGGTCGGGGAAGGCCAGTCCGCGCGGGAAGTTGACCGCCAGGAAGCGGCGCTTGTGCAGGGCCAGCGCATGCGGCCAGGCGCCCAGGTCCAGCAGCAGTCGGTCCGGGGTCTTGCCAAGTTTGGCGCAGGCGGCATCCAGCGCCTTCCATTGCTGCGAATTCTTGTCCGGGCGCACCAGCAGCGACTCGGCCACCTGGGCGATCGCCTCGGGCAGCCGGCCCGCGGCCATTTCGTCGACCCATTCCTGTTGCTGTTCGGCCTGGCGCTGCTTCTTTTCCAGGGCGGCCAGGGCGGCGGCCAGGATGTCGGGCGGAGCCGGACGATAGCGGCCCTTGCCGCGGCGATGGAAGTACGCCGGCGCGCCGTGCAGCCGCATCAGCAGGGCGGCCTGTTCGACGGGCGTGGGGGCGTGGCCGAAATAGTCGGCAGCCAGGGCGGGGGAATCGAATTCCTCTTGCGGCGCGCATTCCCACAGGAACTGCAGGTCCAGCGTCTCGGCGGTGGCCGCCGCCTGGCTCATCAGCGCCGCCGGGTCGGGCGCGGTGAAGGTGAACAGGGTGTTGGCGCGCTTGATCTTGCTGCGCTTGCCCGACTCCGACTCCACCTGAAGGCTGGCGTCGGTCTCGGACAGGATATGGCCGGCCTTGAAGCTGCCGTCGTCTTCGTAAAACACATACATGGTGGGAATCGTCCTGGGCGGCGCACTGGCGCCGCCTTGCGCAGCTCTATGGGTGTTGAAAGTCGATACTGATTATCAAGGGCGTACCGGTTCGCCGGCCAGGGCGAAATCCAGCACTTCGGGCATCCATGTCGCGAAATCGGAAAGCCCGTGGTCGCTGCCCTGCACGATACGCTGGCGACAGCCGGCGTATCGATCGCGCATTTCCTGCCAATCCAGCACTTCGTCGCCGGTGGCGGCGACCAGGAAGTAGCGGTCGGGTTGCGTGATGCGCGGGGCATGGATGGCGGCCAGTTCGTCTACGTACTCGGGCAAAAAAACGAACGGCGCGCCGGAATGATACATGTGGTGCTCGCCGACCTGGGTGGCAAGGTCTCGCGCGGCGTGGACCGCCGGGTTCAGCAGCACGGCCTTGCAGCCCAGCTGCTCGGCGATCCAGGTGGCATAGAAACCGCCCAGCGAGGAACCGATCACGGTCAGTTCGCGGGGCGAGGCGGCGCTGGCCAGGCGGTCGCGCGCCATGCCGAGCGCAAGGGCGATGGCTTCACGCGGGCTGGCGGGCAACTGCGGGCAGGACCACGCGTGCGTCATTCCCCGCGCCGCCATGGCGTCGGCCATCATGCGGGCCTTGAAGGACTCGGGCGAAGAGCGGAAACCGTGTAGATAAAGGATCATGTTTGCTGTTTCCGTCTGCGTTGGGGAATCCAGGAATCCAGGAGTCCGGGAGCCCGCCTGTCGGGCAGTGGCCGGGCGCGGCGCTCAGGCCCGCGCCCGCAGGGCCTCCAGCAGCTTGCCATGGATGCCGCCGAAGCCGCCATTGCTCATGACCAGCACCTGATCGCCCGGACGGGCGGCGCCGGCCACGGCGTCCACCAGCGCGTCCATGTCATCGTAACTGCAAGCCCGGTCGCCCAGGGGGGCCAGCACCTCGTCCGGGTTCCAGCCCAGCGCGTGCTTGCCCGAGCGGGCGCCAAAGCAGAACACCAGGTCGGCGTCGGCCAGGGCCTGCGGCAGCCGGGCGGCCATGGCGCCAAGCTTCATCGTATTGGAACGGGGCTCCAGCACGGCCAGGATGCGGGCCGGCCCGACCTGGCGGCGCAGGCCTTCCAACGTGGTGGCGATGGCCGTGGGATGGTGGGCGAAATCGTCATAGACCTTGACGCCATTGACCGTCCCGCGCAGTTCCATGCGGCGCTTGACGCCGCCGAAGCGGCTGAGGGCTTCGATGCCCTGTTCGGCAGGCACCCCGATGTGCTCGGCCGCGGCCAGGGCCGCCAGGGCGTTCATGCGGTTGTGTTCGCCGGTGAGCGTCCAGCGCACCGTGCCGGCGGGGCGTCCCGCGCGGACCACCTCGAAGGCGCCGTCGGCGTCCGGCGCGCCCGCCTGCCACAGTCCATCGGCACCGAACGTGACGGTATCGGACCAGCATCCGCGCGCAATGACGCGGTCGAGCGCCTCGGACTGCGCCGGGCGGATGATGCGTCCCGAACCGGGGATCGTGCGCACCAGATGGTGGAATTGCGTTTCGATTGCGGCCAGATCGGGGAAGATGTCGGCGTGATCGTATTCGAGGTTGTTCAGGATGGCCGTGCGGGGCCGGTAATGCACGAATTTCGAGCGCTTGTCGAAGAAGGCCGTGTCGTATTCGTCCGCTTCGATCACGAAGGGACGGCGCGCCGGGTCATAGCGCGCCGATACCTGCAGGTCCTGCGCCACGCCGCCAATCAGGAAGTTGGGGGCCATGCCGGCGGCTTCCAGCACCCAGGCCAGCATCGAGCTGGTGGTCGTCTTGCCGTGCGTGCCCGCCACGGCCAGGACGTGCGCGCCCGGCAGGATGTTGTCGCCCAGCCATTGGGGGCCCGACACGTAGCGGGCGCCCGATTCCAGGATGGCTTCCATCAGCGGATTGCCGCGGCTCACCACGTTGCCGATGACGTAAAGGTCAGGCTTGAGCGCCAATTGCTCCGCGCCGAAGCCTTCGATCAGGTCGATCCCCTGTTCGGACAGCTGCGTGCTCATCGGCGGGTATACGCCCGCGTCGCAGCCGGTGACTTTGTGGCCGGCCGCCCGCGCGATCAGCGCCAGGCCGCCCATGAACGTGCCGCAGATGCCAAGAATGTGCAGGTGCATTGATAATTCTCCTGCCCTGCATTGTATATATAGAGGCAAGACAAGCCGGCGCCACGCCCGTGCGGCGTAAAACGGCGGCAACGGTTATCATCGCGCCATGAATCGACGCCTACTTCTCTCCGCCGCCGTCGCGGTCGCCGCCACTGTCGCGGGCGGCCTGACCCTGCTGGGACGCAAGGACAAAAGCCCCGCGGCCGGGGCCGATGCCGGCGATCCGGTTGCCGCGCTGATGCGGATGCAACTGCCGGACCTGGACGGCGCCTCGCATTCCCTGGCCGGCTGGAAAGGCCAGCCGATGGTGGTCAATTTCTGGGCAACCTGGTGCGCGCCCTGCGTCAAGGAAATGCCGGAACTGGATGCCCTGCAGAAAAAATACCCGCATGTCCGCTTTGTCGGTATCGGCGTGGATTCTGCCGCCAACATGCAAAAATTTGTCCAGAAAGTCCGGGTTTCCTACCCGTTGTGGGTGATCGGGCCGGGCGCCATCGACACCCTGCGCAAGCTGGGTAATCCTAGCGGTGGCCTCCCATTTACCATTGTTTTCAACGCAGATGGCGGAATTAACCGGAAGATATTGGGTGAAATTCAGCCTGATGACCTGGATAGCACCCTTGCCGGCTTGAAGGCGTAAGTCTGTTGGACAAATAATAGGAATTGGCGTAAAAAGCTGGTTTATCGGCTGTTTTGCCAACAATTGGCAATCCACTCATTGGCAAGCGCATGGCGCAAAACATACTGGTATTGCATGGCCCGAACCTGAACCTGCTTGGCACCCGGGAACCTCATATCTACGGCAGTCTCACCCTTGCCCAGATCAATGAGCGTCTCGAACTGCTCGCAGGCGAATTGGGCGCCACGCTGACTGCGTGGCAAAGCAACCACGAAGGTGCGCTGGTTGACCGCATCCAGGCGGCCCGGCAAGACGGCACAGACTTCATCATCATCAACGCAGCGGCATATACACACACCAGCGTCGCCATCCGCGACGCGCTGGCCGGGGTCGCGATCCCATTTATTGAAGTACATTTGTCCAATCTGTATAAGCGAGAGCCGTTCAGGCATCACTCTTATCTGTCCGACCTGGCGCTGGGCCTGATCAGCGGCCTGGGCGCGGATGGCTACGAGGCGGCGCTGCGTTACGCAGTGCGGCACTGATCTCGCAACAACACCACCGCTTTTACATCTTATACGGCGCGAACCCGACGCTGGGACGACGCCGACACTATCTCGGGAAGCAGCTTCTATGGATCTTCGAAAACTCAAAACCCTCATCGACCTGGTCGCTGAATCGGGCATCGCCGAGCTGGAAATCACCGAAGGCGAAGGCAAGGTGAGAATCGTCAAGTTCTCGCAGACGCTGCAGCCGGTGGCCTACCACCAGCCCGAAGCCGGCGTGGCCTCGGCGCCCGTGGCGCCGGCCGCTGCGGCGCCCGCCGCTCCGGCAGCGCCCGCCGCCCCGGTCATCCAGGGCCATGTCGTGAAGGCGCCGATGGTGGGCACGTTCTACCGCTCGCCGAACCCGGGCGCCGCCCCGTTCGTCGACGTGGGCGCCACCGTCAAGGAAGGCGATCCGCTGTGCATCATTGAAGCCATGAAGCTGCTCAATGAAATCGAAGCCGACAAGGCCGGCGTCATCAAAGAAATCCTGGTCGAAAACGGCGAGCCCGTCGAGTACGGTCAACCCCTGTTCGTCATTGGCTGATAGCTGAACATGTTCGAAAAAATCCTGATCGCCAATCGGGGCGAAATCGCCCTGCGCATTCAGCGCGCCTGCCGCGAGCTGGGCATCAAAACCGTGGTCGTTCACTCCGAGGCCGACCGCGAAGCCAAGTACGTGCGCCTTGCCGATGAATCCGTGTGCATCGGGCCCGCGCCGTCGCGTGAAAGCTACCTGAACATGCCGGCCATCATCTCGGCCGCCGAAGTCACGGATTCCGAGGCAATCCACCCGGGTTACGGGTTCCTGTCCGAAAATGCCGACTTCGCCGATCGCGTCGAGAAGAGCGGTTTCGTGTTCATCGGCCCGCGTCCCGACACGATTCGCCTGATGGGCGACAAGGTCAGCGCCAAGCGCGCCATGATCGAAGCCGGCGTGCCGGTGGTGCCGGGTTCGGAAGGCGCGTTGCCCGACGATCCGCAGGAAATCATTCGCATTGCGCGCGAAGTGGGCTATCCCGTCATCATCAAGGCCGCGGGCGGCGGCGGTGGCCGCGGCATGCGCGTGGTCTACACCGAGGCCGCGCTGCTGAACGCCGTCACGATGACGCGTTCCGAAGCGGGCGCCGCGTTCAACAACCCGGAAGTCTATATGGAGAAGTTCCTCGAGAACCCGCGCCATATCGAAATCCAGGTGCTGGCCGATGGCGGCCGCAACGCCGTCTGGCTGGGCGAGCGCGACTGCTCCATGCAGCGCCGCCACCAGAAGGTCATCGAGGAAGCGCCCGCGCCGGGCGTCGCGCGCCGCCTGATCGAACGCATCGGCGACCGCTGCGCCGACGCCTGCCGCAAGATGGGTTATCGCGGCGCCGGCACGTTCGAGTTCCTGTATGAAAACGGCGAGTTCTATTTCATCGAAATGAACACCCGCATCCAGGTGGAACACCCGGTGACCGAGCTGATCACCGGCGTCGACCTGGTGCAGCAGCAGATCCTGATCGCCGCCGGCGAAAAGTTCACCCTGCGCCAGCGCGACATCGCGTTCAAGGGCCACGCGATCGAATGCCGCATCAACGCGGAAGATCCGTTCCGTTTCGTGCCCAGCCCGGGCCGCATCACCAACTGGCATACGCCGGGCGGTCCCGGCGTGCGTATCGATTCGCACGCGTTCAACGGCTATTTCGTGCCGCCGAACTATGATTCGATGATCGCCAAGGTGATCACCTACGGCGATACGCGAGACCAGGCGCTGGCCCGCATGCGCACCGCGCTGTCGGAAATGGTGGTGGAAGGCATTTCCACCAACATCCCGCTGCACCGCGAAATGCTGCAGGACGCCCGCTTCATCGAAGGCGGCACCAGCATCCACTATCTGGAACACAAGTTGGCGCAGCGTCCCTGACCAGCTTTGGGGCCTTGCGGGGCCCCTTTTGCGTTTTGCCTTGTTGAAGTTTTGAGGTCGAGCGGGCCGCGGCGCATGTCGCGGCCCGTTGACCAGATGGAAGAGAAAATCATGCGTGAACTCGTGCTGCAATGCTCGGAGGCGCAGGCCGAAGCCCTGTCGGACGCTTTACTCGAGGCGGGCGTGCTGTCGGTCTCCGTCGAAGACGCAGACTTCGGCACCGACGTCGAACGCCCCTTGTTCGGCGAGCCCGGCACCGAGCCCGACGTCCAGGCCTGGGACCGCAACCGCGTCGTCGCGTTGCTGCCCGACGGCGCCGATCCCGCGCAGATCATGGAAGAAGCGGCCCAGGTCGGCGAGCTCGACCCGGCGGTCTTTGACGGCTGGACCCTGCGCGACGTGCCGGACGCCGATTGGGTGCGCCTGACGCAGTCGCAGTTCGGCCCCATCCACATCGCCGAGCGTCTCTGGATCGTCCCGAGCTGGCATCGCGACAATCCCGACGTGCCGGGCCTGGATGCGGCGGCCGTTCCCGACCAGGCCGGCGCCATCCACATCGAACTGGACCCGGGCCTGGCCTTCGGCACCGGCAGCCATCCCACCACGCACCTGTGCCTGGCCTGGCTGGAAGCCGAACTGCCCGCCGGCGCCACGCTGCTGGACTATGGCTGCGGCTCCGGCATCCTGGCCATCGCGGCGCGCAAGCTGGGCGCCGGTCCCACGCAGGCGGTCGACATCGACGCGCAGGCGGTGCAGAGCACGGCGTTCAACGCCGAGGTCAACAAGGTCGAACTGCAGGCCATGCTGCCCGACGCCCTGGCCGACGGCACCTTCGAGGTGGTCGTCGCCAACATCCTGTCCAATCCCCTGAAGGTGCTCGCGCCCATGCTGGCCGGCCGCGTCGCCGCCGGCGGGCATCTGGTGCTGTCGGGGGTGCTGGAACGTCAGGCCGAAGAGGTCGCGGCCGCTTACGCGCCCTGGCTCGCCATGTCGGTCTGGCGCGCGCGCGACGGCTGGGTCTGCCTGCACGGCCGCAAGCCCTGATCCACGGCCGCAGGATCGCGCATCATGGCTCTGACCACCCGCTGCCCGCAGTGCGGCACCTCGTTCAAGGTGGTGCCTGACCAGCTCCGGGTCCGCAACGGCCTGGTGCGCTGCGGCGCCTGCTCGACCGTGTTCGATGGGCGCGCCTGCCTGGTTTCCGCGCCGGGAGCGCCCGTCGCCCCGACGCCGCCGGCCAGCGCGCCGTTGCCGTCCTCCGCCGCGGCGGTCGCCGCGCCCGTGCTGGCGCCGCCTGTCGCGCCCTCGCGCGTCGCCTCGGCGGCTCCTGAAACCCACGTCGAACCGCGCGTGATCCTGCCTTGGGAAGACGAGCCGGCGATTCCTGCGGCGCCCGCGATCGCCCCGGCGCCCGTGATCCCGCCCGCACCCGCGATTCCGCCCGCACCCGCGATCCCGCCCGCCGTGCTGCGCGGCCGCGATGACATCCGGCGCCGCGCGGAACCGGACAATACCCTTCCCGAAGACGACCTGGACGAAGACGCGGACTACGCCGACGACGACGAACCGTTCCTGCGTGATCCCGAGCCGCGGCGCACCGGCCAAGCCGCGCCGGTCGCACCGATCTCACCGATCGCGCCCGCGGCACGCCCTGCCGGCTATCGCAGCGAGCCCATCGTCGCCGCGCGGGCGGTTGAACCGGCCACCGACTGGAACGCGCCCCGCGACCACGACGACGTGCGCGACGCCGAGCGCGACGACGAATACGAAAACGAAGACGACTTCGACCACGGCGGCGCCCATGAGCCGGTCTTGGGGGATACGCGCACGCGCTATTCCAGCGCCACGGACGTCGGCCGCACGCCGCCCGAGTTCCTGGACCAGGACCGCATCGAGCGCAGCGGCCTGCTGCGCAAGCTCTGGGGCTATGCGTGCCTCATCGGCCTGATCGCGCTGGGCCTGCAACTGCTGTACGTGTACCGCACCGACATCGCCAATTCCGTGCCGGCGCTGCGGCCGGTCCTGGAGGTCGTCTGCAAGCCCCTGGACTGCACCGTGGGCTATGCGCGCCGCCGCGACCTCATCAGCATTTCGTCGTCGTCGCTGCAGCCGCCCGCGGGCGCCGCCGCGATCGACGACGGGCGCACCCGGCTGGTGCTGACCGTGATGCTGCACAACCGCCACGACAAGCCCCAGCATTGGCCGGCGCTGGTGCTGGAATTGAACGACCTGTCGGACACGGTGGTCGTGCGCAAGGTGCTCAGGCCCGAGGACTACCTCACCCCGCAGCAGCTCGGCGGCCCATTCGGTCCGCAGGCCGCGTTGAAGATTTCCGTCCCCATCGAAGTGACCGGCGTTCAGGTCAATGGCTACCAACTCGACAAGTTTTTTCCGTAAAGGATGACAAGCATGGCAACCCCTGTTCTGGTCTGCGGTTCGATGGCGTTCGACACCATTGCGGTGTTCGAAGGCCGCTTCAAAGAGCACATTCTTGCCGACCGCATGCACTCGCTGAGCGTGTCGTTCCTGGTGCCCAGCATGCGCAAGGAATACGGCGGCTGCTCGGGCAACATCGCCTACAACATGAACCTGCTCGGCGGCACGCCGGTGCCGGTCGCGACGGTCGGCGAAGACGCGGGCGAGTACATGCAGCGCCTGTCGGACCTGGGCATCGACGTCAGCCGCGTCAAGGTCATCCCCGACACCTTCACCGCGCAGTGCTTCATCACGACCGACCTGGACGACAACCAGATCACGGCTTTCCATCCGGGCGCCATGTCCTTCGCCGCGCAGAACGACCTGAGCGACGCCGACGCCGCCTGGGCCATCGTGGCGCCGGACGCGAAGGAGGGCATGTTTGCCCACGCCGAACGCCTGCACAAGCGCGGCATTCCCTTCATCTTCGACCTGGGCCAGGCCATGCCGCTGTTCGACGGCGCCGACCTCGAGCGCATGCTCAAGCTGGCGCAGGCGCTGACCGTCAACGATTACGAAGCGGGCGTGGTCGAGCAGCGCACCGGCCGCAGCGTCGCCGACATCGCGCGAAGCCTGCAGGCCGTGGTGGTGACGCGCGGCGCCGAGGGCGCCACCCTGCACACCGAAGGCAGGACTATCCAGATCGCACCCGTGCGCGCGTCGCAGGTGGTGGACCCCACGGGCTGCGGCGATGCGCAACGCGGCGGGCTGCTGCATGGCCTGACCAGCGGCTGGAACTGGGAAGACAGTTGCCGCCTGGGCAACGTGATGGGCGCGATCAAGATCGCCTCGCGCGGCCCGCAGAATCATGCCCCCACGCGCGCCGAGATCGACGCCGTGCTGCACGCCACCTACGGCATCCATCTGCCCGCCTGACCGGCGCGGGGCGTTCCGGGATTTTCGGGAACCGCGACGCAACGCCGGGGTCGAACCGGCAGCGCAACTTCAAGAGGCAACGGGCTGTAGCCCGTTGTTGCTTGCCGCAGTTTGCAGCTTCTGGCGGCGCGTTTCAGTCTGTTGCTGTCCCGCTTGCCGGCCTTTTTGGGCGGAGTATGATCAATCTCCGTCGGCAGTGCCCGAACGAGGAGTCCAAATGAATCATATAAAGTCTTTTTCCCTGGTGACGCCGCGCACTGGCCGCTGGTTGGCCGTCGCGGCCGTTGTGACATCGGTGGCGGTCCTTGGCGGTTGCGCAAACCCCAGCGCTTCCAGCGGCGTGTACAGCTATGACCAGGCGCAACGCGAACAGATCGTCCGTACCGGCACGGTCACCGGCGTGCGTCCGATCGTCATCCAGAATGACAAATCCAGCGGCGTCGGCATGGTGGCCGGCGGCGCGTTGGGCGGTGTGGCAGGCAACGCGATCGGGGGCGGCACGGGCCGCACCATCGCCACGGTGGGCGGCGTCATTCTCGGCGCCCTGGCCGGCAACGCCGTGGAAAACCGCGCCCAGAAGAACTCCGGCCTGGAAATCACGGTGCGCCTGGACAACGGCGAAACCCGCGTGGTCGCCCAGGAAGCGGATGTGCCCATCAGCGTGGGCCAGCGCGTTCAGGTCATCAGCGGCGCCGGTCCCACCCGCGTCACGCCGATGTAATCTTCCCCGCCTTCCCGAAAAGCCCGCATGCGCGGGCTTTTTTTTCGTCACGACGCGGCTGGGGCGTCGCCGAAGCGGGGCGGATGCGGCGCGTTCCCTAAACGTAAAAATGTGTCGCTCGGCCACAACGCGGCGCCCCGGGATTTACCCGAAGGCGTTACCTTTCCGAGCCTTTTCTCGCCATTTCAACCATAAGTTTCATGGCGATTCCACGGCCGAAGTGCAATGATTGCGACGGCGCGGCAGCCCGGATTTAATGTAACCACCTGCATCCGAACGCCGCGTTGGCTGGCTGGAATTTTTCAGTTTGGTTTCAGCTCTTTTCTGTATCCTCGTCGCCTGAATCCCGGGGCGGGGGATGGTTTGCCGAAAGGCAACGTTAGGCTGCACTACCTATGCACACCGAGCAAGAACTCCACACCAAGATCGGCGAGATCGTCGAGTCGATCGTCATGAAGAAAGTCACCCCCGACACGCAACTGATTGCCACCGGCCTGGTCGATTCGCTCGCCGCCGTGGACATCACGCTGGCTGTCGAGTCCGAGTACGGATGCAGCATTCCGGCTCCCGAAATCGCAGAGCACCTTCAGTCGGTCCGCGTGTTAGCCGGCTATGTCGCTGCCCATACTTCGTAATACCCGCTTCCTGTCGCACGCCGCGGCGGCAGCGACGGCCGTGGCGTTGGCGGTGGCCGCGTATTGCGGCGCGGACGACCTGCTTTCCCGCGTCGTCAATCCCGCGTCCTCGCGCTCCGCCGTGGCGGCCGACAAGAGCAATTACCTGCCCAACCTCGGCCCGGACTGGGGCACCCAGCACGTCAACCTGAACCGCCTGGGCAATGCCCTGAGCGATGGCACGCTGGTGGTCCTTGGTTCGTCCGAACTCTCCAGCCACGACCTGCGCTTCGTTCCCTACCGCTTCTTCCCGCAAGAGCTGAAGGTGCCCACGCTCGCCTACGGGCACGCGATGTTCCAGTCCTATGGCATCGTCAGCGTGCTGGAATCGGTGGCCGATTCGCTCACGCCCAATACGCGGCTGGTGATCATGCTGTCGCCGGCCTGGTTCGCGTCCGGCGGCCAGCTGCCGCGCAGCGCCTTCGCCGAACACGTCACAGGCCCGGTCTGGGACCGGCTGTGGGACCAGCCCAGCACGCGCGAGCAGATGCAGAACTGGATCAGCGACAACGCGAACTGGGGACTGCTGTGGCTCATCGCCAATGGCCAGGTTTCCGAACTCAAGGACAAGCTCGCGCTCTGGTGGGAGGCCCGCAAGGAGCCGGCCCCCGACAAGCCGCGCAGCAAGCTGTCCGTCCCCGCGCATCGCTATGTGTCGTGGCCCAAGTCCGCCCGCCTGGATAGCGGGCAGTGGTCCAGGATCACGCACGAGGCGCGCGAGGTCGAGCGCACCCTGGGCGGCAACAACCCCTACGACGTGCGCGACGACTACTACAAGCAGTACCTCGCGCCGCTGTACTCGCCCGCGCGCAACGAATTCGCCGACGTCGATCCGATCACCCGCACCGAACTCGGCGACCTCTCTCGCGTGATGGCCTTGCTGCAAAAGCGCAAGGTCAAGGCGTACTTCGTGATCCAGCCGTTCAACCCCAAGCTCATCCTGGACGTCGAACGGTTCGATCCGGTGGTGGACGCCATCACCGGCATGTGCACGCGCTATCAGATGGGGTGCCTGGACCTCTACAGCATTCCCTTTGAACCAGGGATGTTGCGCGACGACATGCACCTGGCCGAACTTGGCTGGGCCATGGCCGACCAAGGCATTGCGGAGTACTTTTCCCGATGAAATTCTTTCGTAAAGACCCTGCCCGCAATGCGGGCGCGCCGTGGGCGCGCCGCTTCTTCTGGCACCTGTGCCTGTACCTGGGCGTGATCCTCGTGTTCGTGCTGCAGGCGCAGCCCACGACGGGCAGCGGCGGGCCGATCAAGGTCGAATTCCAATACCAGCAGTTCTGAGCGCGCCATGGAACTGTTCGCAAGCTTGAGCTTCTTCGGCGGCGCCCTGTTCGGCGGCCTGGGGCTGGTCGCGTACCGGTCGTCCGGCATGCCGCTGCGCATCGGCTATCGCCACATCATCGGGGTCATCTGCCTGGGCGTCTGGATGGCGGTGTTCTGGGCGCGGCCCTATCAGCCCATCGCGCTGCTCGCCATCTCGGGCGGGGCGCTGTGGGCGATGCGCCGCAATTACATCCCCACCTGGCTGGCCGTGATCATCACCATGACGCCGCTGCTGCTGGTCAAGACGGGGGTGTCGCATCTGGGCGCCATGCTCGGGCTGTCGTTCGCCACCTTCCGCGCCATCGACGTGCTGCTGTTCGCGCCGCGCAACGAGCGCGTCTCGCCGCTCGATTACTTCATTTATCTGTTTTTCCCGCTGACGCTGCTGGCCGGTCCCATGTACCGCTGGCGCGCTTTCCAGGCCGACCTGACGCGCGGCTATGAAGGCGTCAACCTGAACACCTGGCTGACCGGGCTGGAGCTCATCATGGTGGGCGTGATCCAGAAGTTCGGCCTGGCCGAGCTGGTCTGGCGGTACGGCCTGGCGACGCTGGATGCGCACGACTATTCGTTCACCGGGGTGGCGCTGAACGCGTCGCTCTACAGCGCCTATCTGTTCTTCGATTTCGCGGGCTATTCGACGATGGCGATCGGGATCGGCATGCTGTTCGGCTTTACCCTGCCGATCAACTTCCGCAATCCGCTGGCGACCCTCAATCCGCAGGATTTCTGGCGGCGCTGGCACATCAGCCTGTCGGAATGGCTGCGCGACGTCGTGTTCATGCCCATCTACAAGGCCCTGAGCAAGACCCGGTTCTTCGGCCGGCATCGCCTGGCCGCGCAGAACATCGGCATCTTCGCGACCCTGCTGGCCATGGGCGTCTGGAACGGCCTGTCGCTGCACTACATCGTCAGCGGCCTGATGTTCGGCCTGTATTCGGTGGGGCACAACCTGCTGATCAACGCCGCGCGCACCCGGCCGGCCCTGCAGGCGCTGCTGGCGCGTCCCGTCATGCGCTTTCTCGGGCGCGTGCTCACCTTGATCCTGGCCGCGCTGGCGCTGTACGTCTTCAGCGGCCGCAGCCCCATCTGACGCCGGGAGCATCGGCATGCGTTTCGACTTGAAGTCCTTCCAGTTCGTTGACGACCAACGCGCGAGCGACGCGCTGGCCGTGGCCGCCGCGGACCGCAGCCTGACCTGGGCGCAGTTGCGCGCCGAATCCCACGCCTGGGCCGACGCGGCGCGCGCGCACGGGGTGGCGCCCGACGTGCCGGTGGCGATCTACGGACACAAGGAAGCCGCGTTCTTCGTCGCCATGGTCGGCGCGCTCCTCATCGGCGCCCCGTTCGTGCCCGTGGATACCATCTATCCGCCGGAGCGCCTGCGCCGCATCGCCGAAATCGTGCGCCCGGCCGCAGTATTCGACGCCGCGACCGGCCGTTTCACGCCGGGCGAGGGCGCCATGCTGGAGGAGCGGGGCCTGGCCTACGTGATGTTCACCTCCGGCAGCACGGGTGATCCCAAGGGCGTGCAGATCGGCCGCGAAAGCGTCGGCCTGCTCGGCGACTGGATGCTGGGCAGCTTCGGGCTGGGCGATGCGCCCGTCTTCATGAACCAGGCGCCGTTCAGCTTCGACCTGTCCATGTACGAGGTCTTTGCCACGCTGGCGTCGGGCGGCAGCTGCGTGCTCAATGCGCGCGAGCAGATCGCCGCGCCCGGCCCGTGGATGGACCGGCTGGCCAGCCACGGCATTACCGTGTGGGTGTCCACGCCCTCGTTTGCGCACCAGCAGCTGGCCAACCGCGACTTCTCGCCGGCGACCTTGCCCACGCTGCGCACCTTCCTGTTCTGCGGCGAACCGCTGCCGGCGGCGCTGGCCAAAAAGTTGCGCCAGCGCTTTCCGGACGCCTCCATTCTCAACACCTACGGGCCGACCGAGGCCACGGTGGCGACCACCTGGATCGAAGTCACCGACGCGGTGCTGGCGGCGTACGACCCGCTGCCCGTCGGACGCGCCAAGCCCGATAGCGTGCTGCTGGTGGATGAAGGCGAAATCTGCATCGTGGGCGACCACGTGATGCGCGGCTACCTGAATCGCGCCGACCTGAACGCGGCCAAGCTCTACACCTATGCCGACGGCCGCCGTGCGTTCCGCACGGGGGACCTGGGGCAGATGGAAGCGGGCGGGCTGCTGTTCTGCCGCGGCCGGATGGATGACCAGATCAAGCTCAACGGCTACCGCATCGAGCTGGCCGAGATCGACGAGGCGCTGCATGGCTTGCCGGGCGTGCAGGGCAGCGCCTGCGCGGTGCTGCGCCGGCCTGACGGCACGGCGGTGCGCCTGATTGGATTCGTGACCGGCGTGGACGCGTTGGGCGCCGAGGCGGCGCTGCTGGCGCCGGACGCGCTGTCCGGCTGGAAGGAGCGGCTGGCCGGGCGCCTGCCCCCCTACATGGTGCCGTCCGAGCTGGTGGCCTGCACGGCCTTGCCCATGTCGAACAACCACAAGATCGATCGCAAGAAGCTGATCGAGATCTACAGCGCGATTCCGGTGTAGACCAGGATAGACCCGCCGGGCGCGATAACGCCCGACGGGCGCGGGACGCCGAGACTCAGGCGCGCCGCGCGATCACACGCCCATCATGCCGTAGCTCAGGCGGGCCAGGACCATCAGCAGGATCTGGGCCGCGATCAGGAGAATGAGCGGGGAGAAGTCGATCGAGGTCCGCGGCAGGACGCGGCGGATGGGGTCGAGCAGCGGCGCAGTCAGCGACTGCAGCAGCGGCATCATGGGCGCCATCGGGTTGACCCACGACAGCACGGCCTGGATCAGCGTCAGCCAGACCACCAGGTTGAGCGCCCACTTCGCGGTCATGATCAGGGCCGAGCCCATGGCGGCGGGCAGCAGGGCGACGGGAATCAGCGCGCCGATGGCCACCAGCCACAGCAGCACCAGGTAGACCAGCGCGGCAAGCCATGCGCAGACCAGGCTGGTCCAGTCGATCTTGTTCCCGGCGGGGATGATCTTGCGCAGCGGCATCACCAGCCAGTTGGTCGCCCCGTAGATCGCGCGCGCCAACGGATTGAAGGGGTGCAGCCGTATCGCGTGCATCCAGGCGCGGGCAATCAGCGCCGCGCCGAACAGCGTGAACACGATTTCGAGAAGGAAGCGGAAGATTTCACCGAGCATGGACGCGTTCACCCCAAAAAAGAGGAATCAATTGTCGCACGGCCAGACGTAAAAATTGCGCGCGTCCCTAGTACGGGATGCCTGGTGCAGGACTCCGCCTTTTGGATGGGACGAAGCGGGGGAAGACAAAAAAGCCGCCCGGCAAATACCAGGCGGCTCTGAGGAAGCTAATGCTTCGGCGTGTCCGGATTAGGGACGACCGCCCGTCGGGAACGGCCACGACGCGGCGGGGTTCAGCGCGGTCTTCGCGCCCGGGGCGGCAGCCGTGGTGGGCGGCGTGGCGGGCTTCTTCGGAGCGGCCTTCTTTGCAGCAGGCTTCTTCGCGGCGGCAGGCTTCTTGGCGGCAACAGCCGGCTTGGCAGCGGGAGCCTTCTTGGCAGCCGGGGCCTTCTTGGCGACGGCCTTCTTGGCAACCGCCTTCTTGGCGGCCGGGGCCTTCTTGGCTACGGCTTTCTTGGCAACGGCCTTCTTGGCAGCCGGGGCCTTCTTGGCGACGGCCTTCTTGGCTACCGCTTTCTTGGCAACGGCCTTCTTGGCGACGGCCTTCTTGGCAACCGCTTTCTTGGCGACGGCCTTCTTGGCTACGGCCTTCTTGGCGACAGCTTTCTTGGCGACGACCTTCTTGGCGACTGCCTTCTTGGCAACGGCCTTCTTGGCGGCCGGGGCCTTCTTGGCGACGGCCTTCTTGGCTACCGCTTTCTTGGCGACGACCTTCTTGGCGGCCGGCTTCTTGGCGGCAACCTTCTTCACGGCCGGCTTCTTGGCGGCTGCGACTTTCTTCACGGCGACTTTCTTGACGGCAGCTTTCTTGGCCGGTGCGGCCTTCTTCGCTACTGCCTTCTTCGCGGCGGGTTTCTTGGCCGCTGCTTTCTTTACGGCTTTCTTGGCTGTTGCCATGGTCATGCTCCTTAGGTTCAGGGGTCCCAGAACTTAAACCCGTGCCCCGACCCGCCCGACAAGGCGGATCGTGCCCGGGCTATTCATCGGCGCATGCCGCTGTTCTGTGCGAGCAACAGCTACGACGGTTTGCGCTAATGAATTCGGCACAGCCATTTGATATGGCCCCCGCTCCTTTGGCGCGAGCCATTTCAAATGGCGCCGATCGGCGCCTGATCACAGGCAGCCGACCGCTTGTTCTACGTGTTCGAAGACACCCTGACCAAGGAGATTGCCATCAAGCCTGTCGCGAACGCGACGTCCATCCTGTGGGGATTGGACGTGCCCGCGCCGGGCTCGATGGCGAACTGCATTACTCCCAGCTCAGCGTGCCACCGGTTTGGTATTCGATCACGCGAGTTTCAAAAAAGTTGCGTTCCTTTTTAAGGTCGATCATTTCCGCCATCCACGGGAAGGGATTTTCTTCCTGCGGGTACAGCGGTTCGATACCGATTTGCTGGCAACGACGGTTCGCGATGAAGCGCAGGTAGGATTTGAACATGGGTGCGTTCAAGCCCAACACGCCGCGCGGCATCGTGTCTTCGGCGTAAGCGTATTCGAGTTCGACCGCTTTGCGGAAGAGTTCTCGAATTTCTTCGCGGAATTCCGGCGTCCACAGATGCGGATTTTCCAGTTTGACGGTGTTGATGAGATCGATGCCGAAGTTGCAGTGCATGGATTCATCGCGAAGGATGTACATGTACTGCTCGGCTGCGCCGGTCATCTTGTTCTGGCGGCCAAGCGCCAGGATCTGCGTGAAGCCAACGTAGAAGAACAGGCCTTCCATCAGGCAAGCGAAGACGATCAGGGACTTGAGCAGCGTCTGGTCGGCTTCGGGCGTGCCCGTCTTGAAGTTGGGATCCGCGATCGCGTCGATGAACGGGATCAGGAACTCGTCTTTGGCGCGGATGGACGGCACTTCGTTGTAAGCGTTGAAGATCTCGGCTTCGTCCAGGTCCAGGCTTTCGACGATGTATTGATAGGCGTGCGTGTGGATGGCTTCCTCGAAGGCCTGGCGCAGCAGGAACTGGCGGCATTCGGGAGCCGTGATGTGGCGGTAGGTGCCCAGCACGATGTTGTTGGCGGCCAGCGAGTCGGCGGTCACGAAGAAGCCGAGGTTGCGCTTGACGATGCGGCGCTCGTCCTCGGTGAGCCCGTTGGGGTTCTTCCAGAGGGCGATGTCGCGCGACATGTTGATCTCTTGCGGCATCCAGTGGTTGGCGCAAGTGGCCAGGTACTTTTCCCACGCCCACTTGTACTTGAAGGGCACAAGCTGGTTGACGTCGGTCTGGCCATTGATGATGCGCTTGTCGGCAACCTTGACGCGCTGCGAGGTTGCCGCGCCGCTGGCGGCCAGCCCGGCCGCGTGTTCAGGCGCGGCGGGTGTGGGCATGGCGGAGTCGCCGAACACACCCGTCGCCGCCCGGACTTCGGGCGCAGCCTGACCGCCCGCCGCGGGCGCGGCAGGTTGTGCAGGTTGCGTGGCGATGGTGTCGTCGTCCCAATTAATCATGATTCATTCTCCGGAGGCGGTTATTGGCAGGCTTCGCACTCTTCGAAGCCGGGGTCGCCCGGCCGCATGGTGCAAACCGCCCCGAGAACTTCGGGTTCCGGCAAAACAGGTGCTGCGGCAACGGCGGAGGCAGTGGACACGCCACCGGCGCTGACGGCGTTCAGTTCGCCGCCGCGTCCCGTGGACTTCTCGGCGCTGGTGGCGCCCAGGGTGCGCAGGTAGTACGTGGTCTTCAGGCCACGCGTCCATGCCAGCTTGTAGGTGTCGTCCAGTTTCTTGCCCGATGCGCCAGCCATGTAGATGTTCAACGACTGGGCTTGATCGATCCACTTCTGGCGGCGCGACGCGCATTCAACCAGCCAGCTCGGTTCGACTTCGAACGCGGTGGCGTAGAGTTCGCGGAGTTCGGAAGGTACGCGATCGATGCGGGACAGGCTGCCGTCGAAGTACTTGAGGTCGGCGACCATGACTTCGTCCCAGAGACCGAGTTTCTTCAGGTCACGCACGAGGTAATCGTTAACGACCGTGAACTCGCCGGAGAGATTCGATTTGACGTACAAGTTCTGGAAAGTGGGTTCGATGCACGCAGATACGCCAATGATATTGGAAATAGTGGCGGTTGGGGCGATTGCGATGCAATTGGAGTTGCGCATGCCATGTTCTTTGATGCGCGCGCGCAACGTATCCCAATCGAGCGTGCTCGATTCATCGACGTCGACGTGACCACCACGTTCATCACGCAGCATCTTCAACGTGTCTTGCGG
This sequence comes from Achromobacter sp. NFACC18-2, assembly GCF_900108985.1. Taxonomy (NCBI): domain Bacteria; kingdom Pseudomonadati; phylum Pseudomonadota; class Betaproteobacteria; order Burkholderiales; family Alcaligenaceae; genus Achromobacter; species Achromobacter sp. NFACC18-2. The sequence goes on along the minus strand of NZ_FNYM01000007.1, from coordinate 163,848 downwards.
CAAGATGCCGCGCGACCACAGCGAGCCTTCGTACGATTGATAGCGGCCGCGTTCTTCGGCGAGCAGGCTCGATGCGTAGTACGCGTGATAGCACACGGCTTCCATCGAACGATCGGCGAATTCGACGGCGGCTTGCGATGCGTAAGGCACGCGCATCATCTGCAGGCAGTCCTGGAAGCCCATGATGCCCATGCCCACCGGACGATGGCGCGCGTTGGAATTGCGGGCCTTGTCGACGGCGTAGTAGTTGATGTCGATCACGTTGTCGAGCATGCGCATGGCGATGCTCACGGTGCGCTTGATCTTGTCGTGGTCGAGTTCGAAACCGCCGCCGGCAGCCGGCTTCATGTGTGCGACCAGGTTCACGGAACCCAGATTGCAAACCGCGATTTCAGATTCGTTGGTGTTCAGCGTGATCTCGGTGCACAGGTTCGAGCTGTGGACGACGCCCACGTGCTGCTGCGGCGAACGGATGTTGCACGGATCCTTGAACGTGATCCACGGGTGGCCGGTTTCGAACAGCATCGACAGCATCTTGCGCCACAGCGTCAGCGCCGGCATCTTCTTGAAGAGCTTCAGTTCGCCGCTGGCGACGCGGGCTTCGTAGCCCACGTAGGCTTCTTCGAAGGCGCGGCCAACCTTGTCGTGCAGGTCGGGGCAGTCGGACGGCGAGAACAGCGTCCATTCACCGCCTTCCATGACGCGCTTCATGAACAGGTCGGGAATCCAGTTCGCCGTGTTCATGTCGTGCGTGCGGCGGCGTTCGTCGCCGGTGTTCTTGCGCAGTTCCAGGAATTCTTCGATGTCCAGGTGCCACGTTTCGAGGTACGTGCAGACCGCACCCTTGCGCTTGCCACCCTGGTTCACCGCGACGGCGGTGTCGTTGACGACCTTCAGGAACGGGACGACGCCCTGGCTTTCGCCGTTGGTGCCCTTGATGTGGCTGCGCAGCGCGCGGACCGGGGTCCAGTCGTTGCCCAGGCCGCCGGCGTACTTGGCCAGCAGCGCGTTTTCCTTGATGGCGTCGTAGATGCCTTCCAGGTCGTCGGAGACGGTGGTCAGGTAGCACGACGACAGCTGCGAGTGCAGCGTGCCCGAGTTGAACAGCGTGGGCGTGGAGCTCATGAAGTCGAACGAGGACAGGATCTCGTAGAACTCGATGGCGCGCGCTTCGCGGTCGGTCTCGCGCAGCGCCAGGCCCATGGCCACGCGCATGAAGAAGACCTGCGGCAGTTCGATGCGAGTGCCGCGGATGTGCAGGAAGTAGCGGTCGTACAGGGTCTGCAGGCCGAGGTAGCCGAATTGCAGGTCGCGCTTGGCGTTCAGCGCCTTGCCCAGCTTGGTCAGGTCATAGTTGGCCAGTTCGGGCGACAGCAGGCCGCCTTCGATGCCGCGGGCGATGAACGTGGGGAAGTATTCGGCATAGCGCGTGGCCATGCCGTCCTGCGAGACTTCTTCGCCCAGGACTTCCTTGCGGATCGTGTGCAGCAGCAGGCGAGCGGTGACCTGGCTGTAGGCCGGGTCCTTTTCCACCTGGGCGCGCGCCGACAGGATGGCCGACTTGTAGACTTCGTCGACGGGGATGCCGTCGTACAGGTTCTTGACCGTTTCCTTCAGGATGGCTTCGGCGTCGATGAATTCCGACAGGCCTTCGCCGGCCGCCACGATGGTGGCGCGCAGTTCGGCCACGTCCAGCGGGCGGCGCACGCCGCCATCGGTGACGTTCAACACGTGTTCCTGCGGCGCGGCGGTCTTCTGCTGGCCTTCGGCGGCCGCGGCGGCGGCGCGCTCCTGGGTGCGCTTTTCGCGGTACAGGACATAGGCGCGCGCGACGTCATGCTCGCCCGAGCGCATCAGCGCCAGTTCGACCTGGTCCTGGATGTCTTCGATGTGGAAGGTGCCGCCGTTCGGGCGGTTGCGCACCAGCGCGTTGACGGCCTGGGCGGTCAGCGTTTCGACCAGCTCACGCACGCGGGCGGAGGCAGCGCCTTGTCCGCCATTGACGGCCAGGAAGGCCTTGGTCATGGCGATGGCGATCTTGCTGGGCTCAAAGCCGACCACCGAGCCATTGCGGCGGATGATGTTGTAGCTGGCCCATTGCCCGCCATTGGCGTCGGCAGGGGAATCGGATTGAGAGGGCGGCACGGCCGAAGGCCGGGTCACAGAGGCGATCGTAGTCTGCATGGAAGCTCCTGTGCGAAAAAGCGCGTAGATAGCGACATGACGACGTCATGTCAGGTACGAAATGGGAATCTTGTAATGGGGGTCGCAACGTCCGGACAGGCTAGTCCGTAAGGCGTGGCCGGCGGGAATCAGCGCTTAGGCGACCACAATATGTAGTGTAGCACCCCTCGTTGGCCACTAATTCTAGTGATCGAGGTTTACAGGGACAAGAAGAAGATAAGACGGATCCCACAAAAGATTGTAACCAAATGCACTAGGCGCGCCCCGCAAGGCGCGCCCAGGTCAGTGACCACTCAGACCGGCTGTTTATGCGGTTTTCCGCAGGGGGATGGCGTGCGGGGCCGGTGCTGTATAGCTCTGCATGAGCCGGGCCAAATCGGTCCGGTACTTCTCGACGTTCGCGGCCTTGATGTGGCCGAAACCGCGAATGTTTTCTGCCAGGGCGGCGATTGTAGCCGCTTGCGCGAGCTTGTCCTGGGTCAGCCCCGCAAGCAGTTGTTCAATGGTCTGGCGGTACTCCCGCACCAGCGCGCGCTCCATCCTGCGTTCGGCGGTGTGGCCGAACGGATCGAACCAGGTGCCGCGCAAGCCCTTCAGCCGCGTCAGCACTTTCAATGCCGACATCGTGCGCGGGCCCAGCGTCATCTTGCGCGGCACGCCGGTGCGCGGGTCCTTGCGGGCGAAGATGGGCGGCGCCATGTGAAAGCGCAGGCTGTAGTCGCCCTCGAACTGGCCCTGAAGCTGGGCCTTGAACGCGTCGCCGGTATAGAGGCGCGCCACCTCGTATTCGTCCTTGTAGGCCATCAGCTTGTACAGGCCGCGCGCCACCGCCATCGCCAGCCTCGGCGTCTTGGCGTCGGGGGCGAGCTCCCGTTCGCGGGCGGCGACGGCCTCGACCACGTCCTGGTATGCGCGGGCGTAGGCCGCGTCCTGATAGGCCGTGAGGTCCTCGATGCGGCGGGCCACGGCGCGTTCGAAGGTTTCGGGGACGTGCAGCTGCACGACCTGCGCGCGCGGGCGCAACGCGCCTTCCAGCGCCTCGGGGCGATGTGCGGCGAGCCGGCCGCTGTCGAAGGCGGCGCGGTTGGCCGCGACCGCCACGCCGTTCAGCTCGATGGCGCGGTAGATGGCGGCCTGCGAGAGCGGCACGCCGCCGCGCTGCCAGGCGTAGCCGAGCATGAACATGTTGGACAGGATGCTGTCGCCGAACAGCGCGAGTGCAGCTTCATGCGCGTCGATCGCGGCCGTGTGCGCCTCGCCGGCCGCATGCCGGATCTTGGCCAGCAGCGCCTCGGGGCGCATCGCGGCGTCGGGGTTGCGGGTGAACTCCGACACCGGCGCGACGTAGGTGTTGACCGTGACCTTGGTGTGGCCGTGGCGCAGGGCGCCCAGCGAGTCGGGCGCCACGGCGGCCACCGGATCGCACAGGATGGCGGCGTCGGCCTGCTGCCAGTCCAGGCGTACGGGGCCGGGGGACGCGCCCGCAGGGGCGAGGCGGATGTGGCTGACGACCGTGCCGCCCTTCTGCGCCAGGCCGGTCAGGTCCAGTACCGCGGCCGACAGGCCTTCCAGGTGCGCGGCCATGGACACGATGGCGCCGATGGTGATGACGCCGGTGCCGCCCATGCCGGCGACCAGGAGGCGGTAGGAATGGTCGGGCGAGGGCGTGTCTGGCTGCGGCAGCTCGCCGATCAGTCGCTGCAGGCGTTCCTGGTCGGCCTTGGGCGCCGCGCTCTTTCTGGGCTTGCCGCCCATCACCGACACGAAGCTGGGGCAGAAGCCCTCCGCGCACGAGTAGTCCTTGTTGCAGCTGGATTGATCGATCGCGCGCTTGCGGCCGTAAGGCGTTTCCAGCGGCACGACGGACAGGCAGTTGGACTGCACGCCGCAATCGCCGCAGCCCTCGCAGACGGCGCTATTGATCAGCATGCGGCGCGCCGGGTCCGGAAACTGGTTCTTCTTGCGGCGGCGGCGCTTCTCGGCGGCGCAGGTCTGGTCGTGGATCAGCACCGTCACGCCGGGGATCTCGCGCAGTTCGCGCTGCAGCGCGTCCAGCTCGCGGCGGTGGTGGACCTTGATGCCGGGGCCCAGGTCCACGCCCTGGTATTTCTCGGGCTCGTCGGTCGTGACCACGATGCGCGCCACGTTCTCGCCGCGCAATTGCTGGCAGATCTGCGGCACGGAGATCGGGCCGTCGACCGGCTGGCCGCCCGTCATCGCGACCGCATCGTTGAAGAGGATCTTGTACGTGATGTTGGCACGCGCCGCGACAGCCTGGCGGATGGCGAGGTACCCGGAGTGGTAGTACGTGCCTTCGCCCATGTTCTGGAAGATGTGCGGCATTTTCGTGTAGCGGGACAGGCCGATCCAGTCGACGCCTTCGCCGCCCATCTGCGTGAGGCCGCCCGTGTCGCGGTCCATCCACGCCGCCATGTAGTGGCACCCCACGCCGGACAGCGCCTGGCTGCCTTCGGGCACCTTGGTCGACGTGCTGTGCGGACAGCCCGAACAGAAGTAGGGACGGCGGCGCATGCCGTCCGCGTCGTTGGATAGCGGGGCTTGGCATGCGAAGGCCGACAGGTCGCGCCCGACGGGCAGGCCGGCGGCGCGCGAGAGCCAGCCGGCCAGCGGCGCGGCCAGCAGCGACGGACGCAACTGGCCGGCCGACGGCACCATCGGCTCGCCGTCCAGTCCCTTCTTGCCCACGACCGTCGGCCGGTCCGGCAGGTTGAACAGCATGTCCTTGATCTGGCTTTCGACCACCGCGCCTTTTTCTTCGACGACCAGGATGTGCGACAGCCCGCGCGCGAATTCCAGCAGGCGGCCGGTGTCCATCGGCCAGGTCAGGCCCGGCTTGTAGATCCGGACCGGCGCATTCGCCGTGACGGTGTCCACGCCCAGGCGCGCCAGCGCTTCCATGGTGTCCAGGTGCGCCTTGCCCACCGTGACGATGCCCACCGTCGCCTTGGGCGCCGGACAGATCAGCTTGTCGATGCTGTGGCGGCGCGCGAAGGCGGCGACCGCCTGCAGGCGCAGGTTCATGCGCGTCTCGACGGCCAGCGACAGGAAGTCGCGCGCCGAATACTCCAGCGACTCGGGCGGCAGGTCCGGGTCCGCGGGCATGGTGTAGGACTGAATCGGGGCGGGTGTGAACGAGTGGCCGCTTTCGATGGTCTCGGATACGGCCTTGAACGCGACCCACGCGCCCGAATGGCGCGATAGCGCCCAGCCCCACAGGGCGAAGGTTTCGTATTCGTCGATGGAGGTCGGATGCACGATGGGCATCTGCCAGCCGATCAGCGAAGCTTCGCTGGCGTGCGGAATCGAGGAGGACACCGCGGTGTGGTCGTCGCCCACCACCACCAGCACCCCGCCGTTGCGCGAGGCGCCGGCGGCATTGCCGTGATGCAGCGCGTCGCCGGCGCGGTCCACGCCGGGGCCCTTGCCGTACCACATGGCGAATACGCCATCGACGTTGCGGTCGGCGCGCACGCCGGCCTGCTGCGTGCCCATGACGGCGGTGGCCGCCATGTCTTCATTGATGCCGGGCAGGAAGGTGATCTGGTTGGCGTCCAGCGCCTTCTGCGCCTTCCACATGGCCATGTCCACCCCGCCCAGCGGCGACCCGCGATAGCCCGACACGAAGCCGGCGGTGTTCAGGCCGCGTTCGCGGTCCACCCGGCGCTGCGTGAGCATGATGCGCACCAGGGCCTGGGTGCCGGTCAGGAAGATGCGGCCGGACTCCCGGGTGAGGTTGTCGGCAAGCTGGTACTCAAGGTCGAGCTGGGGGGCGGCGGCGGGGGTACCGTCCATGGCGAATCTCCTGGTGGTTGGCACCATGATAGGTTCGCGAGGGATCAGGTTTATTGCGTTATTGGATCGTGCTATCCCTATAATTCGCAATGAACATTTCGTTTTTCATAAAAATCAGGAGACAGACAGATGGACAAGACCGATATCGGCATCCTCAAGGCCCTGCAGGAGGACGGACGGGCCTCGGCGCAACAGCTTTCCGAGAAGGTCGGGCTGTCGGCCGCACCGGTGTGGCGGCGGGTGAAGGCCATGGAGGCGAGCGGCGTGATCCAGGGCTACAGCGCCCAGGTCGACCGCAGCAAGGTGGGGCTGGGCTGCATGTTTGCGCAGATCAGCCTGGAGCGGCATTCGGCCAACACCGTCGAGAACTTCGAGCGGTCGGTGCGCGACGCGCCCGAGATCCTGGAGTGCTATGCGGTGACCGGCGACTCGGATTTCCTGCTGAAGATCCTGGTGGAGAGCCCGGAAGCCTATGACCGCTTCCTGCACCGGTTCCTGTTCAACATGCCCGGCATCCGCCAGACGCGCACCATCGTGGCGCTGCGCGAGATCAAGCACGAGCAGCGGCTGCCGCTGTAAGGCGGGGCGCACGCGGCATCTATATATATAGACACCCCGCGCGCGCGGCACGGGCGGACGGTCCTGCTGCGCGCCTGGCTGTCGCTTGAAACCAACGCATTTTTGCGCTTTCCGCACCGATGCCGGGCGCGCTCGCGGGAACACTGTTGCGCAAATGCACACGGCGCGGATCCTCGTTGATTCTTCGCAGGCGGCTATTTAGAGTGCGTGAAGTTCGTTGCGCCTGGTACGCGCCGGTGTGATCGGCGCGGCGCGTCGGCGGACGTGTTGAGGAAGTCATGAGCAGTGTGTTTTTGCGTACGGCAGGCGTCGCCTGCGCCATTGTGATCCTGGCCGGCTGCGCTGCCCGCAAGCCAGCCGCCATCACCGAAGCCTCGCCCGAGGAACCGGCCAAGCCGGTGGCCTGTGTGCCCGCCAAGGCGGGCGATCCGATGATCGGCACCTGGTTGTCCAATTCGCGCCCGCGCGACGTGGCCGGTGACATGCAATCGCTGATCGTGCTGTCGGCCGACGGCACCATGTCCTACGAATCCCTGCTCAAGATCGGCCGCAAGACGCGTCCCGCGCTGCGCGAGACGGGCTGCTGGAGCGTAGCCGAGGGCATCACCACGATGCGCACCACCAAATCGGCCGGCGAACCGGTCGATCCCGATGATCCGATCTACGTGAATCGCTACCGCGTCGAGAAGGTCGAGCCGACCAAGCTGGCGCTGCGCGAAATCCGGAAGGGCGGCGCCTTGCTGACCGCCCGCCGCATGCCCGCGGGCTATCGACTCGCCTACTGACCGTTGCGCCGGGCGGACAATTCGCCCGGCGGTCGCGCCACGATGGCCGCGCTGCGGTAAGGTGCGGGCTTCGACATTCGCCCCGCCGCCGGTTACCCATGCCCGCCATGTCCTCCGAAGCACGCGCGATCGCGCTGCTTGCCCTGGCCGCCTTCGTCAGCGCCAGCGCTTTCCGTATCTGTGATCCCATGCTGCCGCAATTGGCGGCGGAATTCGGCACCACCACCGGACAGGCCGCCCGCGCGGTCACGGCGTTTGCCGTGGCCTATGGCGTGCTGCAGATGTTCTTCGGTCCGGTGGGGGACCGCTATGGCAAGTACCGCGTCGTCAGCGTCGCGACGGTGGCCTGCGCGCTGGGCAGCGCGGGCGCGGTCATGGCCGGGTCGCTCGATGTGCTGGTGTTCTGCCGCGCGCTGTCGGGCGCGGCGGGCGCGGGTATCGTGCCCCTGTCCATGGCCTGGATCGGCGACAACGTGCCTTACGAACGCCGGCAGGCGACGCTGGCGCGCTTTCTGACCGGGACCATTCTGGGCATGTCCGCCGGCCAGTTGGCGGGCGGCCTGTTCGCCGACACGGTGGGCTGGCGCTGGGCGTTCGCGGCGCTAGTGGCCGGCTACCTCATCGTGGGCGTGCTGCTGCACCTGGAAGTGCGGCGTCAGCGCGCGGCGGGCTTTGCCCAGGTCGATCCCGGCGCGGTGCGTCAGGGTTTCATCGCCCAGGCGCGGCTGGTGCTGGGCGCGCCGTGGGCGCGGGTCGTGCTGGCGACGGTGTTCGTCGAAGGGCTGCTGGTGTTTGGCGCGCTGGCTTTCGCGCCCTCGTACCTGCATGCGCGTTTCGACATCTCGCTGACCGCCGCCGGCGCGCTGGTCGCGGTCTACGCCGTGGGCGGGCTGATCTACACGGTCGTCGCCGGCCGCATCCTCAAGCGTCTCGGCGAGCGCGGCCTGGCCATCGCGGGCGGGCTGGTGCTGGGCGTGGCGTTCCTGTCGTACCTGCTGGGACCGGTCTGGATGTGGAGCCTGTTGGCCAGCGTGCTGGCCGGCTTTGGCTACTACCTGCTGCACGCCACGCTGCAGACGAACGCGACGCAGATGGTGCCGTCCGCGCGCGGCACGGCGGTGGCGTGGTTCGCGTCCTGCCTCTTCATGGGGCAGGCGGCCGGCGTGGCGCTGGCGGGGGCGGTGGTGGACGAGATCGGCGCCGGCGCGCTGTTCGGCGGCTCGGCCGTGCTGCTGCCGCTGCTGGGCGCGTTCTTTGCGCGGGCGCTGAAGGCGAAGGCGGCGCTGCAGCGATCCTGAGCGGTCCCGCCTACCTGAAAACAGAAAGGGCCTTGATCATCCGCGGATGATCAAGGCCCTTTGTCTTAGGCGTCAGAGGCCGGGGGGCAGGCTATTGCTGCAGGGGCCGTCGCTCGCAGGTGTCAGACACCTTGGGTTCAGATGGCGGCCAGGCGCTTGAGCACGGTTTCCTTGCCCAGCAGCGCCAGCACCGCGTCCACGGCCGGCGTCTGCGTCTGGCCGGTGACCGCCACGCGCAGCGGGATGGCCAGTTGCGGCATCTTCAGGCCACGGTCGGCCAGCACAGCCTTGATGAGCGCGGACAGGGCCTCGCGGGTCCAGTCGGCATCCTGGGCTCGCTGCGCGAAGTCGGCCAGGGCCTCGCGGGCGGGCGCGGTCAGGTGCTGCTCGGCCAGGTCGGCCGGCGCGCCCTTGAACTCACCGCAGAAAAGCATGGCGCCGTCGGCCAACTGCTCCAGGGTTTCGGCGCGGTCTTTCAGGAGGCCCATGACGCCCGGCAGGTCGATCTTCTCGGGGTAACCGCCGCGCGCCGCGATGCGCGTCGCCACGCGCTTGGCCAGCTCGGCGTTGTCCATCTGCTTGATGTAGTGGGCGTTGACCCAGTTCAGCTTCTTGGGATCCCACTGCGAGGCGGACTTGGACAGGTGCTTGGTGTCGAACCAGGACACCAGCTGTTCGCGCGAGAAGATCTCGTCGTCGCCGTGGCTCCAGCCCAGGCGGGCCAGGTAGTTGATCATGGCCTCGGGCAGGTAGCCCTCGTTGTCGTACTCCATGACGTTGACCGCGCCGTGGCGCTTGGACAGCTTTTCGCCGTCCGGGCCCAGGATCATGGGCACGTGGCCGTATTCGGGCAGGGTGGCGCCCAGCGCGCGCAGGATGTTGATCTGGCGGGGCGTGTTGTTGACGTGGTCGTCGCCGCGTAGGACGTGGGTGATGCCCATGTCCCAGTCGTCGACCACCACGCAGAAGTTGTAGGTGGGCGTGCCGTCGGGGCGCGCGATGATCAGGTCGTCCAGCTCGGTGTTGTCGAAGCTGATGGTGCCTTTGACCATGTCGTTCCAGGACGTGGCGCCTTCCTGCGGATTCTTGAAGCGCACGACGGGCTTTCTGCCTTCGGGGATGGCGGGCAGGGTCTTGCCGGGTTCCGGGCGCCAGGTGCCGTCATAGCGCGGCTTGTCGCCGCGGGCGCGGGCGGCCTCGCGCATGGCCTCGACTTCCTCGGGCGAGCTGTAGCAGTGGTAGGCGGTGCCGGCGGCCAGCATCTGGGCCACGACTTCGCGGTACCGGTCCATGCGCTGCATCTGGTAGAACGGGCCCTCGTCGGGCTGCATGCCCAGCCAGTCCATGCTGTCCAGGATGGCCTGCACCGCTTCCGGCGTGGAGCGCTCGACGTCCGTGTCCTCGATGCGCAGCACGAAGGTGCCCTTGTGATGGCGCGCGAAGGCCCAGGAGAACAGCGCGGTGCGCGCGCCGCCCAGGTGCAGGAAACCCGTGGGCGAAGGCGCGAAGCGGGTACGAATGGGAGTAGGGGCGTTGGAGGTCATAGGTGGCAATGTTAGCGGCTGCGGCGCCACAAAACGGCGTCGGGCAGTGTCCTCATCAAGCGGACAGCGGGCTTGTCTTGATACGATGAACGGTATTTTAGATTAGTGTGAACAGGCCGCCCTCCCTATGCTGAGACACGCTCTTGCGCCCATGTTCGAACCCGGCTCGCTGGTCATCGTGGCCGACAGGCCCCTGCCCGCGGCAAGTTCCCTGTCTCCCGCCCTGAAGGCGAAGACCACGGTCCTGGCCGTCGAGCCCGGCGCGGCGCCCGATCTGCCGGAGAGCCTGCAGGGGCTGGCCGCGGGTGAACGGCCCGACCTGGCCCTGGTTTGCGTATCGCCCGCCGTCCTGCCGGAAACACTGCGCCGCCTGTCGCCGCTTTCGCCCCGCGCGGTGATCCTGCTGCCCCACGAATTGCCCGACCCGTACCCGCGCGGCACGCTGGCGCTGTGCCGGGCCTGGGCCGAGGAAAACCGCTGCGAACTGCTGGGCCCGCGCTCCTTCGGCGCGCAGCGGCCGCACGCCGGCCTGAACTTCAGCCAGCACCCGGTGCTGGCGCGCGCCGGCCGCGTGGCGCTGGTGGCGCAGTCGCGCTCCATCATGGCTGCCGTCATGGACTGGGCCGAAGACGTGCACATCGGCTTTTCCACCGCCGTGTCGCTGGGCGACGAGGCCGTGGTGGGGCTGCCCAAGCTGCTGGACTACCTGGCGAGCGATCCGCGCACGGACAGCATCGTCCTCTACCTCGAAGACGTCGGGCCCGCCCGCGAGTTCATGAGCACGCTGCGGGCCGCGGCCAGCATCAAGCCCGTCATCGTGCTCAAGGCGGGCCGATCCGATGCCGACAGCAGCGACGCCATTTTCGACGCGGCGCTGCGCCGGGCCGGCGCGGTGCGCGTGCGCTACTTCGTGCAGCTCTTCTCGGCCGTGAAGGTGCTGGGCTACACGCGCCGTCCCAAGGGCCGCCGCGTGGCGCTGATCTCCAATGGCAGCGGACCTCCGCAGCTCGCCATGGACCTGATCGGCCCCGACGCCGCCGTGCTGCGCGCGGACCTGGCGCCCGCCACGCAGCGTGCGCTGGCCGGGATGCTGGAGCCCGACGCCGCCACCGCCAATCCCGTCATCACCTACCTGCCCATGACGCCCGAGCGCATCCGCGCCATGCTGGAGGCCGTGCTGGACGATGCCGGCGTGGACGGGGTGCTGGTGCTGCTGGCGCCCGATGCGCTGGCGGACATGCCCGCCGTGGCGCGCGAACTGGCGCAGATCGCCCCGTCGGCCAAGAAGCCCGTGGTGACCTGTTTCATGGGCGATGCCGGCATGCGTCCGCTGCGGCGCATGCTGGACGACGCGGGCACGTCCGCGTTCCGTACGCCGGAGTCGGCCGCCGACGCCTTTGGCGTGCTGGCGTCCCATCACTACAACCAGCAGTTGCTGCTGCAGACGCAGCCGCCCGAGCCCGCGGGCCACGTGCCGGACCTGGCGGCCGCGCGCGAGATCGTCGCGCGCGCGCGCGCCGACGGCCGGCGCGAACTGAACACCTCCGAAATCCGCACCCTGCTTGCCCTGTTCTATGTGCCGCTGAGCGATGCGCCGGCCAGCGTGGCGCCCATCGAACCCGAGTCCCGGCCCATGGCGATCCGCGTGCGGCGCGATCCGAAATTCGGCCCGGTGATCCGCTTCGGCGCGGGCGGGCCGGACGCCGTGCTGTCGCTGGCGGAGCGCGCCATGGACCTGCCGCCGCTCAACGGCTACCTGGCGCGCCAGCTCATCGAGCGCAGCCGGCTGTGGCGCCGCGTGCTGGCGCCGCGGGTCGGCCACATGGCCGCCGAGGCGCTGCAGCAGGCGCTGGTGCTGGTGTCCGAGCTGGTCTCGGAACTGCCCGACATCGAATCCCTGGACATCGATCCGCTCTACGCGGGCGAAACCCATCTGCGCGCCGGCGGCCTGCGCATGACGCTGACCGAGACCCCCGGCTGCGAATCGCCGCAGACCGCCGGTTATCCGCACATGGCGATCCACCCGTATCCGGCGCGGCTGGTGCAGGTGCGCCGCTTCGCCGACGGCATCCCCTGGGTGCTGCGGCCCATCCGCCCCGAAGATGGCGAAGCCCTGCAGGAGTTCATCCGGGGCCTGTCGGAGCGGTCGCGCTACATGCGCTTCGTGTCCATGATGCGCGAGCTCACGCCGCGCATGGTGTCGCGCTACACGCAGGTGGACTATCACCGGGAACTTGCCCTGGTGGCGGCCACCCAGGTGCCCAACCCGGCCAATCGCGGCCATCCGCGCGAGGTCCTGGTCGGGTTCGCCCACTACCTGCGCAATCCGGACGGCCGCGGCGCGGAATACGCGCTCGTGATCGGCGACGACTGGCAGCGGCGCGGCCTTGGCCGCCAGCTCATGACGGCGCTGATCGACGCCGCGCGCGAGCAGGGCCTGGAATACATCGACGGACTGGTGCTGTCGACCAACCGGCCGATGCTGGCGCTGATGACCCGCCTGGGCTTCACCAACGACCCGGACCCCGAGGATCCAACGATGCGCCGGGTCTGGCTGAACCTGGCCTGATCGCCGGTCAGGCCAGAAGATTCAGGCGGTCTTGCGCGACGGCTGCGCGGGCTTGAGCCGCGCGGCCGCCTCTTCCACCGTCAGCACGTCGCCAAAGAACAGCATCCAGCCGTGCAGGGCGTGTTCGTGCTCGGCCGGCGTCACCGCGGCCAGCGCGTCGTCGACCATGATGGTGCGGAAATCCCGCATCATCGCGTCGCGCGCCGTGGATTCGCAGCACACGTTGGTGACGGTCCCGGCGACGAGCAGCGTGTCCACGCCCAGGCCGCGCAAGACCGGCTCCAGTTCCGACGACCCCGGCGCCATTGCGCTGTAGAAACGCTTGACGACGCGCAGGTCGCCGGCCTGCGCCTGCAGGTCCGGATGCAGCGCAAAGCCCGGCGAGTCGCGGCGCAGCGTCTCCAGGCGGCGGGCGCTGCGCTCGGGCGTCAGCATCACGCCGTGATGGTGCGACCAGAACACGTCCGCGTTGTCGGAGGCCGTCTGCACCCACACCACGACCCCGCCCGCGTCGCGCACGGCGGCGCACAGCCGATTGATGGGGTCGATGATCTCGCGCGCCGGGGCGCATTCGCCCTGGTAGCCCGGAAACGTGAAGTACTGCTGCATGTCGATCACCACCACCGCGGTGCGGGCGCCGGGCAGTTCGTCGTAGGGATGCAGGCAGCCCTGGCGGGCCACGACGCGATCCTTCACCCACTGGGGAAATTCCATGCTGCCTCCTTAGCCGTAGCGCCGCGCCACGGCGGACTCGACGCGGTAGATGATCAGGTACATGACGCTGGAGATCAGCGCCAGCATCACGATGGCCGTCATGACGATGTTCAGCTTGAACACCTGGCTGCCGTTCATGATGAGAAAGCCCAGCCCCGAATCCGCCGACTGGAACTCGCCCACGATGACGCCCACCAGCGCCAGGCCGATGTTCATCTTGACGGCGGCGATCAGCGTGGGGACGCTGCCCGGCAGCACCACCTTGGTCAGCACCTGCCAGCGGCTCGCGCCAAAGGTGTGGGCGAGCTTCACCTTGTTCAGGTCGATGCCGCGAAAGCCCGCGTAAATCACCATGATGGTCACGAACACGGCAATCGCCACCGCCATGCCGTACACCGCGTAATCCGAGCCCAGCCAGAGGTAGAAGATGGGCACGAAGGCGATCTTGGGCATGGCGTTGGCCACCACCAGGAACGGGTCCAGCACCTTGTAGAGGAAGTCGGACCACCACAGCGCCGCCGCCACGACGATGCCGATCGCCATGCTGAGCGCAAAGCCCACCAGCGTGGCGGACAACGTCGTCATGATGTGCTTGCCCAGGCTGCCGTGGTTCCACAGTTCGATGAATGTGGGCCACAGCGCGCTCGGGTAGCTGGTCAGCAGCGGGTTCAGGACGTGCATGCGCGGCAGGATTTCCCAGGCGCACAGAAACACCGCCAGCAGCAATGCTTGGGCCACCCGGATATTGCGGCGGCGCGCGCGGTCGCGGCGCAGGTAGTCGAGGTATTTTTCGCTGGGGCCGGGCACGGCGCGCAGCGGGACGGTATTGGCAATCGGCGCGTTCATGGCTCAGCCCTCCACGTGGACGTCCAGCTCGTCCCAGAGCTGTTTGAAATAGGTGTTGAACTCCGGCCGCGAGCGCGCCTGGAAGGGCGTGGGCCGGACCTGGCCGTCGCCGTAGTGGATGCGGTACTGGCTCTTGAGCCGCCCGGGCCGGCGCGACAGCACGATCACGCGGTCCGTCATGGCGATGGCCTCGCCGATGTCGTGCGTGACCAGCACCACGGTCTTGCCTTCGCGGCGCAGGATGTCCACGACTTCGTCGGAGATCGCTAGCCGCGTCTGCGAATCCAGCGCCGAGAACGGTTCGTCCAGCAGGATCACGTCGGGCTCGGTCACGAGCGTGCGCGCCAGCGCCGCGCGCTGCCGCATCCCGCCGGAAAGCTGGCGCGGCGTGTGCGACAGGAACGCGCCCAGGCCGCACTTTTCAAGCAGATGCACGGCGCGGGCCTCGCTGCGCGCGTCGCGCCGTCCCTGGATCTCCGCGCCCAGCATCACGTTGTCCAGGATGGTGCGCCATTCGAAGAGGTAGTCCTGCTGCAGCATGTAGCCGATGCGCGCATTCGGCTTGGTCACCGCCTGCCCGTCGACCAGCACCGCGCCCGAGGTGGGCGGAATCAGGCCGGCGATCAGGGACAGCAGGGTGCTCTTGCCGCAGCCGCTTTGTCCGATCAGGCTGACGAATTCGCCCGGCGCCAGGCTGAAGGACACGTTCGACAGCGCCTCGGTCTCGCCGTCGGGCGTGAAGTACGACAGACAGACGTCGCGCAGTTCGATCTTGGCCGTGGCGGCCGCCGGCTTGAGGTTGTGGATGGCGGCTCCCATCATTGCGCCTTCTTGGCAAAGTCGGCGATCACCACGTCCTCGTACTTCACGCGGGCGCTGTCCTTCATGACCGCGCTGGCGATCAGCATGTCCTGCAACTGCGTCATCGCTTGCGCCGTCACCAGCGGCGTGGTCTTCCAGATCTGGTATTGCTTGTAGCGCTCGATGGCCTCGGTCACCGCGGCCTGGTCCATGCCGGGAAAGAAGGTCATGATCTGCGGCGCCAGCGTGGCGGCGGGCGTGTCCTTCACGTATTTTTCCGCGCGCGCCACCACGTCGGTCCAGGCCTGGATCACCTTGGGGTTGTCGCGGATGTACTTGTCCGTGGCGGTAAAGACCGTGTAGTCCACCTGGCCGACTTCATGGCCCACGGAGGCCACGATGTGCCCCTTGCCGTTGCGCACCAGTTCGCCGGCCTCGGGCTCAAGGAAGATGCCGTATTCGCCCTGGCCCGCCATCCAGGCGCCGGCGCGCGCCGGGATGCCGATGTTGTTCAGCAGCTTCACGTCCTTCTGGGGATCCAGTCCATGCTTGCGCAGCGCCGTCTCCAGGAACACGATCGGATTGGAGCCGGGACGAAAGCCGATGACTTCCTTGCCCTTGAGCATGGACCAGTCGAACTTGTCGACCGGCTTGCGCGACAGGAGGAAAAAGCCGTCGGTGGCGGTCAGCCCGGCAAAGATTTTGGGCTTGACCGGGGATTCGCTGTTCTGGACATAGATGGACGCTTCCGGCCCGATGAGCACGATGTCCGCGCTGCCCGACAGCAGGGCGGTCATGCCTTTGTCGGTGCCTTGCGAGGTCTTCATGGACACGTCCAGGCCGGCGTCCTTGAAGTAGCCCTGCGACAGCGCGACGTATTTGGGCACGTACAGGATGGAGCGCACCACCTCTTCGTAGCGCACCTTGACGGGGGGATTCAGGGCTTCGGCCTGGGCGGCCACGGGGGCAAGCAGCGCGAGCAGCGCCGCGCCTGCCAGGCGGGGCAAGGGCAAGGTCTTCACGGGACTTTCTCCTGCGTCTTGAATGCCACGCCGGACAATCGGCGCAACATGGCCAATGGGGGATCGACTGCAACTCGACTGCGATTCGACTGCAACGTGACAGCAAAAACAGGGGAAGCCCGAACGGGGAGGTCCCAGGCCGGTAAGGCTTGGATCGAATACTATATTCAAGACAAGCGGGCGACAAGCATTTTGCGATTGGCGTTTTTCTCTATGGACGCGCGTCGCCGATGCCTAGAAAATTCAAGGTTGGAATACCGTCTGGTATACAAAATAAGGTTTTGAGCGTTTCTGGGTGCGCCTCCCATCGTAGGCGCGGAAGGGCCCCGCGCCCATCGGCCAGGAACACGGGCCGCGCCTTGCGCGCCGCCCGCCATCGTCCCTAGGCCGTGTCCTGCATCCCGCGTGCCGCGTCAGGCCAGCACGTCATTCAGGAATGCCGAAATGTCCGCCACTTCCTCGGCGCAGACCGAGTGGGGCATCGGGTACGTGCGCCAGCGCACGTCGTAGCCCAGGCGCTTCAATTCGGCCAAGGACGCCTCGGCGCGCGCGGGCGACACCACCGGGTCGTACTGGCCGTGCGCCATGAAGATGGGCGTCGCATCGTTCGCGTGCTGGCGTTCGGCTTCGACGCTGTCCACCAGGGGCAGGTAGCCCGACAGCGCCATCATGCCCGCCAGCTTCTCGGTCAGGCGCAAGCCGGTGTGCAGCGTCATGGCGCTGCCTTGCGAAAAACCGGCCAGCACGATGTTCGACGTGGGGATGCCGCGGGCGTTTTCACGCGCGATCAGCTTGTGGATGGCGGCTTCCGAGGCGCGGATGCCTTGGGCGTCTTCGACGCGCACCAGATCCATCACCAGGATGTCGTACCACGAGCGCATCGCCATGCCGTTGTTGATGGTCACGCGCTGCACCGGGGCGTTCGGGAACACGAAGCGCACCCCCAGTCCGGCGGGCAGGCGCAGTTCCGGCACGATGGGCGCGAAATCGTTGCCGTCCGCACCCAGGCCGTGCAGCCAGATCACGGCGTGCGTGGGATTGGGGGCGGTTTCGATTTCGATGCAGTCGAGCAGGTCGGTCGGTGCGGTCATGGACGGGCGGCGGTGGATATCAGAGGGTGAGGGTCTTGAGCGCCTGGAACAGGGCGCGGTAGTGCTTTTTCTGCGGTTCCTGGCCTTGCAGCAGCGACGCGTTGGCGAGCTTTTCCTTGCGGGCGGCCCGGATCAGCGTGCGCAATTGCTGCACGTCGGCCTGCGGATTGTTGCTCAAGAGGCGGGTAAGGGCGTCGTCGTCATCCAGGAGGCGGTCGCGTAGCGCTTCCAGCCGGTGCATGGCGGCGGTTTCCTCGCGCGAACCGTTTTCCCAGATGTCGAGCTGCCGGCGGATGTCGTCGGCCGGCGCATCGCGCATCAGCTTGCCCACGAAGTGGACCTGGCGGCGCAGGCCTTCGCGGCCGGTGGTGCGCTGCGCCATGCGGATCGCTTCGTACAGGCGTTCTTCAAGGGGCAACTGTTTCAGACGTTCGGGCGACAGGGCGATCAATTGCTTGCCCAGGTCCAGCAGGGCGTGCATTTCACGCTTGACCTGGGACTTGCTGGGACGGTCGTAGCCGTTTTCGTCGTAGCCGTCGTCGACGGAATCTTCTTGGGGATGGGAATTCATGGAAAACTGCGCAATGACAGACTTGGCTATGATAACCGTCTCTGCAAATTGGACTGCAATGGTTAAAACCTCCTCATCCTTGCCGCTGGCGGCGAATCACGCGCGTTTTTCCGAACTCGTCGAGCAAACCCTGGCCTACGCGCGCCAGATCGGCGCCTCCGACGCCGCGGCGGAAGTATCCGAAAGCCTGGGACTGTCCGTCTCGGTACGCAAGAACGACATCGAAACCGTAGAGCAGACGCGCGACCGCTCGCTGGACCTGACGGTCTACGCGGGCCAGAGCCGCGGCTCCGCTTCGACCTCCGACTTCTCCGAGGCCGCGCTGCGCCAGACGGTCGAAGCCGCCTGGCACATCGCCCGCCATACCGCCGCCGATCCGGCCGCCGGCCTGCCCGACGCCGACCAGCTGGCCACCGAATTCCCCGACCTGGACCTGCACCGCGCCTGGACCGTCACCACCGAGGAAGCCGCCGAGCTGGCGCTGCGGGCCGAGCGCGCCGCACGCGAGGTCGATCCGCGCATCACCAATACCGACGGCGCCAGCGTCGGCACCTACGAAGGCCAGTTCGTGATGGGCAACACGCGCGGCTTCCTGGGCGGCTATCCGTATTCGCGCCACAGCCTGTCCGTGGCGCCCATCGCCGGGCGTGGCAACGGCATGCAGCGCGACTACTGGTATTCGTCGGAACGCGATCCCGCCAAGCTGGCCTCGCCCGAGGCCATCGGCCGCTATGCCGCCGAACGCACGCTGTCGCGCCTGTCGGCCCGCCGCGTGCGCACCGGCAAGTTCCCCGTCCTGTTCGAGGCGCCGCTGGCGCTGGGCCTGGTCGGCGCGCTGACGCAGGCCGTCAACGGCGGCGCCCTGTACCGCAAGGCGAGCTTCCTGGTTGATTCGCTGGGCAAGCCCATCTTCCCCAAGCACATCAACCTGGTCGAAGACCCGCACATCCGCGGCGCCATGGGCAGTTCGCCCTTCGACGACGAAGGCGTGCGCACGCGCCGCCGCAACGTGGTGTCGGCGGGCGTCCTGGAAGGCTATTTCCTGTCGTCCTACACGGCACGCAAGCTGGGCATGGCCACCACCGGCAACGCCGGCGGCTCGCACAACCTGGTCTTCAGCTCGACGCAGACGCGCCGCGGCGACGATTTCGAAGCCATGCTCAAGAAGCTGGGCACGGGTTTTCTCGTCACCGAGCTGATCGGGCAGGGCGTCAACTACGTCACGGGCGACTACTCGCGCGGCGCGTTCGGCTACTGGGTCGAAAACGGCCAGATCCAGCACGCGGTCCAGGAAGTCACCATCGCCGGCAACCTGGCCGACATGTTCCAGCAGATCGTCGCGGTGGGCGCGGACACCATCTCGCGCGGCACCAAGACCACCGGCTCCATCCTCATCGAGCAGATGGCCATCGCCGGGACCTGATCCCGTGCGTGGGCGGCGCGCAATGCGCCGCCCACGGGCTTTGCAGTCCGCCCGGCCATCCACTTTGCACTCCCCCTTGCAATCCCTTACCGGCTCGGGATTTCCTCTAGCCGTCCCGGCCATGGCCAGCGTGTAATATCCGGCGGGTATTGCTCGAAGTCCCAGTTGTCGGTGTAAAGGAGCAAAGTGATGCAACGACGTTCATTCTTGAAGCGCGCCGGCCTGGGCGCCGTCGCCGGCGCCGCCGTCAGCACGCCCGCGCTGGCGCAGGACATGCCGTCGGTGAGCTGGCGCCTTTCCTCCGGGTTTCCCGCTGCCCTCGATCTGCGCGTGGGGGCGGCCGAGAATTTCTGCAAGTTCGTCGCCGAAACCACGGGCGGCAGATTCAATATCCGCCATTTCCCCGACGGCGAGGTCGTCGCCGCGGCCGACCTGATGCAGGCCGTCTCCACCGGCAAGGTGGAATGCGGCCATGTGTCCTCGCGCCGCTATTACGCCAAGAATGCCGCCTTCTGCTTCGATGCGGCCGTACCCTTCGGGCTGAATGCGCGCCAGATGAACGCCTGGATGAGCGATGGCGAGGGCCTGCGGCTAACGCGCGAGCTCTTCAAACCCGAAAAAATCATCAATTTCCCCTTGGGCAACACCGGCGCGCAGATGGGCGGCTGGTACACCCGGGAAATCAAACGCACCGGCGACCTGAAAGACCTGAAGATGCAGGTCGACGGCCTGGCCGCCGACGTGCTGGCCCGCCTGGGCGTCGCGCCGCAGCAGGCGGATGCGGCCAAGCTGGCCGAGGCGTTTGAAAAAGACGGCCTGCAGGCCGTGGCGGGGGCGGGCGCTTACGACGACGCCAAACTCGGTTTGAATAAGGTAGCTAAGTATTACTACGCACCCGGCTGGTGGGCGGGCGGTGAACAGCTATCGCTCTATATCAATGAAACGGCCTGGAACGAGCTTCCCAAGCATTACCAGGCCGTGGTGCAGGCCGCGGCCCTGGCCGCGCACGCGGCAGCGACCGCCCGGTACGACGCGCTGAACCCGCCGGCGCTGGCCCAATTGACGGCAAGTGGCGCCCAGGTGCGCGCTTTTCCGCGTTCGATCATGGACGCGGCGTTCGAGGCCACGCAGCAGGTGTACAAGGATTTGGGCGCCAAAGACCCCGGATTCAAGGCAATGCACGATAGTTACATGGGCTTTCGCGACAGCGAGATGCCGTGGTTTCGCCTGACCGAGAACGCTTATGGCCAGTATCTGGGCGTGGCGCTGTCGGCCAGGAGTTAGGAGGAAGCCGGTGCCGAATGGCATTCGGTGAGCAATAGGGTTTTTGCTAGTAACCACACGTTTTTTACAAAAAAATGGGCGGTTTATAGGCTTTTGTTGAACGGCATTCGAGTTTCGGCCTGATACAAAGGAGTAATATCCCGGGTCTTGACGCGCAAACTTGCGGCCTTTAGGCGGCATAGACGTCAATCCGGCAGGATTACATCAGCCCGGATTACCAATATTCCGAGACAGACTTTAAGGTGGTAACAACCATGCAATCCAAGACCAAAAAGCTGCTGGCCGCGCTGATCGCTGCCGGTGTCATCCCGGCTGCCCACGCTGCCGACATCAAGCTGGGCGTGGCGGAAGCCCTGTCCGGCGGCGCTGCCCAGTACGGCGTCTCGATCCGCAACGGCTTCCAGCTCGCGGCCGACGAGATCAACGCCGCCGGCGGCATCAACGGCAACAAGATCGTGCTCGTGGTCGAGGACGAACAAGGCAAGAAAGAAGAAGCCATCAACGTCTTCAAGAAGCTGATCTTCAAGGATCAGGTCCTGATGGTCTTCGGTCCCACGCTGTCGAACTCGGCCCAGGCCGCCGATCCGATCGCGCAGGCCGCCAAGACGGTCGTCTTCGGCACCTCCAACACCGCCGACGGCATCACCTCCATCGGCAACTTCGTGTTCCGCAACTCGGTCACCGAAGCCGACGTGCTGCCCGCCACCATCTCCACCGTCAAGGCCAAGACCGGTCTGAAGAACGTGGCCGTGCTGTACGGCAACGACGACGTGTTCACCAAGAGCGGCTACGACAACTTCAAGAAGGCCCTGGCAGACCAGAAGATCCCGGTCACCACGACTGAAACGTTCGCTAAGGGCGACGTGGACTTCAAGGCCCAGCTCACCAAGATCAAGGGCACCAACCCCGACGCCATCGTGCTGTCCGCACTGCTGGCCGAAGGCGCCCCGATCATGGTCCAGGCCCGCCAGCTCGGCCTGAACGTGCCGGTCATCGGCGGCAACGGCATGAACTCGGTCAAGATCTTCGACCTGGCCCCCGGCGGCGCGTCGAACAATCTGTGGATCGGCAGCCCGTGGTCGATCGAGAACAAGGCCCCCGAGAACGTCAAGTTCATCGACGCCTACAAGGCCAAGTTCACCAACGCTCCCGACCAGTTCGCGGCGCAGTCCTATGACGCCATGTACATCGTCGCCCAGGCGCTGAAGAACACCAAGATCTCCGGCGAACTGACCAAGGACCGCGCAGCCCTGCGCGACGCCCTGCCGTCCGTGACCTGGACCGGCGCCACCGGCCCGTTCAAGTTCCGCCAGGCCACCGACCGCGCCGGCAAGCCCGCCGGCTACGACGCCGACCAGGCGCCGATCGTCAGCGTGACCAAAGACGGCAAGTACGTCATCGAGAAGTAAGCAGTACGCATCCCCGCGCGGGGGGATGCGCCTTGCGGACGGCCTCCCGGCCGCCTGCAAGGCGCTTTTTATCGCAGGGCCGTCGCAAGTAAACAGCTTCCCCGAAAGCAGAAAGACCTCGCTGTGGGCACGGCGAGGGGGCCCTATCAGATCTGGAAAGTCCCATCATGTTCGAACAACAATTCGTCAATGCCTTGTCGCTGGGCTGTGTGTATGCACTGTTCGCGCTCGGCTTCACGCTGATCTTCGGCGTGCTCGGGGTGATCAACCTGGCGCATGGCGCCGTGTTCATGGTTGGCGCCTACGCAGCACTGGTCGTGGTCGAGCAGTTCAGCCTGCCGCTGTGGGCTGCGCTGATGGTCGCGTTCTTCGTCGCCGGCTTTACCGGGGTCATCATCGACTACCTGGTGCTCAAGCCGCTGCGCAAGCGCAACGCGCCCCACCTGATTCCCATGATCGCCACCATTGGCGTGGGCATCATCCTGAATAACGGCGCCCAAGGCATCTTCGGCGCGAGCAACCTGCGCTTCCCGCATGGCACCGTGCCCGAGGAAGTCATCGAGGTCGCGGGCCTGCACCTGACCGTCATCGAGCTGGGGATCATCTTCCTGTCGTTCGCGCTGATGGCCGTGCTGATGTATGTCATGCGCCGCACGCAATTCGGCCGCGCCCTGCGCGCCATCGCTGAATCGCCCAAGGCCGCCTGGCTGCTGGGCATCAACGTCGAAAAGCTCTTCATCACCACCTCGTTTGCCGCGGCCGCCCTGGGCGGCGTGGCCGGCGTGCTGATCGGGCTGTACTCGAACGCGCTCTTCCCCCTGATGGGCCAGCCGATGCTGCACAAGGGCATCGCGGTCATCATCCTGGGCGGCATGGGAGACATCCGCGGCGCCATGCTGGGCGGTCTGTTCCTGGGCTTTGCCGAGGTGCTCTCCGTGGCTTACATCGGCTCCACCATGCGCGACGCGGTGGCTTTCGGCCTGCTGTTCCTGATCCTGCTGGTGCGCCCGCAAGGTCTGTTCGGCAAAGTGGTTCAACGCAAGGCTTAAGGTATGAGCGGATTCGAAAATTTCTGGGCCATTTACGGCAACCTGGTGCTCACCCTCGGCACCAACGCACTGCTGGCCCTCTCCATCTGGCTGACGCTGGCCTGCGGCATGCTGGCCATGGCCAATGCCGCCTTCATGGGCATCGGGGCGTACGCCGCCGCGCTGCTCACCATGAACTACGACGCGCCGTTCGCGGTGGCGCTGGCCGGCGGCATGGCCGCGCCCGCGCTGGTGGCGGCCCTGATCGGCCTGCCGACCCTGCGGCTATCCGGTGTCTATCTGGCCATGGCGACGCTGGGCTTCGGTGAAGTGGTCCGCGTGACCATTCTGAACACCGAGTCCATCACCGGCGGCGCGCTGGGCTTGAACGGCATTCCGCAGTTGACGCAGTGGTGGCATGTGCTGCTGGCCGTGATCATCGTGCTGTTCGTGCTGTGGCGCGTGCGCGCGTCCAAGATCGGCCGTTCCTTTGACGCCATCCGTGGCGACGAAACGGCAGCCGGCATGATGGGCATCGACGTGCGCGCCAACAAGATGCTGGCCTTCGTGGCCGGCGCGATGATCGCCGGCCTGGCCGGCGCGCTGAATGCGCACCTGACTTTCTTTATTGGTCCCAACGAATACGGATTCGACCGCGGCGTCGAAATCCTGACGATGGCGATCCTGGGCGGCATCGGCGGCCTGGCCGGCCCCGTGCTGGGCAGCTTCATCATTACGGTGCTGCCCGAATTGCTGCGCGGATTCGCGGATCTGCGCCTGGTCGCGAATGGAGTGATCCTGGTGGTGATTGTGTTGTTCCTGCCGCAAGGCATCTGGGATCCGGCGCGTTTCAAGCGCTGGACGCGTCAAGGACGCCAGGGAGGGAAGCGCCATGCTTGAGCTGTCTTCCGTTTCCAAGAGCTTTGGCGGTCTGCATGTGCTGCATGACGTCAGCCTGTCCGTGCCCGAAGGCGCGATCTTCGGCCTGATCGGCCCCAACGGCGCCGGCAAGACCACGGTGTTCAACCTGATCACCGGGCTGTTGCCGCCCAGCGGCGGCACCATCACGTTCCAGGGCGAAAGCGTGCTGCGCAAGAAGCCGCACAGCATCACGCGCATGGGCATTGCCCGCACCTTCCAGAACATCCGTCTCTTCAAGGAGATGACGCTGCTGGAAAACGTCGTCGTGGGCGCCTACCGCCACATGAACTACGGTTTCCCCAGCCTGCTGCTGGGCCTGCCCGGCTTTCGCGAGCACGAGCAGCGCGCCCGCGAGCGCGCCCACGAGCTGCTGACGTGGATGCGCCTGGATCACAAGGCCAACGACTTGGCGGACAACCTGTCCTACGGCGAACAGCGCCGCCTGGAGCTGGCGCGCGCGCTGGCCACCGAGCCCAAGCTGCTGCTGCTGGACGAGCCCGTCGCCGGCATGAACACCGGCGAACGCGCCGAACTCATGCGCGAAATCCTGGCGATCCGCGACCGCGGCTACACGATCCTCATGATCGAACACGACATGCGCTTCGTCATGGGCTTGTGCGAACGCATCGCGGTGCTGAACTTCGGCAAGATCATCGCCTGCGGCGGTCCCGAGGACATCCGCAACAATGAGCAGGTCATCGAGGCCTACCTGGGCCGCGAAGACGACGAAGACACCGAACAAGCGGAGGCCGCAAAATGAGCGCCATGCTGGAAGTCCGCGGGCTCGAGGTCAACTACGGCCATATCGAAGCCGTGCGCGGCATCGACCTGGACCTGAACGCCAACGAAATCACCGCCCTGGTCGGCGCCAACGGCGCCGGCAAGTCGACCACGCTGCTCGCGCTGTCGGGCCTGCTGCCCAAGGCGCGCGGCCGCATCCTCTTCGAGGGCGAAGACGTCACCAACCTGGCGCCGAACCAACTGGTCGCGCGCGGCATCGTGCAGGTGCCCGAGGGCCGGGCGATCCTCACCACCATGACGGTGCTGGAAAACCTGGAACTGGGCGCCTACCGCCGCGGCCTGAAAAACGTCGCCACCGACCTGGAATACGTGTTCAACCTGTTCCCGCGCCTGAAAGAGCGCATCAACGGCATGGCCGGCAACCTGTCGGGCGGCGAACAGCAGATGCTGGCCATCGGCCGCGCCCTGATGGCCAAGCCGCGCCTCTTGCTGCTGGACGAACCGTCGATGGGCCTGGCGCCGATCGTCGTCCAGGAAATCTTCCGCTCGCTGCGCGCCATCAACGCCGACGGCCTCACGCTGTTCCTGGTCGAGCAGAACGTGCGCCAGGCGCTCAAGATCGCGCAACATGGCTACGTGCTGGAAAACGGCGCCATGGCGCTGACCGGCACCGGCCGCGAGCTGCTGGGACACCCCCGCGTCCTGGAAGCCTACCTGGGCGCGTGACGGGCAGGGGGCCTTGTGTCCCCCTATCAACTTCGCGGTGGCCGCCCGGCGGCGGTCACCCGCAAGCCGCTTGGATTCTTTCCGCTTG
The DNA here is from genome assembly GCF_900108985.1 of Achromobacter sp. NFACC18-2. Taxonomy (NCBI): domain Bacteria; kingdom Pseudomonadati; phylum Pseudomonadota; class Betaproteobacteria; order Burkholderiales; family Alcaligenaceae; genus Achromobacter; species Achromobacter sp. NFACC18-2. The sequence goes on along the minus strand of NZ_FNYM01000007.1, from coordinate 138,411 downwards.
CCCAATTTTTGAGCAACCGTGTTAGAATTTCAGGCTTTCCCTCATTTTGACCTTTGCACGGGCGGATTCATAACGCTTAGGCGGGGGGCGATTAAGGGCTGGCATTGCATTTGTATATGCGCATTTGTATATGCAGCCTAGTTTGGGAAAGAACACTGGCAGGATGTTCCGGCCAGAGCACATTTTTATTCTTAGGAACCATCATGAAGACCTTTGTGGCCAAGCCGCATGAAGTCCAACGTGACTGGTTTGTGATCGACGCCAAGGGCAAAGTCCTCGGTCGTGTGGCCAGCGAAGTCGCACGTCGTCTGCGTGGCAAGCACAAACCTGAATTCACGCCTCACGTTGATACCGGTGACTACATCGTCATCATCAACGCGTCCGATATCGTCGTTACCGGCGCCAAGGCGAAGGACAAGAAGTACTTCCGCCACACGACGTACCCGGGCGGTATCCGTGAAACGAACTTCGAGAAAATGCAAGAGCGTTTTCCCGGCCGTGCCATTCAGAAGGCCGTCAAGGGCATGCTGCCCAAGGGTCCTCTGGGCTACGCCATGATCAAGAAGCTGAAGGTCTATGCTGGTGCCGAGCACCCGCACACCGCCCAGCAGCCCAAGACGCTGGATATCTAAGGAAACGCCATGATCGGTAACTGGAATTACGGAACCGGCCGTCGCAAAACTTCGGTGGCTCGCGTTTTCATCAAGAAGGGCACTGGCAAGATCGTCGTCAACGGCAAGCCCGTCGACGAGTTCTTCGCTCGTGAAACCGGCCGCATGGTCGTGCGCCAGCCGCTGGAACTGACCGGCCATCTGGAATCGTTCGACATCAAGGTCAACGTGCACGGCGGCGGTGAAACCGGCCAGGCCGGCGCGATCCGTCACGGCATCACGCGTGCCCTGATCGATTACGACGCCACGCTGAAGCCGTCGCTGTCGCAAGCTGGCTTCGTGACCCGCGATGCCCGTGAAGTCGAACGTAAGAAGGTCGGCTTCCGCAAGGCGCGTCGTCGCAAGCAGTTCAGCAAGCGTTAATGCCCTGCAAAAAGCCCGCTTCGGCGGGCTTTTTGTTTTTGGGCCGGCCATGTCCTGTCGCTGCCGGCCCTGCGCGGAACTCCGCGCGACCCGCCCGGTCGGAAAAATGGATTGCAGTGCCAATTCAGGCACGCCGGTGCAATACCCTGTTTCCCGAGCGATACAATCGTTATTCGTTCTCCGAAGAGCATTCATCATGGCCCAAGCATCGAACACCCGCATCAAGGTTGGCATCGTCGGCGGCACCGGCTATACCGGCGTCGAACTGCTGCGTTTGCTGTCGCAGCATCCCAACGTGGAACTGACTGCCATCACGTCCCGCAAGGAAGACGGCCTGCCCGTCGCCGACATGTATCCCAACCTGCGCGGCCGTGTGAAGCTTGCCTTCTCCGCCCCGGAAAAGGCCTCGTTGACCGACTGCGATGTCGTATTCTTCGCCACGCCTCACGGGGTGGCCATGGCGCAAGCCCAGGAACTGATCGCCGCGGGCACCCGCGTCATCGACCTGGCTGCCGACTTCCGCCTGCAGGACATTCCCACGTTCGAACGCTGGTACAAGATCCCCCACACCTGCCCTGACATCCTGGCCGAATCGCAATATGGCCTGGTCGAGCTGAACCGCGAAGCCATCTCCAAGGCGCGCGTCATCGGCAACCCCGGCTGCTACCCGACCACGGTGCTCCTGGGTCTGGCGCCCTTGCTCGAAGGCGGCAAGGCGCTCGTCGATGCGCAAACCCTCATCGCCGACTGCAAGTCGGGTGTCTCGGGCGCCGGCCGCAAGGCAGAGGTCGGTTCGCTGTTCTCCGAAGCGTCCGACAACTTCAAGGCCTACGGCGTGGCTGGCCATCGCCACCACCCCGAAATCACCGCGCAGCTTGAAAAGCTGGCCGGCGGCAAGGTGGGGCTGACGTTCGTGCCGCATCTGGTGCCGATGATCCGCGGCATGTTTTCCACCATCTATGCCCGCATCCAGCCTGAAGCCCGCGATACCGACTTCCAGGCCTTGTTCGAGGCCCGCTATGCGGATGAACCTTTCGTCGACGTCATGCCTGCCGGCAGCCACCCCGAAACGCGTTCGGTGCGCGGCTCGAACAACCTGCGCATCGCGCTCAGCCGCCCGGGCAACGGCGACCTGCTGATCGTCATGGTGGTGCAGGACAACCTGGTCAAGGGCGCCGCCGGCCAGGCCGTGCAGAACATGAACCTGATGTTCGGCATCCCCGAAACAGTCGGCCTGGACCAGGTCGCCATCCTGCCGTAAGGCCCCGGCGGCCGGCGTGGCTGGCCGCCTTCTTTGCGCTTCATGTCCGTAGATCCTTCCGCCCGTCCCCAGCCGCGTACCACGCATGGCGCCTTTGCGCGCCTGGTCGCGATGCTGCTGCTGGGCGCGTTGCTGGGAGGCGCCGCGGGATTCTTCCATGCGCGAGCGCTCTATCGTCCGCAGGACGCCATCGTCATCAGCGCCCAGCAGGCCGAGGCGCAGGACGAAGCCATGCGCCAACAGGCCACGCAGCTGCGCTACATCCGGGGGCAGCTGGATACCGCCGATGGCGAACTCGTCATCGAGCGGTCGGCCCGCCAAGAGCTCGAAACCCAGCTCCGCGCTGCGCAGGCCGAGGTCGGCCGCGTGCGTGACCAGCTTGCGTTCTACGAGCAACTGCTGCCGCCCGGCCCTGAGGGCTCCGTGGACATCCGCGGCGTGCAGATCGATCGCGAGGGCGGTGGCCTGCGCTACAAAGTGCTGCTGATGCGCAGCGGCCGCAATGGCGCCACGCCTTTCGCGGGCGCGTTGCGGTTCCAGGCAACCGGTGTGCTCAAGGGCGAAACCGTCACGGTGGATTTGGCGCCCATGCAGGTCAGGGCCGAGACAGGGCCCGTCGCCTCGACGGGCGAGAACCTCGCGGCGGCGTCGCTGGCCCTGCAGTTCGACCAATATCAGCGCAGCCAGGGTCTCCTGGCCGTGCCCGACGGATTTGTCCCCGAAAGCGTCACCGTCAGCGTCCTCGAGGGCGAAACCGTCCGCGCCACCCGCAGCGTCAAACTGGAACTTTGAGTCTGGTCAAGCCCTGCGCTATAGTGACACTATACGAGCGGCGACGCCGCTCACTGAAATATGGCCGTATCGGCCAGGAGTGAACCATGAATGCAGTGACCGAAACCGTCGACCTGCAGGCCGCGCCGCCTGTGCCCCTGGTGTTTACCGACTCGGCTGCCGCCAAAGTGAAAGACCTGTTGGCCGAAGAAGGCAACCCCGAGCTCAAGCTGCGCGTGTTCGTGCAGGGTGGGGGCTGTTCCGGCTTCCAGTACGGTTTCACGTTCGACGAAGTCGTGAACGAAGACGACACCGTGCTGGACAAGGCTGGCGTCCAGTTGCTCGTTGACCCGATGAGCTTCCAATACCTGGTCGGCGCCGAGATCGATTACAAGGAAGACCTGGAAGGCGCGCAGTTCGTCATCCGCAATCCCAACGCCAGCACCACCTGCGGCTGCGGTTCTTCGTTTTCGGTGTAATCGCCGGGCACGAAAGACAAAAACCCTTCGGCTTGCCGAAGGGTTTTTTGTTTGAGGCGCGGCATTGCCGCCGGTGGCGGAGTGTCAGGCGGGATACAGCGCGCCCAGCAGCCTCGCACCGCGCGCGCCCGTCACGCTGGGCAGGCCCGCGGGCTGGCCCGTGACGAACGCCTGCGCCAGCCACGCGAACGCCAGCGCTTCCACCTGCTGGGCCGGCACGCCCAGGGCGTCGGTCGCCTGCACCGGGCGTTGCAGGCAGTAAGCCAGTTCCTGCATCAGTCCCGCGTTGTAGGCCCCGCCGCCGCACACGAACACTTCCTGCGTGCCTGCGGCGGCCGCGTCGATGGCATTGGCGACTGTCCTCGCGGTCAGGCGCTGCAAGGTGGCCTGGACGTCCTGAGGGGCGGGAGCCGGCCCGTCGAACGCAGCCAGGCGTGCGTCCAGCCATTTCATATTGAAGAGATCCCGGCCTGTGGACTTGGGCGGGGGCAGGGCGAACCAGGGCTCGCTCGCGATGAGCTGCTCGAGCAGGGGCGCCACCACCTGGCCCCTCGCGGCCCAGCGGCCGCCCGCGTCATAGGGCCGACCCAGGTGGCGCTGGCACCAGCCATCCAGGAACACGTTGGCAGGGCCGGTATCGAAGCCGCGCGGGGGTTGTCCGGGCACCAGCAGCGTGACGTTGGCAATGCCCCCCAGGTTCAGCACGGCGCGCCCGTGGTCGCTGCCGAACACGGCCGCGTGAAAGGGCGGGACCAGGGGCGCGCCTTGGCCGCCCGCGGCCAGGTCGCGGCTGCGGAAGTCCGCCACCACGTCGATGCCGGTCAACTCGGCCAGCAGCGCTGGCGCGTTGAGCTGCAGCGTGTAGCCGAGGTCGGGGCGATGCCGGACGGTCTGGCCGTGCGCGCCGATGGCGGTCACGTCGTGCGCGGCGACATTCGCATCCTTGAGCAGGGCCGACACCGCCTGCGCGTACACCCGGACCAGCGCATTGGCCGCGAGCGCGGCGCGGGCCAGCTCGTCGTCCCCGGAAGTATTGAGAACCAGCAACTCGCGGCGCAGATTCTCGGGCATGGGCAGGCTGGCGCTGGCCAGCACCTGCGGCGGCCCTCCCTGCGTCAGTCGGGCCAGCACGCCGTCGACGCCGTCGACGCTGGTTCCCGACATCAATCCGATGAAGAGCGTGCCGGTGTCGTGCTGCAAAGGCTTGATGTCTTTCACGGGCGCCTCGAAATAAAAAAGGCGGCCAGCGCATGTCGCGCCGCCGCCGCGCCCGTCGCGCGGGCCTGGTGCCCGTCAAGGGCTTGACTGCTTGAACGGTCCGCCCTGCAACGTGCGGACCGCCCTGTGCTGGATTGCTGCCTGGGCCAGCCTTAGCGGCTGGCCACGTTGGTCAATGCGTCGGGCAGCGTCTGCTGGAATTGCGTCAGCAACAGGATCTGCTGCTTGTACGGCCCCACGGCGTCGTTGAACGCGCGGACTTCCGCGGGTTCGAGTGCGCGGGCTACCGGCAGGTCCACGGACAGCGGATCGATGGGCTGATTGTCCACGCGGAATTCGTAGTGCAGGTGCGGCCCCGTGGCCCAGCCGGTGGATCCGACATAACCCAGCAACTGACCCTGCGAGACCTTCGCGCCCTTGGTGATGCCCTGGGCGATGCGGCTCTGGTGCGCGTACAGCGTCGAATACTTGCCGTGGTGCTTGATGATGACCACGTTGCCGTAGCCGTTCTGCCAGCCCGAGAATTCGACCGTGCCGTCGGCGGTGGAGTGGATCGGGGTGCCGGAGGGGGCGGCGTAATCCACGCCCTTGTGTCCCGTCCAGGTCTTGTGGATGGGATGCATGCGCATGCCGAAGGTCGAGCTGATCCGGCTGAACTTCAGGGCGGTGCGCAGGAACGCGCCACGCAGGCTGGTGCCGTCGAAGTCGTAGTAGGAACCGGTCTTGTCGTCTGGGCTGAACCAGACGGCGTTGTAGGTCTTGCCGCCGTTGATGAACTCCAGGGCCAGCACGCGGCCCGCGCCGGCGTAGCGGCCGTCATGGGAACGCACTTCATAGACGACGCGGAACTGGTCGCCCTGGCGCAGGTCGCGCAGGAAGTCGATCTTGGCGCTCAGGATGTCGGCCATCTGCATGGTGACCGAGTCCGGGATGCCGGCCGAGTCCGTGGCGCCGAAGAGCGAGGACTTGATGGTGCCGACGGCCACGCGGGTCTGGCGATCGGTGCTTTCCGTGATTTCCTCGGCCTTGTAGCTGTCGCCGGCCGGCGCGACGTGCAGCATGCGCGTCACGACCTGCCCGTCGGATTCATTGCCGGGCGTGTGGATGTAGCGCAGCCAGATCAGGTTGCCCTGTTCGTCCGTGGCAGCCTGCACCGAGCGGCCCGGATACAGCTTGTAGATGCTGCGGGCGCTGGCGTCGTGCGTCAGGAAGGACTGCAGGTTGGGCGCGTCCAGCTCCAGGCGCTGCAGCACGGCCGACAGCGTGTCGCCCGGACGGATGCGGGTTTCGCTGATGTAGGGGGCGGCGCTGGGGCTGCTGACTTCGACTTGCTCGGCGGTCAGCGGCAGAATGCTCTGGATGACGCGCGAGGGAGGGAGTTCGGTGCGGTCGGGATGCTGCACCATGCCGAGAGCGGCGGCGCCAGCGAAAAGACCAATTGCGGTGACGAGAAGAGTGCGGCGGAAAAGTCCCGAGCGATGGGGCTTGGGCTCGACGGGCGCAAATACGGCAGCGACTTTGCGCTTGAGGCCACTCGCCAGTTCGTGGAGGCCACGATTCATCGTGAAAATACCCTCTCAGGTGGCTTGAGCTCGCAGGGTGCGTGACACGAACGGCCCTGGCGTGCAACGGATTCCGGAGCAAGGGCTGGCGCGGATGCGCATCTTGTGAACAATAGATGGTAGAGCGAACGCAACTGCGTATATATGACAGTTGCGTATGATTAGGCCGGTATCCTAGCCGATTCGGCTAGAATTTTCGATAGTTTTCGTCACTTTTTACACCTTTTTGTCGGCTGAAGCCGCATTGGTCCCCCTGTCATGTCACCCACCGAAGCCCCCATCACTCCTGAAGTCGAAGCCGATCTGCGTATAGCCAAGCGCGGCTGCGATGAACTGCTGGTCGAGTCCGAGTTTGCGCGCAAGCTGGCCAAGAGCCGCGCCACGGGCGTGCCCCTGCGCATCAAGCTCGGGCTGGACCCCACCGCGCCGGACATCCACCTGGGACACACGGTGGTGCTGAACAAGATGCGCCAGCTCCAGGACCTGGGGCATAACGTCATCTTCCTGATCGGCGATTTCACCTCCACCATCGGCGACCCCAGTGGCCGCAACAGCACGCGCCCGCCGCTCACGCGCGAGCAGATCGAAGAAAACGCCAAGACCTATTACGCGCAGGCCAGCCTGGTGCTGGATCCGGCCCGCACCGAGATCCGATACAACTCCGAGTGGTGCGATCCCCTGGGCGCGCGCGGGCTGATCCAGCTCGCCTCCCGCTATACGGTGGCCCGCATGATGGAGCGCGAGGACTTCACCAAGCGGTTCAAGGGCGGCATCCCCATTTCGGTGCATGAATTCCTGTATCCGCTGATGCAGGGCTATGACTCGGTCGCGCTGAAGTCCGATCTGGAGCTGGGGGGCACCGATCAGAAGTTCAACCTGCTGGTGGGCCGGGAACTGCAAAAAGAATATGGACAGGAGCCGCAGTGCATCCTGACGATGCCGCTGCTCGTCGGCACGGACGGCGTAGAGAAAATGTCCAAGTCCAAGGGCAACTACATCGGCATTTCGGAGTCGCCCGATTCCATGTTCGGCAAGCTCATGTCGATTTCCGACACGCTGATGTGGCGTTACTTCGAACTGTTGTCCTTCCGCTCGCTGGAGGACATCGCCGCGCTCAAGCAGGAAATCGACGGCGGCCGCAATCCGCGCGATGCGAAGGTCATGCTGGCGCAGGAGATCATCGCGCGCTTTCATTCCGCCAAGGCGGCGGACGATGCGCTGGCCTCGTTCGAGGCGCGTTTCCGGGACGGCGCCATCCCCGAGGACATCCCCGAGGTCAACCTCGGCGGCGCGCCGGTGGGCATTCTGAAGCTGCTGCGCGAGGCCGGCCTGGTCGCATCCGGCTCGGAGGCCCAGCGCAACGTGGAGCAGGGCGGGGTCCGCGTCAATGGCGATCGCGTGGAAGACAAATCGTTGCAATTGCCGGCCGGGACTTACGTCGTTCAGGTGGGCAAGCGCAAGTTCGCGCGTGTTAAGTTGAACCCGTAATAGCGAAGTTTTGATACGCTGAAGGTACACACAGGGCCTGGGCGCCCTTTGCGGCACTTATAGGAGCACGACATGGAACTTTCGAGTTTGTCATTTTCCGATCACGAGTCGATTCCCGAGCGCTATGCATTCGGCAGGATCGATGCGCAATCGCACGTCGCGCTGGCAGACAACTTCAATCCGCAGTTTTCCTGGGACAACGTTCCGGACGGCACGCAGTCGTTTGCCTTGCTCTGCCATGATCCCGACGTGCCTTCGCGCCCCGACGACGTCAACCAGGAAGGCCGCGAAGTGCCTGCCGACCTGCCCCGCGTCGATTTCTTCCACTGGGTGCTGGTGGACCTGCCCGCCGACCTGCGCGAGATCGACGAAGGCGCGTTCTCCAACGGCATCACCCCGCGCGGCAAGGGCGGCCCCCTGGCGCCCATGGACGCGCGGCAGGGCATCAACTCCTATTCGTCATGGTTCGCCAACGACCACGACATGAGCGGCGAGTATTTCGGCTATGACGGCCCATGCCCGCCCTGGAACGACGCCCTGGTCCATCGCTACATCTTCACGCTGTATGCGCTGGACGTGCCCAGCCTGAACCTGCAGGGTTCCTTCACCGGCGAAGACGCGCTGCGCGCCATCCAGAAGCACATGCTGGCGCAGGCGTCGCTGACGGGGACCTATACGCTCAATCCCCGGCTGGCGCCCAAGCAAATCGGGGCCACGTCGGCGTGACATCGACGGGCATGTACGCAGGGCCGCCTGGTGCGGCCCTTTTTCATTTCCGGCGTCCGCGGCGCGGGGCAAGGCCGGCGCGGGCAGCCTTTGCATGAAACTTTCTCAAGTCGTCATGAGGGGCGTTTCCGGGCCTGCCGGGATGGCGTGGTTTTCGCGCCCGTCCGGGGCAATTTGGCCAAGATCCCGCAATTTTGGCGGCATTTGATTCCGCGCGACGGGGTAAACTACACAGCAATCTCCGGGTTTACCCACCCGACGCCGTTTTCTCATTTCATACCGCCTCAGGAAACCCCCGTCATGTTTGACCGCAACCTCACCTTGTCCAAGGCTGACCCGGACGTTTGGGCCGCCATCCAGAAGGAAGACCAGCGCCAGGAACAGCACATCGAGCTGATCGCTTCGGAGAACTACGCCAGCCCGGCCGTCATGGAAGCCCAGGGCACGCAGCTCACGAACAAGTACGCCGAAGGCTACCCGGGCAAGCGCTACTACGGGGGTTGCGAATACGTGGACGTGGTCGAACAGCTGGCCATCGACCGCCTGAAGCAGATCTTCGGCGCCGAAGCCGCCAACGTGCAGCCCAACTCGGGTTCGCAGGCGAACCAGGGCGTGTACATGGCCGTCCTCAAGCCGGGCGACACCGTGCTGGGCATGAGCCTGGCCGAAGGTGGTCACCTGACGCACGGCGCGTCGGTCAACGCCTCGGGCAAGCTGTACAACTTCATCTCGTACGGCCTGGACGAAAACGAAGTCCTGAACTACGACCAGGTCGAGCAACTGGCCAAGGAACACAAGCCCAAGCTGATCGTGGCGGGCGCGTCGGCCTATGCCCTGCACATCGACTTCGAGCGCATGGCGCGCATCGCCCGTGAAAACGGCGCGCTGTTCATGGTCGACATCGCCCACTACGCGGGCCTGGTCGCCGGCGGCGCCTACCCCAACCCGGTTCCGCACGCCGATTTCGTCACCTCGACCACGCACAAGTCGCTGCGCGGCCCGCGCGGCGGCGTCATCATGATGAAGGCCGAACACGAGAAGATCATCAATTCGGCGATCTTCCCGGGCATCCAGGGCGGTCCGCTGATGCACGTCATCGCCGGCAAGGCCGTGGCGTTCAAGGAAGCGCTGGAACCCGAGTTCAAGGACTACGCGCAGCAAGTCGTCAAGAACGCCAAGGTGCTGGCCGACACGCTGGTCAAGCGCGGCCTGCGCATCGTCTCCGGCCGCACGGAAAGCCACGTCATGCTGGTGGACCTGCGTTCCAAGGGCATCACGGGCAAGGAAGCCGAAGCGGTGCTGGGCCAGGCCCACATCACGGTCAACAAGAACGCCATCCCGAACGACCCGGAAAAGCCCTTCGTGACCAGCGGCATCCGCCTGGGCACGCCGGCCATGACCACCCGCGGCTTCACCGAAGCCGATGCCGAGCTGACCGCCAACCTGATCGCCGACGTGCTGGACAACCCGCGCGACGAGGCCAACATCGCTGCCGTGCGCGTCAAGGTCAATGAACTGACCTCGCGCCTGCCGGTGTACGGCAAGAAGTAATCCGCGGGCGCGGGCGGCGCTCGCACACCCCGGGTTACAGAAGGAAGAGGGACGGCCCCGCAAGGCGCCGTCCCTTGGTTTTTTTGGGCGGGAGCGACGCGTCCGCAGTGACAAAATCGTCCATCCGGGCGCTTTGCCTGGCCCCATCGTTACAATATGCTCAATTATTGCCTCCGGCGCTTCCAGCGCCGCCAGCGCCACCAGCGTCTTTAGGGATCACACATGCGGTGTCCATTTTGTGGCCATGCCGAAACGCAGGTCGTCGACAGCCGGGTCTCGGAAGAGGGCGACGCCATCCGCCGCCGTCGCCGCTGCCTGTCCTGTGACAAGCGGTTCACCACCTACGAGCGGGTGGAGCTTGCCATGCCTTCGATCGTCAAGCGCAACGGCAGCCGCAGCGAATACGATCCCGTGAAGCTGCGCGCCAGCCTGAGCCTCGCGCTGCGCAAGCGCCCGGTCAGCACCGAGGACGTGGATGCGGCCGTCGCGCGGATCGAAGAGCAACTGCTTGCCAGCGGCCAGCGCGAAGTCCCGTCCGAGCATATCGGCGAGCTCGTCATGAACGAATTGCGCAAGCTCGACAAGGTCGCCTACGTGCGGTTTGCCTCGGTCTACAAAAGCTTCGAAGACATCGGCGAATTCGTCGAGGCCATCCGCGAGATGCAGGGCCCGCTGCTGCCGGGCAAGCTGCGCAAGGAATAGCGCGCGGGGCGCCGATCGCAACGGCGCCCCGCGCGGCTGCTATTGCAGCGCCGCCCCGCGCATCGAGCCGGGCGTCAGCGGCTGGAATTTGCGCCACACGCGGCGCATGTGCTGCGCCGAGCCAAATCCCGATTTCTCCGCCACGCGCTCCAGATCCAGCCGGGTGTCGCGCAGCAGGTCGCGCGCCAGCGCGACCCGGATCTGATACAGATAGTCCATGGGCGTGCAGCCCGCGTGCTCGCGGAACAGGCGGGTCAGGTGGCGCGGGCTGGTGTGCGCCTGGTCCGCCAGGGTCCGGGCCGACCACGGCGCGGCGGGGTCGCGGATGACCGCGTCCTGGACCCGGTGGACGCCGGGATGCATATGGCTGCGATGGTCCAGCCAGGGCGACAGCGCCGAATCGGAACCGGCGCGACGCTGGTAGACGACCATGTCGCGCGCCGCCTCGCTGGCGACGCGCGGACCGCAATGGCGGGCCACCATGTGCAGCGCCAGGTCGATGCCGGCCGTGATGCCCGCGCTGCTGACCAGGTTGCCGTCCTCGACGAAGATGCGGTTGTCCAGCACGCGCGCGGTCGGGTCGATGGCGGCAAGCTGCGCCAGGCAGGTGTGGTGCGTGGTGCATTCGCGCTGCCGCGTCAGGCCGGCGGCCGCGGCGAACAGCGCGCCCGCGCAGACCGTCATCAGGGTGAACCCGTCGGCCGGGTGGCGCACCGCCAACCAGTCCACGATCGCGCGTGCGTCGTCGTCGTCCAGCCGCGTGTGCTTGCCCACCACGCCGGAAAGAATCACCAGCGCGTTGCGGGGCAGGCGGGCGGGCAGGGCCTGAACGTGCGCCAGGTGCAGGCCCGGAATGCCGCTCTCGACGTCGCGGGAGGGACCGCAGAAATGCTGTTCGAACGTGCCCGGACACAGCTTGTTGGCGACGCGGAACGCCTCGGCCGGCCCGGCCAGGTCCAGCAGGACGATGCCGCGCGGCACCACGAAATGCACCGGGATCATCGGCGCCTCCCGCCCGGCAGCTATGCCGCCAGCGCGTCGGCGGCGCGCGCGATGCGGGCGAAGCGGCCTTGCAGGACCAATTCGGTCCGGTCGCGGATCTCGGCCGGCGTGTAGTGCCGGCCGGACGGGCTTTGCATGGCGAAGGTCAGCGTGGCGTCGGTGGGGAACGTCACCTTGAAACCGGCGTCGCTGGCGTGGCGCGACGTGGTTTCGCAGCACTGTTCGGTGCGGATGCCAGCCACGATGACGCCTTCGATCCCGTGCTTGACCAGCCAGTCGTGCAGCGAGGCGCCAGCTTCGTCCTTGGCGTACAGCGCGGAATGGACCGTTTTGTGGAACACGGCCGAGGGCGAAATCCGCAATTCCTGAAGCGTCCTGACGTGGCCGGACGCCAGGGAAAACGGATTGGCGGGATCGTCGGACGGGCTGGTATGGAACACCTGCAGCACCGGCATATCCTGCGCGGCAGCCCCATCGATCAGGGACTGGATTTGCGAAACAAAGGCCGGATACTCGGATGCGTCCCAAAACGGACGGTGACGGAAGGATTCCTGTACGTCGATGACGATCAATGCCTGTTTCATTTCCGGGCCTCCTGGCCTAGGTTTTCAAGGGGTATGGCGCTATTTTTACTCTGATCCCGCGCCGGCGCGAGCGCGATCCAAGACGGCTGGCGGCCCAAAACGGACATCGCCATGCGGCCACGCCGGCTCGTGCGTCCCCAATGACCGGGGGCGCGCACCGCGGACATACAATCCCTGGCATGGACATTTCCCCCGACACCGACGACCTCTACTGGATGCGGCGCGCCCTGGCGCTGGCGCAGACCGTCATGGCCACCACGGCCCCCAACCCCCGGGTCGGCTGCGTCATCGTGCGCGACGGCCGCGTGCTTGGCGAAGGCGCGACCCAGCCGCCGGGCGGTCCGCACGCCGAAATCTGCGCGCTGCGCGACGCGCAGGCGCGCGGCGAATCGGTTGCCGGTTCCACGCTGTACGTCACGCTGGAGCCCTGCAGCCATTTCGGCCGCACCCCGCCCTGCGTGGACGCGGTGCTGGCGGCGCGGCCGGCCCGCGTGGTGGTCGCCATGGGAGACCCGAATCCGCTGGTCAACGGACAGGGTCTGGCGCGCCTGCGCGACGCCGGAATCGGGGTGACGACGGGAATCTGCCGCGAAGAGGCGCTTGCCGTGAATGCCGGATTCATCTCACGCATGAGCCGGGGGCTGCCTTGGGTGTGGATGAAGATGGCCGCGTCGCTGGACGGCCGCAGCGCGCTGCATAACGGCATGTCGCAATGGATCACGGGCCCCGAGGCCCGGGCCGACGGCCACCGCTGGCGGGCGCGCAGTTGCGTCGTCCTGACCGGCATGGGCACCGTCCTGAAGGACGATCCCCGGCTGAACGTGCGCGACGTCGATACGCCGCGGCAGCCGCGCAAGGCCGTGGTGGACGGCCGTTTCGAGATCCCCGAGACCGCCCGGCTGTTCGATGGCGGGCCCGTCATCGTGTTCACCGCCCGCGAGGATGCCGCAAAGGCCGCGCGCCTGGCGGACAGGAACGCGCGGGTGGTCTGCCTGCCGGGCGTGGAGCCTGGCCGGGTCGACCTGCCCGCGATGATGCGCTGGATGGCCCAGGAACAGTTCAACGAGGTGCACGTCGAGGCCGGTGCGGGCCTGAGCGGCGCGCTGGTGTCCGCCGGGTGCGTGGACGAACTGCTGTTGTACCTGGCGCCGGTGCTGCTGGGCGACGCGGCGGGCATGGTGCGCCTGCCGATGCTCGAACACCTGGACGCCGCGCGACGCTACGAATTTACCGATATTGCGCGCGTGGGCGCTGATTTGTGCGTGCGCGCGCGCGTGGCCGGTACGTGGCGCCAGTTGATGGATAGCGTCGCGCTGCCTGCGCTGTCGTAGCGGTTCGGTTGCGACGCGCCGCCTGCATTGCGCGCGCTGCTTCACGCACACGAATTAATTCTTCATGCGCATGCGGCCTTTGCGCATCGCCCGCGCGCGTTGCCAAGATGGCTGTTAGCACTCCGCAAGCACGGCTGCCAATGCTTCGCAAGCCGCGTGCAGCCTGCGTCTACGCGTCGCGCGCGGTTCGTGACGGCATGCATGATGTGCGCCAACCGCAGACGCGCGCACGCCATCCGCGGTGGTACGCGGCGCTGCGCTGAAACGCGAGCGCGCAAATGAATTGCCACAAAACGGTCAATTGGGCTTAGCATAGGCGCATGACTTGGCGCTACGCGCTCACGGACCACCGCACAGCCGCCGCGCGCCCTCGTCACCACGGATTCCCGTGCCGCGATCGGCGCAGTTCATCACCGACAGGCACGCTACTGAACGAAGACGCAAAGCGCCGTTCAGGCCGTCCGCCGCGATCGCATGGCGGGCGTAGCCGGGTTTGTTCCCGGCCCATAAGAATCCACCGGATATCGCTCATTTCGTCGTTTCATTGCCGACCATTTCATGTGCGGCTGCGTCAGGCACGCTATATGCGGCCTTATGCTGAAGACGAACGAGTGAACTTGCTCACGTTGGTTGCAATCCTGGCGGAACTTGTATCCGTAGGCGGCAGCCTAAACAGAAAGGGTCCGATCCTGCTTATGGTTGATGTGTGGCGAAAGCAACATAAAAACCCGCTGAAAATGCTTGTCGCAAGATTGTCTAGGAAAGCGCAGGCGCTGAGGCACAATGGGCATGTAGGGACGTATTGAATTTTTCGCGTGTTGTAGGAGGTTTCCGTGCAAAACATCGTCGAAGGCTTCAAGTCGCAGTATGCAAGAGAGCAGGAATCAGAGCTCTCGCTCGAAGAGTATCTGAACCTCGCCAAGCGCGATCCCATGGCCTACGCCAGCCCTGCTGAGCGCATGCTGGCCGCGATCGGCGAACCTGAGATCGTGGATACGCGCAACGACCCACGTCTTTCCCGTTTGTTTTCCAACCGGACCATCCGGCGCTATCCCGCGTTCCAGGAGTTCTACGGCATGGAGGACGTGATCGGACAGATCGTCGCGTTCTTCAAGCACGCCGCTCAGGGGCTGGAAGAACGCAAGCAGATCCTGTATCTGCTCGGACCGGTCGGGGGCGGCAAGTCCTCCATTGCGGAGCGGCTCAAGGCGCTGATGGAGAAGTTTCCGATCTATGCCTTGAAAGGATCGCCGGTGAACGAATCGCCGCTCGGGCTGTTCCATCCCGAACGGTTCGGCGACATGCTCGAAAAGGAATACGGCATTCCTCGGCGCTACCTGACCGGCATCATGTCGCCGTGGGCGGTCAAGCGGCTCAAGGAATTCGACGGCGACATCTCCAAGTTCCGCGTCGTGCGCCTGAATCCTTCCGTGCTGCGCCAGATCGCCATCGCCAAGACGGAACCGGGCGACGAGAACAACCAGGACATCTCCTCGCTGGTCGGCAAGGTCGACATCCGCAAGCTCGACCGCCATTCGCAGGACGACCCGGACGCCTACAGCTATTCCGGCGGCCTGTGCCTGGCCAACCAGGGCCTGCTTGAGTTCGTGGAAATGTTCAAGGCCCCGATCAAGATGCTGCATCCGCTGCTGACGGCCACCCAGGAAGGCAACTTCAAGGGCACGGAAGGCTTTTCGGCCATCCCGTTCAACGGCACGATCCTGGCCCACTCCAACGAATCGGAATGGCAGACCTTCCGCAACAACAAGCACAACGAGGCGTTCCTTGACCGTATCTATATCGTCAAGGTGCCTTACTGCCTGCAGGTGTCCGAAGAGGTCCGCATCTACGAGAAGCTGCTGCATCACAGCTCGCTGTCCGAAGCGCCGTGCGCGCCCGGAACGCTGGACATGATGGCGCAGTTCTCGGTGCTGACCCGGTTGAAGGAACCCGAGAATTCCAGCATCTACTCCAAGCTGCGGGTCTACGACGGCGAAAGCCTGAAGGACGTCGACCCCAAGGCCAAGGCGCTGCAGGAATACAAGGATTACGCCGGCACCGATGAAGGCATGACCGGGGTCTCGACGCGCTTCGCGTACAAGATCCTGTCCAGCGTCTTCAACTACGACCAGACGGAAGTGGCCGCCAACCCCGTGCACCTGATGTACGTGCTGGAGCAACGGATCGGCCGCGAAGACTATCCCGACGAAATCCGCCGGCGCTACCTGGAGTTCATCAAGGGCTTCCTCGCGCCGCGCTACGCGGAATTCATCGGCAAGGAAATCCAGACGGCCTACCTGGAGTCCTACTCCGAATACGGCCAGAACATCTTCGACCGCTACGTGACGTTTGCCGACTGCTGGATCCAGGACGAGGAATTCCGCGATCCCGAAACCGGCGAAAGCTTCGACCGCAGCGCGCTGAACGACGAACTGGAAAAGATCGAGAAGCCCGCGGGCATCGCCAACCCCAAGGACTTCCGCAACGAGATCGTGAACTTCGTGCTGCGGGCGCGCGCCAACAACAACGGGCGCAATCCCAACTGGACCAGCTATGAAAAGCTGCGCGAAGTGATCGAGAAGAAGATGTTCTCGAACACGGAAGACCTGCTGCCGGTGATTTCGTTCAATGCCAAGGCCTCGGCCGAGGACAAGTCGAAACACCAGAGCTTCGTCGACCGGATGGTGGAGAAGGGCTACACGGAAAAGCAGGTCAGGCTGCTGTGCGAGTGGTATCTCCGTGTGAGGAAGTCATCCTGAGCGAGGTGAATCATGAATTCACTGATCGATCGGCGTCTTAACGGCCGCAACAAAAGCGCCGTTAACCGGGAACGCTTTTTACGGCGTTACAAGGACCAGATCCGCAAGGCGGTGCACGGGATGATCCGTGACCGCTCGATCCAGGACATGGATCAAGGCGGTGAAATCAACCTGCCTGCCCGCGATATCTCCGAGCCGACCTTCCGGCACGGCGCGGGCGGCGACCGCGAGCTGGTGCATCCCGGCAACCGCGAGTTCGCCAAGGGCGACACCTTCGACCGGCCGCAGGGCGGGCAGGGCGATGGCGGGTCCGAACCCGGAGAGGGCGAATCGGTGGATCAGTTCACCTTCAGCCTGTCGCGGGCCGAATTCCTGAACCTCTTTTTCGAGGATCTGGAACTGCCTCACCTGGCGCGCAACCAGCTTGGCGAAGTCAGCCAGAAGAAGTGGCAGCGCGCCGGCTACACCACGACCGGGTCGCCCAGCACGCTGAGCATCAGCCGCACGCTCAAGTCGTCCCTGGCGCGGCGGGTGTCGCTCAGCGTGAAGGCGCGGGCCGACCTGGAAGACGCCGAACACGCCCTGCAAGAGGCCCGGGCCGCGGGGGCGTCCGCCGCCCGGATCCAGGAGCTCGAACAGGAAGTCGAGGATTGCCGCGAGCGGCTCGCCCGCGTCCCGTTCCTGGATGACCTGGACCTGCGCTATCGCAACCGGGTATCGGTGGCCATCCCCATGGCGCGCGCGGTCATGTTCTGCCTGATGGACGTGTCCGGCTCCATGGACGAGGGCAAGAAAGACCTGGCCAAGCGCTTCTTCACGCTGCTGTACCTGTTCCTGTCGCGCAAGTACGAACACGTGGACCTGGTCTTCATCCGCCATACCGACAACGCCGAGGAAGTGGACGAGCACACCTTCTTCTACGACCCCAAGAGCGGCGGCACCATCGTGCTGTCCGCGCTGGAGTTGATGCGCGAGATCCTGGAAAAGCGGTATCCGCCGGCGGCGTGGAACGTGTACGCGGCCCAGGCCAGCGACGGCGACTCGTTCGGCGCCGACGCGGGCAAGAGCGCGCGCTTTCTGGCCGAACACCTGCTGCCGTCCACGCGCTACTTTGCCTATATTGAAATCCCCGACTCGCAGGAGGCGCGCAAGAGCAGCCTGTGGGCGGAATATGAACAGAAGCTGGAGCCGCATTTCGTCATGCGGCGCATCTGCGATCGCGGCGAGATCTTTCCCGTGTTCCACGACCTGTTCAAGAAGGAGGCCGCATGAATTCCAACATGGGTGCTCTCGTAGAGCCGGAATCGGCCGGCGGCGCCCGGCCGATCTCCCAAGGGTCCGAATGGACGTTCGAACTGATCCAGTCCTATGACGACGCGATCTCCCAGATCGCGCGCGAGTACGGGCTGGACACCTATCCGAACCAGATCGAGGTGATCACCTCGGAGCAGATGCTGGACGCCTATGCGTCGGCCGGCCTGCCCATCGGCTATCCGCACTGGTCCTACGGCAAGGAATTCATCCGCAACGAGCAGTTCTACCGCCGCGGCATGCAGGGGCTGGCCTACGAAATCGTCATCAACTCCAACCCTTGCATCGCCTATCTCATGGAAGAGAACTCCATGGCGATGCAGGCGCTGGTGATTGCGCATGCCTGCTACGGGCACAACTCGTTCTTCAAGGGCAATTACCTCTTCCGGCAATGGACCGACGCCGATGGCGTGCTGGACTACCTGGTGTTCGCGCGCAAATACGTGATGGCCTGCGAAGACCGTTACGGCATCGATGCCGTGGAAGCGCTGCTGGACTCCTGCCATGCGCTGTCGCATCACGGCGTGGACCGCTACAAGCGTCCCGCGCCGGTCTCGTACAAGGAAGAAGCCGCGCGCCAGGCCGAGCGCGAGGAGCATGCGCGCCTGCAATACAACGACCTGTGGCGCACGCTCCCCCGGATGGAAGCGGACAAGGACATGCGCACCGAGGCGTCGGTGTTTCCGCCGGAGCCCGAAGAGAACCTGCTGTACTTCATCGAAAAGTACTCGCCCAAGCTTGCGCCGTGGCAGAAGGAACTGGTGCGCATCGTCCGCAAGGTCGCGCAGTATTTCTACCCGCAGACTCAGACCAAGGTCATGAACGAAGGCTGGGCCACGTTCTGGCACTACACCATCCTGAACCGCCTGCATGAAAAAGGCCTGGTGAACGACGGCTTCATGATGGAGTTCCTGCAAAGCCACACCAACGTCGTCAGCCAGCGCGGCTTCGACGAGCGCGGCTATGGCGGCATCAACCCCTACGCGCTGGGTTTCGCGATGATGTCCGACATCCGCCGCATCTGCGAGGCCCCCACGCCGGAAGACCAGAAGTGGTTCCCGGACATCGCGGGCGGGGATTGGCTGAAGACGCTGGACTTCGCCATGCGCAACTTCAAGGACGAGTCCTTCATCTCGCAGTACCTGTCCCCGCGCCTCATCCGGGAATTCCGCTTCTTCGCCATCTCGGACCACCAGGCCAACCCAAAGCTCGAAGTGGCCGCGATCCACGACGACGAAGGCTACCGCGACATCCGCCGCCTGCTCGCCGCGCAGCACAACCGCGACAACCAGGTGCCGGACATCCAGGTCGTCCGCTTCAACCGCGACACCGACCGCTCGCTGGTGCTGCGTCACCTGAAAAGTCGCGGCCGGCCGCTGGCGGGCGAGGATGCCGAACAGGTCATGAAGCATCTTGCCCGCCTGTGGGGATTCCGCGTCCGGCTGGAAGAAACCGAACCGGACGGCACGATCAGCTCCTACCGGGAGCAGGACCCGCCCGCGTCGAAGTAAGGCGCAGGCAGGGGAAGGGACGCGGGTAGTGCGTCCCTTTTTCTTTGCCCGCTTGCTGAGGGCGCGCGGCTTCTGCTAGAATCGCGGATTCGCATTTTCTGCAGCGCCGAAATAGTGCTCGAAAATGCAGTAGGACAGGTGGCCGAGTGGTTGAAGGCGCACGCCTGGAAAGCGTGTATACGTCAAAAGCGTATCGGGGGTTCGAATCCCCCTCTGTCCGCCAAGGATGCAAGCCCCTGAATTCGTAGAGAATTCAGGGGCTTTTTTGTTGATGCGCGGTGGGCGTACGCTTTGCGTCGCCGAACATCGACAAGGCTTGGCCCACCTCAGTCCGGGTCGGTAAAACGCGCAAAAAAACCGTGCCGGATTTCAGTGCGTTCGATCCGGGCTCCTGGGCCGATGTACACGTCTATGCGGCTGAATGGTTCGGTGACTTCAAGTACATCTCGGCTGGCCACTGGAAACGAGAGCGTGACCCACATGTCGGAAGGCGGATTCATGGCGGTCGTGATGAATGTAGAGTCGCCCGGCGTCAGGACGCGCTTCGTAATGCTTGACTCGGTATCCAAAAAGTAGCCGATGGGCTCTGTGGCTTCCACGGAATAGTGCAACGCCACGACGGGGCTGCAGAGCCACATGAACAGGATCCAGACAAGAAAACAAACCCAGATTGCACGGCTTGCCCACTTCAGGTAGCGAATCATTTTCTACCTGGCCCCTGTGCAGGTATGCACGCGTTTTGCAGGCTTTGCATTTGTGCCCCAGGGCAGAGGGACCAAGGCAATGCGATGAAGCAGCGTTTCAACCGTCAAAGCGTGAGGCGTACCACCATATCCAAGAAGGCCGCAGCACGAGGCAACACGGTTAAGTTTCCATGCCACAAAGGTGCCAGCGGCACAGGCCACTTATCGGAAAATATGATGACAATATTCTTGCGTGGAGCCGCTGCTGCTTCTGAAGGCCCGCTTTATGACGCACTTCTACATTTCGACGTCACAAGCCCGAGCAGCGACAAGGTCGCAAATTCCTTCTTTGTTGATGCCTCGAGCAACAGCACTCAGCGGGAAGCAAACAAAGGGTGGTGGGATGTCCATTGGAACAAGCTTAAAAAATGGGGGGCTACGTGAGTGGGCCATTTGCCACGCTGACGAGACAGCCGCATTCGTTGCTGCTTTCGAGGCCACGGTGACGATGACAGCCCGTCGAATTGTTCCCTGATTTACGGTGGGTTTCGCGCATGTAATCAGGCCTTCAGTCAAGCTGCCAGAACATGGGCTGCTTCTGGGGTAACCAAGCTTGG
Organism: Achromobacter sp. NFACC18-2; assembly: GCF_900108985.1. Lineage (NCBI taxonomy): Bacteria > Pseudomonadati > Pseudomonadota > Betaproteobacteria > Burkholderiales > Alcaligenaceae > Achromobacter > Achromobacter sp. NFACC18-2. Next base: position 117,821 of record NZ_FNYM01000007.1, on the reverse strand, counting down.
TTTAAGTACCAGCAATTCAACGCCCGTTCGTTTAACTTGGGCGTAGTAGGTTAGACGCTTCGTTGTCGTCGGGAGCCCTGCGTAAAGGGCTCTTATCTCTGGTGCGTCGTCATACGTCAACATCCAAGGCCGCCGGAGCTTGCGAATCGTCTGCGCAAGACTCTTGTGATCTTCATGCTCATAAAAGCTGCAATACAATTCGGGGCCCTTTTTGTAGTATGGCGGATCAATGTTGATGAGCGATTGCTTGGGTAATTTCTTAACGGTCGAGGAGAGATATCTGTTGGCATCGTCTCGCGTCAAATTAATCTGGTCTTTATAGAGCGCGATACGGCGAATCTTGTCTATCAAATCCTGTTTCTTAAAGCGGCAGTCGAGCTTCCAGTCGCCAGCCTGTGCTAGTCCACCGATTACGCCTGCTTTCAAAATGCCCGAGCGATTGGTGCGGTTCAGAAAGAATGTGGAAAACCCTAGTTTGAGAGATTGTCCGCTCGCAGATGAGTGCAAGCTGCGCTGTCTATGCCATTCTTCTATCGTAACGTCAGTGGTCGCAATCTTGTCGCACAACTCGTCCGTGCGGTTCAATACGCAATGCCAGAAGGCATGGATCGCAGGGTCGATGTCGTTGATCCAGACTTCCGACGCATATCCATCAAATAGCAGCTTCCAGGCGACACCAGCCCCACCAGCGAAGGGCTCCACATAAGTGCCTCCCAACAGATCGTTGGCCCGCATGAGCTCGATAACGAACGGCGTAAGCTGGGACTTGCCTCCCGGGTAGCGGAGAGGGGTATGGTTGACAGGCATATGAACAGGATCTGTGAGAGGCTGAGACTTTAGCCAAAATGTACGCGCTTGGCCAGCTTGTCAGCGGATGGCGTCCAGCATCAGTGTGAAACCTTCTTCCAGATCCGTCCAGCCTCTGCGCAACTCGGTTAGAACAGGTGTCGTGCCACCATGGATGTAGGTGCCGAGCGTGCCTGGTGATAAGTAGTGCTGAGCGTTGCTCGATAGAGTACGCCAAATCTGGAAGACGCTTTTTGAAGCACCCGCCTTGTGTTCCATGTGAGTCGCACAGCGTCCGATAACAGGAGCCAGATCTCCAATGTCCCCAAGGCCGTGCTTCTTTGCATAAGCCCTGCACACACGCTCCATCAGCAAACGCAAGAGGGCAGCCGCCGCGAACGTGTATTTTGAAGCGTCTATGTCACGCAGCTCGTCAAAGACTCGCTTGGTCGTGTGATTGCTGATGTGGACCGCATAACCAGTACGAACGACCCGCGTGCCAAGATCTGGGCTTCTGTTGTTCCGTCTAGGCGAGGGGTTGTCGTCAGTCACCGCGGTTAAGTCCGGATTCGTTTTCGCGGGGGAGGCGATCTTTTCCGATGGGGAGTAAGCGTCCGGGAGCTTAGTGGCTGGCGAGTGGCCTGAGGCAATGAGGCTTCGCCCGTAATCCGCCCGTTCTGTGGCTTTCGAGCGTGAATGCACCTCGCCAGACAGAACATCCTCCAAGAAACGAGATAGAGCGAGATCGAACTCGGATTTCTCTACGTTGACAAGAAATTCGCTTGGACTGGTCAAGCCAAGAGCACTTCTAACGACTGGGTTGGTAAGGTATCGAGTAACCGTCGTTAGCGCAATGCTGGTTCTCTGTTCGTTTGTGATGATTTCAGTGTCTACGGCGTAGTCCAGGACAGCCAGCGCTAATGAGTTAGGTCTGGCAATGTTTGTAAGACTGTTCTTAAATCGACTGGATTGAGATGAGTTCCAGTTCTTTGTGCCAATGCCGTTCTGTTGGCCACCATGCTTGAGAGCAATCCACTGGTTGGCGAGGTCACGGCTGGGGAAGACAGCTACTTCGAGGCTTCGAGGTAGCGCGGGCTTACGGTCAGCTAGCTTCTTGAATACTTTCCGGTCAGTCGTGGGGGCTTTGGCTGGATCCCTGAGCAGTTTCAGGGAGCATAGGCGGCGATTGCCCTCAACCATCACGAAATGGCCCTCTAGGACGGGGTGACGGATCGCGGCTAGGCGCTCTAGTGGACTCAAGCCTCGTTCGCAGATATCGGTTGCAAGCGGCAAGATCTGTTCGCCTCTTACAAGTTGCTCAATGATCAAGGGTTCGTCCTCAGTCACATCGTGCCTAGGGTTGTGCGAGTCGAGGTGTAAGCGAGACAAAAGTACTGTCTGCTGTATAAACGGTTTCGAAGCCACGATTTCTCCTGAGCAAGATAAGTGTAACTATAAGTGAATCTTGGCGTTGAGGTGGCGATATAAACCAATATCGTGACGATGATGCTTGTGCGCTCGTAACGCTGAGCCACCACGTTGCAGAACAGATTTTCCTACTCACACCCAAGTGGCAAATAGCCAATCTTGGGACCACCAGTAGTCTTGGCCCGATAATGGCGCGTCAACGGCCGTTCGCGCCTAGCGAGCGCGGTCGTCAGGACGCATCAACTTGCGCTTCAGCCGTTCCCACGCGCTTTTCGGCCGGGGCTTCGGAATGGGAAGCCGAAACTCGCTTATTTGAATCTTCATGAGCTTGCCGTCTGAGGCGAGTCCAAGCGCCAGTGTGGGCGAGATGATGCGCCAATGGTCTGCGGGGCCCCAACTCAGACAGACGATGCCTTGTTGCGGGTCGTATTGTTCCCCTCGTGTAGGCTGGCATTTGGCATGACCACCTTCGTCAAACAGGGCTTCAAGATATGGCTCCGCGACGTCGCCTTGTGCCGGCGCTATTGGCTGCAAAGTCCAGGTGGCAGGACTGGCCAGCAAGTAGACTTCAACGAGTCGTTTGCGATCATCGAGATCCAGCGTCAGCGGCCCCGCATCAACGATCCAAATGGGTTCGGGCTCCGGCCACTGGCGGTCAAGGAAGTCTCGAAGCGGGTACGCGGGCTTATCCGCTTGATCCGCCACGACGGGATATTTAATCGTGCAGCTCAGAATGCCGCCTTCAGGGTCCCAGGATGCCTGCGATAGCGCGAGGGCTGTCGCAGGTTTTGGGTCAATTCGGATCATCTGCAACATGATCGTCAATCAAAATATTTAAAGTGAGCAATGATGTAATCGCGCTCATTGAGTAAAACTTCGAGTGTGTACGGGTTGCCGCGGAAGTGGACCTTGATCGTATACATAAAGTAGCCAATTTCCTTCCGTGGGTCCGGCATTCGTTTTCCATGCAGAATGGCCAAGCGAAGTATATGCACTGGAACGAAGCGGCCTTTCTCTCGCATTCTGTCTAAAGCCTTGGCCGTAAAGCGAAAGTTTTTTGTTTGAGCCAGCGCATGGAACTTTGCTCGCAGGCGAAACAGAACCGTTTGGCTAACGGTTACCCCAGCTCGCGCAAGAACGGCGCCCCGCACCAGCCTGGACCCCAGCTTCCACGCCGTTCCCGCTAGAAAAACCGCATCCAAGGGGTCTATCAGCGGCGCTTCTAGGGGCAATTCATCGATGGATTGCAGTTCACCCGAAAGATCATAGGTCCGAAAGACCCCACTAGAGCCTGCTTGATAGCCAATGATCGCATCCGACGCTTCATCGTGAATGGGTCTTGCGCCTTCAGGTACACCAGGCGGCAGAAATTCAAAAAGCGCGGGTGATAGCGGCGGCGTACCTTCCCATATATAGGAGGGCTCGGCGTTCACTGCGGTCGACTGTTCCGGCATAGGGTGACAGAGAGAGGACGATTCACCCTATGATTCAAATATTGCCGCCACCGGTCTATCAGCGAAGTCCTATGACACTAGCTACGGCAGCAAAAGAGGGCCCGCAATCTCGAAACATCCGCTGGCCGGGCACCGCTCCTGATCCGGAGCTGTCCAGGGCGTCTTCCACCATAGCCCTTTCCGTCAATTGCCACCTCAAAACGGCATCATGACCTTCACCGAAGCCCGATGACTTTGTGTCCGGGACGCGAACTCGCCGTCGTACTGCAAGCGGAAATCGATGCCGCCTGCATTCGATACTTGCAGGCCAGCGCCCAGACGGCCGATGACGTTGTCCATGGGCAGCGAGGTCTCGAACGAACCGCTCCCGGCGGGCGCGCCCTGCAGCGCGGCTTTCACGGTGTATTCGTCCTTGGACAGCAGCGTGACGCCGCCGTACACATAGGGCCGCATGATGGCGCCGTTCTCCAGCGGAACCTTGCCGCCGAATTCCAGCGTGGGCGACAGGCCCATGACGAACTGGTCGCTGCTTTCCACATCCAGGTGCATGGCGTTGTCCGATTCGGAATACCCGGGTGAACGGGAATAAAGCGCATCGACGTCGACGAAGGGCTTCAGGTAGTACTGCGACGACGCGAAGGTGCGCGCCACGCGCAGCCGCAGCCCGGCGCCGTATACGTCCACGTCCGCGTTGGCCCGGCTTTCCAGGCCCGGAATGCGGATGCTGCGATCGATGTCGTATTGGCCGTAGCCGCCTCCGAGCGCCGCGGAGAAGGTCCAGGGGCCGGCTTCGCGCTTGACGACTACGCCGAGGTAGCCGCTGTCGCCGTTGCCGCTGACGCGGCCGTCATCGCCCCGCATGCGGGTGTTTTCATACGCTGCCGAACCGCCCACGAACCAGCCCGGGCGGACCTGCCGCTGGCCGCCGAACTGGTAGGTGACCCCGTCGAACGAGAAGCCCGACACGCCGTTGCCGCTGTCCTGGTTGGTGTTGATGCCAGAGATCTGGCCCCACAGGCAGTCCTGTTCGCCGGTCAGCGCATCGACGCCCTGGAATGCCGGGCACGACATCATGCCGCCGGCAAAGCGTGCCATGCCCACTTGCATGTGGGCCGCAGGGGCGACGGCGACGCCGGGCGACAAATCCGACAACTGGCCGGAATAGGCTGACGCGCTCTGGCGCGATGCCATGTCCAGTGCTGCGAACAAGGTCGCCATGGCGCTGTTGCCGCCCAGGTCCCATGCGCGTTGCATATGGTTGGCTACGGAGCGCGGGTTGGACGACAGGTTCATCGACGGCGAGGCGAAGTTTGCGTTGGCTGCGCGGATGCGAACGTTCCGGTCGGCAAGCGTGGCCTCGTAGTCGATCACGGGGCTGTCGAAAGCTCGCGGCGTGCCCTGGATGTCGCCCGCCAGCGTGGCGACCGTGACTTCATGGTTGGGCAGCAGGGTGATGGGACGTGCGTTGATCTGGCCGTCCAGGCGTGTGTCGCCTTGCACGATCATGCGGGGCGCTTGCAGCTTATCGAAGTCCACGTCGGCCAGCAGAAAGCCGCTGGATTGCAGATCGAAGTGGCCGCTGACGGTGAGCGTGTCGAACGCGCCCGGCGTGCCGATGACCACGGCGCCGGCGTTGTTGATGTTGGCCTGGTACTGCGTGGCATGGCTCAGTGTGCCGCTGGCGGCGTTATCGACGTCGCACGCAATGCCGCCAGCGCCGTTGTCGCATTCGATGTTGCCGAATACCGTGCCGGCGTTGCGGACGGTCAGGCGGCCGCCCGTGGCGATGCTGGCAACGCGCGCGTTGTCGCCGTATTGGTTCAGGGTGGCGCCATCGTAGCGGATGGCCGCATTGCCGGTGGCCCCGCCGGCAGTCGAGATGACGCCGAATTCATTGATGGTCAGGCTGTTCTGGTTGTCGCCGACGATCCATACGCCATAGGCATTGGATCCCGAGCCCCCCGTCACCGTGCCGTTGACGGTGACCGATACCTGGCCCGCGCCTTGCGGCCCGGCGCTCTGCGCGAATATGCCGGTCGAGCCGCTGCCGGTAGCGGCTATCGTGCCATTCTGCGTCACCGTGACCGTGCTGCCGACGCCCGTGCCGTCGCTGGCGCTGGTGCTGCCGGCAAAGCCGCCGCTGGCATCGCCCCCCAGCCCGCCGCCACCGCCGATGGATTGCGCCACCACGCCGAAGGCATTGGCCCCGCTGGTGGAGATAGTGCCGTTGGTGGTGACGTTGACCACGCCGCCGCTGCCATTGCTGCTGGTTTCGTTGCCGCCCGAGGCGGACCAACCGGAAGTCCCCAGCTGAATGCCTCGTGAGGTATCCCCAGCAATGCCGCCGCCGCCGCCGATGGACTGCGCCACGATCGCATGGGACCCCGCGCCGGTCGTGCCGATGTGGCTTTCGCTGTCGTTGATGTTGACGGTGACCGCTACACCGTCACCGGCCGCGCCGCCGCGCCCGCCCAGCAGGACGCTGGTCAGGTTGTCGGCGTCGCCTGCGCCGCCCACGCCACCGCCGCCGCCGATCGACTGCGCCAGCACGCCATAAGAGCGGTCGCCAGCGGTATTGGCGTTGATGCCCAGGGTCGCGTTGACGGTTCCGCCATGGCCGGACGCCCCCGCGGTGCCCCCGACCGACAGGGACACGGCATGGCTGCCGTCTTCCAGGTCTTCCGAGTCGCTGTTGCCTGCGCCGCCGGTGCCGCCACCGCCGCCAATCGACTGCATGGCCAGGGCGGGCGCTTCGTCGCCCGTCGTCGACACGTTCAGCCAGCCCTGCAACTGCGAGGGCTGAATATCGCCGCCATTGCCGCTGGCGCCGCCGGAGCCGCCGAAGGCACCGCCGATCGTGATGCTGCCCTTGGCCTGGTCGGAGCCGTCGCCGCCCTGGCCGCCGCCGCCGCCAATGGATTGCAGCAACATGCCATAGGCTTGGTAGCCCGCGGTGACGATGCTGTTGCCGTGCGAGCCGGGCAGGTAGTAGTTCACCGTTCCCCCGTCGCCTGCCGCGCCGCCACGGCCTCCGACGCCCAGCGTGATGTTGGCCTGGACGTCGCTGCCCGAGGCGCTCGATGAGCCCCCGGAGCCGCCGCCCCCGCCGATCGACTGGGCCACGATGCCATCGGCCCAGTCGCCGCTGGTCTGGATCTTGCCGCCGAAACTCAGGTCGACTTCGCCGCCATTGCCGCCCGTTCCGCCCGAGGCGCCCACGCCAACCGTGAATGCATAGCTGTGGCCTTCGTCACTGCCGGACGATTCGCCGTCGTCGGACTCGCCCAGGCGTTCCAGAATGGGATTGGACGATGCGTCCGCACCCACCGACCCGCCCAAGCCACCGCCGCCGCCAACGGACTGCAGCAACATGCCGTCGGCATCGCCGCCTTCTGTGCGAATCGCGCCGTTCATGACCGCCGTCACTTTGCTGCCCACCGCACCCGACCCGCCCGTGGCGCCCAGGTTGATCTGCACTTTTGCATCTGCGTCGCCCGGGTCGTCCCCGGCATCCTCGTCGCCCGATCTGCCCGCCGACAGGCCGATGGTGCCACCCTGCGATACCCCGCCGCCACCGCCGATGGACTGTGCGACGACGCCGCGCGATCCGGATCCCAGGGTGCGGATCACAAAGTTCGGGTTGACCGTCACATCCACTGCGCCGCCCTGGCCGCCGCCACCGCCTGAGCCGCCCAGCGACATGGTCAGGTCCACATTGGTCATGCCGCCATTCGAGAAGGCGTTGCTGCTGCCTACGCCGCCATTGCCGCCGCCGCCGCCGATGGATTGCGCCACCACGCCATTGGCATAGTGACCATACGTGATGAGGGTCGATTGCAGCGACGGGTTGGCGGGAGGCGGCAGCGTAAGCGAGGAGGGCATGGCCGCGGCGGCGCTGTTGGCGTCCCCGAGGCTGACGCTGACCGCGCCGCCGGCGCCGCCTCCCGCGCCGGTCCCTCCCAAGGCCATGCCGACCGTGGCCGAGATGGAGTCGCCGTCGCCCAGCGTGGCCGCCAGCGAGGACGAATCGCCGCCATTGCCGCCGCCGCCGCCAATGGACTGCGCCACCACGGCATGCGAGCCGTCGCCGAGGGTGGCCACCGAAGACTTTTCGTTCAGCACGACTTGAGTCACGCAGCCGCTGTTGTCCGACCTGCATGCGTTGCTGCCGGTGCCGCCGCCGCCGCCAACGGTGGCCTCGAGATTCAGGGCTACCGACGATCCTTCTCCCGTGGGCACGGCCAGCACCAGATCCTTGGCGCTCACACTGCCGCCGTTGCCGCCGCCACCGCCGATGGTCTGCGCCAGCACGCCGAACGAATCATTCGGGGCATAGGTGGCGGCGTCGATGCTGGCGCTGTCGTAGGCCATGCCGGTGCCAATGTAGGAATTGCTCAACGTGATGGTCGTCGAATTGCCGCCGCCTCCGCCGCCGCCGCTGCCGCCCATCACCAGCGCGGCATTGACCCCCAGGGTGGCATCGGCATAGCTGGAGTCCCCGCCGTTGCCGCCGCCGCCACCAATGGACTGCGCCAGTACGCCGATGGCATGTGCGCCGGCCGTGCTGACTTGCAGGTCGTGGTAGTTGACCTCGACCGTGCCGGCGTCGCTTCCTTTGCTGCCGCTGCCGCCCAGTTGCAGGGCGGCGACAGAGGCGAAGCTGACATTCTTGACGCTGCCGCCATTGCCGCCGCCGCCCCCGATGCTTTGCGCCACCAGGCCGGACGCGTAGTCGCCCTGGCTCATGATGCTGGCGGCATTGGATGAGCTCCAGCCGTCGCAAGCGCCGTTGTTGGTCAGGCACACCGAACCGCCGTCTCCGCCACCGCTGCCGCTGCCGCCGATCGCCACGGAAACGCCCACGGACGCGGTGAACGTGTCTCCGCCATTGCCGCCGCCGCCGCCAATCGACTGTGCCAGCACGCCCAGGCCGAAATTGCCCGAGGTTCGGATCGTGCCCAGATCGCGCACGTTGACGCTGCCGCCGGTGCCGCCGCCCGCGCCGCTGCCGCCGACGCCAAGCACGCCGATGCTGTCGCCGCCACTGCCGCCGCCGCCGCCGATGGACTGCGCCACGAGGCCGATGGCCGCATTGCTCGCCGTGGTAATGGCGCCGGTGTTGCTCACGACGACGCTGCCGCCCGCGGATCCGGTGGCGCCCGCCGAGTCGCCTCCTACGCTGAGCAGACCCGTCGCGCTACCCGACGCCCCGCCGCCGCCGCCGATGGATTGCGCCACCATGCCGTGCGAGTTGTAGCCCGAGGTGGTGATCGAGCCGTTATTGGTCATGGTCACCGTGCCGGCCGTGCCGCCGCCGGCCCCGTCGCCGCCCAGCGCCACCAGGCTCGACGTGTCCGCGCCGCCCGCGCCGCCGCTGCCGGCAATGGATTGCCCCAGCACGCCGTAAGCATGATCGCCTGTCGTTGTGATGGCGCCCGCGGTGGTGGCCGTGACGGAGGCCGCGTCGCCACCGTTGCCGCCGTTGCCGCCCTGGCCCCCCAGCACGGACACGAAGTCGCTGCCCGTGCCACCGCCGCCGCCGATGGACTGGGCGATGATGCCCGAGGAATACATGCCTGACGTCGAGATGACGCTGCTGCCTTGCGTGGTCAAGGTAACGGTGCCGGCGTCACCGCCGAATCCGCCGCCGCCGCCTTGTCCGGCCAGGGCCGATCCATTGCCGCCGTCTCCGCCTTGGCCGCCCAGGCTTTGCGCGGCAATCGCGGGCAGGCTGTCGCCGCGGGTGGTCACGCTGGCACCGGAGTACAGGTTTACCGTCACGGCGCCGCCTTTGCCGCCGTTGCCGCCCGAGTGGTCTTTGGTGGGGCCCTTGCCGCCCTTGCCGCCCACGGCCCGCGCGGCAATGCCCGCGCCTTCGACCGCCACGCTGGCGTTGGAGCCGGCTACGTCCACCAGCACGCTGCCGTAGGCGTCCACGGTAACCTTCTGGGTCCACGTGTCGCCATCGCCGCCGCCGTTGCCGCCATTGTCACTGTTGTCGGGGTCATTGGGGTTCGCGCTGACGCCGGCGCCGCCAACGCTTTCCGCGTTGATGCCGAAGATCTTGCTGCCCTGGTCCACCTGCCAATAACTGCTGGTCGTGCCGTGATGGGTCACCTGCACGGTTCCGCCGGTGCCGGCGTTGCCGTTGTAGTCGCCTCCGGTCGCGCCGATGGAACGTGCGGAAAGCGCCGCGCCGTTGCCGTAGGTCTTGAGACGCGAGTCGCTGCTGCCCAGATTGACGGTGCCGCTGTCGGTGATGGTGACGGTGCTGGCATTGCCGCCGTCTCCACCGACCTGGTCGCCGTAGTTCAAGGCGGGGTCGTTCTGATCGCCGCCCATGCCGCCCACGGCCACGGCGTTGATGCCGTAAAGACCCCGCGCATCCGCGATGGGTACCGTGCCGTACACGGTGAGCACGCCGGAGTTCGTCACCGACACCGCCTCTCCCAAGCCGCCGTGACCGCCGTTTGAATCGTTGTTGTCGTTGTACTGGTCGCCCAAGCCCCCCTGGGACATTGCGGTGATCAGGCTGTTGAAAGAACCCTTGCCTGTGCCGCTGAGCGTGATGTTGGCGCTATTCCAGACGATGATCTGGCCACTGTTGCCCGCCGTGCCTTCGTCGATGCCCTGGCCGCCGACCGATACCCCCGTCACGACACCTTGTTTGAACTCTTCATCGAAGATGGGGTACTGCCACACTTGCGTGGCGGAATCGACGCCGAAGTTGCCCGCCGCCGTGATCGAGACGGTCGGTCCGCTGTCGCCGTCCTTTTCGCCGCTCTTATCCTCGCCCGCGTCGCCTTCGCACACCGAATAGGCGTAGCCGTAATTGCCAGCTGGAATGTTCTGGGTCGGATTGCCCAGGCATTGATAGCCGGCCTGAGCGCCACCGGGCAGACCCAGCGCACAAGCCCCCAGCGCAGACAGGATTGCAAGCCTCAAACTACCCTGGTGGGAAAGCATGGCGGGCGTAACGCGTCGTCGCGCGGGAGTCTGGGTCATGTTGCTTGTCTCGCTCTTTTTGTGTCGTCGCGCTGTCCAAGGAAGAACAATCCGCGGACAGGGCCATCAAAAGAAAACGATTTTCTTGTTTCAACTAGCAACACCCAAGCGGTTTTCGACGAAATGGCGGATTTGATCGACGAGATTGCCCGTTTCGGACTAGTACTGCTTACTTATGCCACTGGTCATGGAAGCGCGGGGGCGGAGAAACGGGCAAAAAAGGCGTGCCGGATTTCGGTCCTTTCGATTCGGGCTCCGAGGCCGATGTACACGTCCATCCGGCTGAATGGTTCAGTGAAGTGAAGGACGTCTCTGCTGGCGACGGGGAAGGAGAGCGTGACCCACATGTCGGAAGGCGGATTCATGGCGGTGGGAATGAATGCCGACTCTCCCGGCGACAAGTCGCGCTTCGTAATGCTTGATTCAGTATCCAAAAAAAAGCCGATGGTTTCAGTGGCAGTGGCGGAATAATGCAACGCCACGACGGGACTGCAAAGCCACATGAACAAGAACCAAGCGAGGAAATACACCCAGACAGTGCGGCATATAAATTTCAGATAGCGCATTGTTAGCTCGACTCGGCTATTGTGCGGCGCAGCGATGTTCGCGTTTCGCCTGCCGTCTGTGGGTGCCCCAAGGCAGCGGTTCTGCGTCGATCATTTGAAGCAGTCTTTCAACAGTCAATGCGTGAGGCACAGCGGCATGGTGGAGTTCCGCGCCAAGTGGGCACGACGGTGTCGGTGTGCTGGCAAACGCGGTGTAGTATCTCGCCCGCGCCTGGCTGTGCGGCACCCGCATCCAGGATCCGCTTGCCCGCCCCAACCATCTCTTCTGCTCGCATTTTCCCCTCCTGCAATCCTGCCGCCTGAGTCTACGGAGCACGCGGAAACCCGCCATCAGCGAAGTCTGAAATTTGCTTGGGCGGAAATACGCGCCGCTGCCCACCGGTGGGGAATGCAAGCAAGGTGCCCCTCCAGACGCCATCCGCCGCGATGGGAACGGCGGGCCCTTTCCTGTTACTAAGCACGAACGATCGTGTTTTGTTGACAGAGAAACCGCCATGCCCGCCCACTACCCCCCTGTTCCGAGCCGCCCAGCCGCGTGCCGCCGCGCCGGAGCGGGCCGATGATCGCGCGCGCCGGGCAGACGCTGGGCCTGGAGATGGAGATGGCGGTTGCGCGGCGGGATACGGGCGCGAGTCATGCGGTGTCCGGCTATTTCGCCCGGCTGGCGGCGATCAAGGCGATGCGGGATGAATCGCCGGGTCTGTCGCAACTGGCGGGGCGAGACGTGGGCGTGTCGGTGGCGGCGGGCGAAAGCGGGTTGGACAACGGGTTCAATCTGTTGGAGACCGCGTTCGCGCCGGTGTCCGAGCGCGAGGGCGGGCTGGCCGAGCTGGGGCGCCGCGTGCGGCGCGAGCTGGACGATGCGCAGGCGGCGCTGGAGGCGGAGGGCGCGACGGTGTTGAACGTGTCCGAGCATCCCGCCTGCACGCTGGACCCCGCCTGGTATGCGTCGGTGCAGGTGCCGCGCCCCATTTATCGCGAGCTGGTGGGGCACCGTGAATGGCTGCATCGTGTGGGCATCGATGCCAAGGCGCAGAACAGTCCGTGTACGTCCGTGGATGTGCGGCAGGCGGCGCGCGCGCTGAACGTGGTGCTGGCGCTGGCGCCGGCCAGCGTGGCGATCTTCGCGAACAGTCCGCTGGAAAACGGGCGCGAGACGGGATTCAAGGAAAACCGGCTGACGGTGTGGGACCGCATGTTCCGCCATTCGCGCTACGCGGGCGATCATTATCTGCAGCGTCTCCCGGAACGTCCCTTCGCCGACCTGGGCGATTACTTCCGCTGGATGTTCGGCCCGGAGACGGCAAGCCGTTGTCTGCCCCTTGCGTTCGAGGACGGGTACAAGTCGGCCGTGGGTGTGTATCTGCAGGGCAGTCCGTCGCTGTCGCGCTTTATCGCGTCGGAGGGCTGGCCCGGGCTGCGCACCGATACCGGCGCGTCGGTGACCGTGGCGCCGCACGGTGGACATTTCGAGTATTCGCAGTTCGCGCATTTTCTGGATGCGCGCTGGCGCTATCGCCTGGCGTCGCCGCCGCCGCTGCCCGCGCTGCGCGAAGCATGGCGGCGGCCGGGCGGCATCGAGGAACTCTATGCCGGTCTTGGCGTGGTCGGCTATATCGAAGGCCGCGCACCCGGTGCGTGCTTTGCCGACGAGCAGCTGGTGCGCGAGGCTGGCCAGGCGGTGGCTGCCACCACGGTCATGGCGCCGTCCGCGTTGCAGCTTGGTTTGATGCGCAATCTGGATGCGGCCGAGGACCTGATGCGCGAGTGGGGTTGGCTGCGCCTGCGCGGCTTGCGCGCGGTGGCCATGCGCGATGCGCTGGATGACGATGCCGTGTGCGCGCTGGCGCGCGACACGTTGGCGGTGGCGCAGGCGAGCCTGGACGCCGGCGAGCGTCGCTGGCTGGACTATGCCCGCTACGTGGTCGACAGCCGCAGCACCGGCGCCGACCGCCTGTTGCGCTTGTGGCGCGGGCACGCGGCGGACACGCGGCGGCTTGCCGCGGTGTGCCGGGCCAGGGCGGTGCTGCCGCTCTGACCCGGGCGCCACCCGGCCAGCGCTAGACCTGCAGCATCGTCAGCGGGGGCGGCGCGCTGTTGCCCAGGCCGTTGATGAGCGCCAGCAGCCGCGCCTGCTGCGCATCCGGATTGGACAGCGATTGCAGGGCAAGCTTCTCGTCCGGGTTGAGCAGGGCCGCCACCTCTTCCAGCGAGTCGCATCGCGTGGAGTAGGCCTGCTGCGTGCGCGCATCGATCTGCTCGAGCGCCTTCCACGCGCTCAGCATGTGCGCCTGGTGCTGCGTCTGGTCGCTGATGTTGGACGTGAGCGTGCTGATCTCCCCATGGAAGACCGGCAGGGCATTCGGGCCGGCGTTCCACACCTTCTTCTGGTCTTTCAGGTTGGCGCCCGCCTGGTCGGGATGGCTGGTGATCAGGTTGACGAAGAAGGCTTTGACCTTGTCGAGCACGCCCTGCGGCTTGGCTTCCGGCTTGCCGCCGTGCATGATCTGGTAGCCCTTGCCGTTCTCGTCGAAGGTGAGCAGCAGGGTACGCGCCTGCATCTGGCCCTTGGCGTCCGCGTCCAGTTGCACCCGCGCGCCGGTGGCGTCGGTGGGCTTGAGGAAGACTTCGGATGGCATGTTGCTGCCGATGCCGCCGTCGGCGAAGACCTTTTTCCCGCCGTCCATATCAATCGACACGGCCTTGAAGGCAATGGGGAAGGCCATCGACATGCGCGCGGCGTAGGCGACGGGCATGTCGGGCGCGGTCTTCGCGTCGAAGTAAACCTCCTTCTGGTCGGTCTTGTTCCAGCCGGTCAAGGTCAGGTTCTTGAACTTCTCGGGCGCCAACTCGTGCAGGGCCTTCAGGTCGCCGAACGTCACCATCTTGCCCTGGCGGTTGTCGTCGAAATTCTGCGGCTGGCGCAGTTCGTCCAGGCGCACCTGGACCACGGGATCGAGCTGCTGGAGCTTGGCCTGGAACGCGGCGTCGTTCCACGCGCTGTTCAGGTAGGTCGACACGCTGTTCGCGCTGGTCTGGTCCACGACCTTCAACGAGGCCACCGCGGGGGCCAGACCGCCTTCCATCTGCAGGTCGGGGTACAGGCGGGTCAGATCGGCGCCGCCCTTGAGCGCGTCCAGGACGCCCGGACGAAAGAGCGCGTCGGCAGGACCGTTTTCGAATTCCGAGGCCGACAGGCCGCAGGCCAGGCATGTGGCGGTCAGCGCGCCGGCCGACGAACCAGCCAGGTTCTTCAGGCCGGCCATCATGCCGGACTTTTCCATCTGGTCGAGCGCCGCGCTGTAGCCGATGCCCTTGGCGCCGCCGCCGCGCAGCACCAGGTTTTCCAATTGCGGCGCCGGCCGGATGACCACGAAGCCGCCCTTGTGCGGAATGATCTGCGGACTCGTGTCCGCGGGCCGCAGATTGGCCAGCAGTTCGTTGCGGGCGGCGTCCACTTTCAGGCGGTCGAGCGCCTGCGCGGCCTGCGAGCCGGCCGTCTTCATGGCGGTGGCGAAGTCCTTGCCGCCGACCGAGCCGTCTTCCTTGCGCGGCAGGGCATCGAACGTGCGCTGCACGATGGATTCGAATTTCGCCTGCACGTCGCCCGCGAAGTTCTCGATGCCCTTGGGGCCCATCATGCCGGCCAGCGCGCTGGTTTCCTGCAGGAAATACTGTTCGAAAGAGTCCTTGGCCGCCTGCACGTGGGTGGCGCCGCTGTCGGGCGTGACGAACAGGCCTTTGAGCTGGCCCAGCAGCGACGTGGGCGTCTGTACCGGCGCCTGCCAGGCGGGTGCGCTGGCGCTGTTCTGGATGTGGCTGGAAATGTTCGTCATGCCAGTTCTCCCGGTGCGACCGTGGCCGCGCCGCCGGCGCCGCCAAACGAGATGTCCGCGTTTTGCAGCGACAGGCTCTTGACGAGCCCGCGCGTCTCCAGCGCCTGCGTCACCTGGTATTGCAGCCAGCGCGGCCAGATGTCGTCGTCCAGGCGCTCCAGGGCGATGCGGCCCGTGGTGGTTACGAAGTCGCGGCTGTCCAGGCCGACGACAAAGGCGTGGCCGCGCAGCGCATTCTGGTTGATCAGCAGCGCGCTTTTGATCACGGCGCGGCGCAGGCTGCCTTGCAGCGCGACGGCGTCGTGCACGAAGAAGTCGACGATCAGCAAACGGTTCGACGGGTGCAGCGTGACGCGGCCCGGCAGGTCATCGAACAGCACGTCGAAATGGCGGGCGCCGGCGGGCAGCGCATCGACGCCGCAGCTTTGCGCCAAGCGCGCGAGGTCGCGCTCGGCGCGCAGCGCGTCGCCCAGCACGGCGCGGGCATCGGCCGGCACGACGGGCAGGGGGGCGGCGTCGTCGGCGGGCGCGCTTTCCATGCGGTCCAGTTCGCGCAGCAGCGCGTCCGCCGCGGCCTGCAGGGGCGGGGCGTCGCAGGCGGCGTAGAGGGGCAGGCTCAGGCTGGCGCCCAGTTCGGGGGCGATGCCGCCGATGAGCCCCGCGCCCAGGCGCGTGTCGAAGCTCGTACGCAGCAACGCCTCGCCCGCGAGGTCGTCGGTGTCGGGCGCATCGTTGAAGCCGCGCCGCCAGGCCGTCAGGACGACGCTGCCGTCATTCGGGTTGATCGCCATGCCCAGCCGATGCTGGTCATCCAGCGGCGCAGCCCATTGCGCGGGGGGCGCGCCGTCGGCGGGCGAGTTGAAGGCCGCGTGCGTGTATTCAGCGGCGGCCTGCGCGATGTCGGATATCGGATTGTGTGCCATGGGGCCTCACGGAGTGGAACCTGAACCGTGAGTAACGGGAGGTCCCCCATGAGTTCCCCCGATTGGCCGATGCGCTGAACGCGGGTAAGATGGGCGGCTCTTTTCTCCCGCTCCCGCGCCTGCGACGCCGCTTCGATCGCGCGGCCCCGGCCCCAACGCTACCGTGTCAGATCCCCTATTCGCCCGGATACTCTCCGAACTCGGCCAGGCCTTGGGCATTCCCGCCCTGGCGCCCGCAGAAGGCGGCCTGTGCCAGCTTGCATTCGATGGCCGGCACCTGGTGCAGCTCATGGATCACGGGGCGCGCGCGCAGATCCTGCTGTCGTGCGGGGTAGGCGGCAAGATGGATAACGCGCTGGCCATGCTGGCCGCGCAAAGCAACTTCATGCAGGCGGGCGGCGGCGTGGTCGCCTGCGCCGCGCCGGACGGGCGCATGCACCTGCAATTGGGCGTGCCGCGCGCGGAGTGCCGCGCGGACACCCTGCTGGCCGCCATCGACGCCTTGCTCGGCCAGGTCGAGGCCTGGGAAAAGCGCAGCGCGCACGCGCAACCCGACGTGGATGCGCTGCGGCGCAATCCCGCCTTCATGATGCAGTCGGTGTAAGGGGCGGCGCGCCGCCCGGCTTACGTCAGCTCGACTTCTGGATCACGCCCTTCAGCGAGTCCGCGATCTGCTTGGTGATCGTGCTCTGGATGTCGATCATCATCGTCCACTGCTGGATCTGCTGCTGCATCTGCAGCATCTGGGCCTGCGACACGCTGCCGTCGGCATTGGTCTGCATGTTCGCCAGCGTCGATTGCAGGTTCGTTTCCTGCGTGCGGATGCTGTCGTAGATGGTGCTGTTGACGGAATTGAAGTTCAGCCCGGACGAGCCGGTGAGGCCGTTGAGTGCCATGCGAAGTCTCCTTAGCGGGACAGGGAAGTGAATCCGGACGGCGGCATCGGGGCGCCGGCATCCGTTGAGGATAGGGAGGGATGTTGCGCCAGGACCTCGTGGGCCGCCTGGGCGGCATTTGCCACCGCCAGGCAGTCCTGGAAGGCCGCGGGCGGCAGGCCCGCGTCCATCCTGTTGCGGGCCGCGTGTTCCAGCCGCGCCAGCTGGGCGATCAGGGCAGCGCCCAGCTCCGCGCCGCCGGGGGCGGCCAGGCGTTGTTCCAGTTCGGTGAGGGCGGTGGGCGTGTTCATGGGCAACGGTTTCCGATAGGCAACGATAGCGGCCGGGGCGTTCAGCGCGTCACGATGGCGCTGCGCGGGCCCTCGAAGATGATGCGGGTGTTCTCCACGGCGACCAGCCGGTACTTGCGGTAGACGCCGCCGACGAGCAGCTTGCTGCCGTCTTCCAGCACCACGAACGGCTGGGGGCCGCCGACCACGCTGCGGATCACGAAGGGCACGCTGTCGGCTGGGGTCGTCGGGCCGGCAGCCGCGATCCTGGCCACGCCGAAATACTGCTTGTTGAAATCGTCCACCAGTTCCTGCAGGCGTTGCCGCTGGTCGTCGTCCAGCGCGCCGGGCGCGATGTCCAGATGATCGGCCTTCCAGGCGAGCGTGATGCCGGAAAGCCCCGCATCCACCACCTGGCTGGAGAACGTGTCGCTCACCTGCTGCGTCAGCACGATGTCGTTGCCCAGCACGGTCATGCCGGGCAACTGCGCGCGCAGCGCGTCCATGGCGGACGCGCGTTCACGCGCGCTGGTGGCGATGCCGGCGATGTTCAGGCGGCCATCGCCCTGGTAACGCGGCTCGTATTTGACGTTGAAGGCGCGCAGCGCCTCGCGGGCCGTGCGCACCGCGTCGTCTTCGTTGCTGATGCGCAGGGCGGGCATCGGCCAGATCTGCGACAGGGCGGCGGCCACGGCGTCCTGTTCGGCGGCGTTGCGCACCCAGCCCGACACGGTGACCGTGCCGTCGCGCGACAGCGCCACGTGCAGCCGGGACGCCAATCCCATGCGTTCGAACACCGCGGATATCTGGCCCAGGGATTTCTCGGCCGCGGCCAGACGTGGATCGGGCGTGGGCGCACGGTTGGCCGTGGAGGGCGGAATGAGCGCCAGCGAGATCGCCACGATGATCGTCAGCAGCACCGCGCCCAGGCCCAGCGCCATCGGCCAGGAATCGCGCTTGCGCCGGCGTCCTTGCGCGGGCGGCAGGGGCAGTCGGCGCTCGAGCTGGCTGTCCTCGTCGGCCGTAGGCAGAGGCGCGGCGTCCAGGGTTTCGGGGGTGTCCGCCTTGAGGATGCCGGCCGCGACGGGCGCCGCGGCCGCGGGCGTTTCCCCAGTTCCCGGCGCGGCGTTGGCCGCGTCGGGAACGCGCGGCCAGGGAAAGTCGCGGCGCGCCACCGTGATCCAGACCGGTCCCAGCGGCGTGGGCCGGTTCCACGGCGTGGCGCAGGGGACGTCGGCCTGGCCGTCGTCCAGCGCGAGATCCCAGCCATTCGTGCCGAGGCGCACGCGCGCGGCGCGGGGACCCAGTCCGTCATCGGCCAGGACGATGTCGCAGGCCGGGTCGGCGCCGAGCACCGCGCCATCCTCCACCAGGCAACGGGCGTCGCGGTGCAGGCCGCTCAGCACGCGCAGTTCGACCGCGTCACTCATGCCGGGCCTCCGATGGCGCGCGCGTTCACAGGTCCACCCTGGCCAGCGGCTGCACGTTGATCTCCTGGGTAAGTTCCTGATAGGACAGGACCGGCAGCTCGTACAGATCCTGTTCGATCATCTTGCGCAGGTAGCGGCGGATGTCCATGGACGTGAGCAGCACGGGCTTTTGCGCGGTGGCGCTCAGGTCGCCGGTGGCGCGCTTGATGTTGTCGACGAGCTTCTTGGACGCGTTGGGGTCCAGCGCCAGATAGCTGCCCGCCGAGGTCTGGCGGATCGCGCCGCGCACGGTTTCCTCGACGTTCGGGGCAAGCAGGTAAGCGGGCAGGATGTTCTGGCCCGTCGAATACTTGTAGCTGATATGCCGCTTGAGCGAGACGCGGACGTAC
Source organism: Achromobacter sp. NFACC18-2 (assembly GCF_900108985.1). Lineage (NCBI taxonomy): Bacteria > Pseudomonadati > Pseudomonadota > Betaproteobacteria > Burkholderiales > Alcaligenaceae > Achromobacter > Achromobacter sp. NFACC18-2. The sequence goes on along the minus strand of NZ_FNYM01000007.1, from coordinate 98,839 downwards.
TCGGTGAGCAGCACGGTGTCCTTTTCCTTCTGGCCCCATTCGATCAGCGCTTCCAGCACCGCGCGCAGGTTGCGCACGGATATGTCTTCCGACACGAGCCGCTGCATGATCTCGGCGATCTTCTGCACCGGCATCACGCGCAGCGCCTCCTTGACCAGGTCGGGGAAGCGGTCTTCCATCGCTGTCAAAAGAAAGCGGGTCTCCTGGATGCCGATAAAGTCGGATGAGTATTTCTTCAGCACGAAGGCCAGGTGCCAGGTGAGCACCTGGTGCGGGTCCAGGAACGGGATGCCGGCCGCGGTCAGCGTGGGTGACAGGTCGGCGGATGCCCAGATGGTGGGAATGTTGGGCAGGAAGCGCTTGTCGGTTTCGTACGGCACCTGCAGCGCCTGCAGGTTCTGTTCCGTGTCGCGCACCAGGACCGCGCCGGGGCGCAGCTTGCCCTGCGACACCGGCACCTCGGACAGCAGGATGTTGTAGGTGTCCTGCGGCAGCGCGTCGTTGAAACGCAGCTGGATGCCGGGAAACGGCACGCCCAGGTCGAAGTACAGGGCGCGGCGGATCTTGAGCAGTTCCTCGTTCAGCTCGTCGGCGTCGAAGCTGCGTTGCAGATGCGCCGCGACGTCGATCATCAGCGGCAGCGTGGGCGCGAACTCCGCGCTGCCGTCGCTGCGCGGCTTGGCCGCCGGCTTCTGGCCGTCGGCGGCCAGCGCGGGGATCTCGGTGATCTCGCCCGTCTTTTCATCCACGACCTTGCGCGTGCCCCGCAGCAGCACGAAACCGATGGTGCCGACCACGGCCGCCAGGGCCAGGAAGGTCAATGTCGGCATGCCCGGGATCAGGCCCATGCCGACCGCGATGGCGGCGGCGATCAGCAGCGCGCGCGGCTGCGCCAGCACCTGCGCGCCGATGTCCTTGCCGACGTTGGAGGGACCGTCGCCCGTCTGCACGCGCGTGACGATGATGCCGGCGCAGATGGCGATGAACAGCGCGGGAATCTGCGCGATGAGGCCGTCGCCGATGGTCAGGATGGAATAGACCTGCACCGCCTCGCCGGCGGAAAGCCCGCGCTGCATCGTCCCGATGAGGATGCCGCCCAGCAGGTTGACCGCCACGATGATCAGGCCGGCGATCGCATCGCCCTTGACGAACTTCATCGCGCCGTCCATGGCGCCGTAGAGCTGGCTTTCCTTTTCCACGACGGAGCGGCGCTTGCGGGCTTCGTCCATGTCGATGGTGCCGGCGCGCAGGTCCGCGTCGATCGACATCTGCTTGCCGGGCATGGCGTCCAGCGAAAAACGCGCGGCCACTTCGGCCACGCGCTCGGCGCCCTTGGTGATCACGACGAACTGCACGATGGTGAGGATCAGGAACACCACCAGGCCCACGATCAGGTTGCCGCCCACCACGAAGTTCCCGAAGGTCTCGATGATGTGGCCGGCATCGCCCTGCAGCAGGATCAGGCGGGTGGTGGCGATGGAGATGCCCAGGCGGAACAGCGTGGTGACCAGCAGCACCGACGGAAAGGACGAGAACGCCAGCGGCGACGGCAGGTACATGGCGACCATCAGCAGGATGGCCGACAGCGTCATGTTGGCGCCGATCAGCACGTCGACCAGCGTGGTGGGCAGCGGCAGGATCATCATGAAGATGATCGAGACGATCAGTACCGCCAGGACGATATCGTTGCGGCTGGTGGCGACGGCGACGGCGCGGTTGAGGGCTTGCATGGTGCGGCTCAGGATGGCTCTGTTTCGGTGGGCAAGGCGTTGGCGGGGCGCATCGCGACATAGGCGCGCATGGCCGCGGCGGCCTCGTCCCGCCGCTCCAGGGCCAGCAGGGTCTGGGCGCGGATGAGGTGAAAGGGGGCGTCGATGCCGCCCTGCATGGCCAGGCCGTCCAGCGTGGACAGCGCGGTCTCGGGCTTGCCGGCGCGCAATTGCGCCAACGCCAGGGCGGCGAGCTGGCGCGGCTCGGCCTGGCCCAGCACGCGCAGGGCGTTCAGCAGCACGGCCGTCTTCTCCGGTCGGTTGTTCTCGAGGTAGACATAGGCCAGCAGGCTGAGCAGCTCACGGGCCTCGTGGTTCAACGGCATTCCGTTCTCATCCCTGATACAGCGCGCTGCGGTACATGGCGACCAGGTCGCGCAGGCCGGCCTCGTCCTTGAGCAGCCGCAGGGCGCGGTTGAGCGTGCGCGCGGCGTCCTCGTTCTTGTTCTGCGTCTGTTCCGCCGCCGCGGCAAGGCCGTCCAGCGCCGATTGCAGGGCGTGCTGGAACTTGCCGGGCATCAGCAGGTCGCGGTTCTCCAGCGCGGGCCGGAGCTGTTCGTCCAGGTAGCGGGCCGTATTGGGCTTGTCCAGGATCTGCGCAAGCTGCGCGCGCACGCCGTCGGCGGGCGGCGTGAGCTCGTGGCGTTCGGGCAGGTGCTGGCCGCCGGTCTCGCGGCCCGCATAGGAAATGCTGTCGATGCCCCGGTCGAAGGCCAGGCCGTTGATGCGCATGTCGGACATATCGGGTCTCCGTGTCCTGAGGTCAATCGTCGCGCGCGGCGTCGAGCCAGCGTGACAGGTAATCGACGGCCTGCCGGAGCCGGTCGCCGCTGGCGTCCGCGCCGGGCAGGCGCGTCAAGGCAAGCAGCCTGGGCACGCCATCCTGCTCGCGCAGCGCGGCCTGCACCGCCCAGTCGTCCTGCCGCGAGTAATGCGCGCGGCGCCAGGCGCGGACCAGGCGATCGGGCGCGTCGTAGGGCACGGGTTCCGACACGTAGACCAGCACCTCCTCGCCCGAGGGTTCGATGGCGACGCGCCGGCCCGATTCCAGTTGCAGGGCCAGGTTGCCGCCCGCGCCCAGCGTGAGGTCCGGCAGGCCGATGTCTTCGCCGAAGGCGCGCAGCGCGCGGTCCAGGCTGTTCATTCGTATTCCTCGTCGATGGCGGTGTCCAGGGCCTGTTGCGCGGCGTTCAGCACGGATTGGCGCGTGTCCGCGTCGGCGTAGACCTGCACGGGCAGGTCCTTGAGCACGGCGCGCACGCCGCCCAGGAAGGCGATGCGGCCTTCCACCGTGGCGACCCCGTGGGAGCCGGCCAGGCCGGAGAAGCGGGCTTCGGATACCCATTTTTCGTTGCTGACGTTCACCAGGTCCTGCATCAGGCGCTCGGATTCGATGGCGGCGCCATGGTCGCGTTTCAGCTTGGCGCCCAGTTCGGCGCAGCCGTCCAGCACGGTGACCGCGGTGCCGAGCTGATACAGGTCCTGCACCAGCGATTGCAGGCGGTCCGGACTGCTGGACGGGCGGGCGGCGGCCAGATCCTGGCCCAGCGCCAGGATCAGCTGCTGCAGGCCGCGGCCCACGTCCTTGCCGCCAAAGCGCTCCAGCGCCAGCGCCAGCGTCTTGGCCAGCGACGACTCGCCCAGCACCACGTCGCGATAGGTGCGCTGGAAGTCGGCCACGCCCTGGCTGTCCGGGGCATAGGCGCGGGCGGCGCCCACGGTGTTCAGCCCGGCGCGGATCTGCGGGCCGCTCTCCAGTTCCAGGTCGGCCAGCGCCTCGCGCAATCCGTCCAGCACGTCCTCGGGCGCACCCTCGCTTTCGCCATGGCGCAGCGCGTACTGCAGCGCCAGGTACTGCTGGGACACGTCGCCGAACGCCTTGCCCGCCGCCTGGCGCGGGTCGCCCTTGCCGTCCAGCAGGGAGCGCGCCAGTTCGATCAGCTTTTCCTGGGCGTCCGCATCGTGCGTCTCGGCCATGTAGGCCAGGATGGCCTCCGTGCTCATCAACTGCAACGGCGCCTCGCCGCGCATCTTGCGCTCGGAATGATGCTTGTCCTCGGTCTTCTCGGCCATGTGCAAGCTGAGTTCCTCCGCGGAGTCAGCCAGCGAAAACTCGCCCGCCACGGCGACCGCGGTTTGGCCGAGCATCGTCCCGACCTGCTGCTGGCCGTGCGAAACGTCGGCGTGCGAGGTCGTCGAGGAAAAGGCGGAAGAAGGGAGTCCAGCTTCGATACGGTTCATAGGGGGCGTGGGGGCGGCCTGCACAGGCCGCGCGTAGTCAGGGGGTAGTAACGGGACGGCGGAAAAAGTTCCATCCGCGGCGCGTGGAACCAAGGCACGGCAACCGTTACGAACACGGGGTGGCGACGGCGGGCGATTGCGCGGCGGCCAGGTAGATCGAGTGCAGGGTTAACCCTTGCTCCGGGGGAGGTCATCCGCCGGTGACGTAATCAATTCAAGGAGAAGGCAATGTCGTCGGTAACGGGAATGGGTGTGGGCGGTCTCGCGGGGCTGGATCTGTCCAGCATGGATCTGGAAACGGCGCTCATGGCGGTTCAGACGCAACGCAGCCAGTTGCTGGAAGACGCGCTGCGCTCGCAGCTCGACTCCGTGAACGCACGCAACGCGGAAATGGCGAGCCTGAATGAATCCATGACGGCCAAGTCGGCGGACAACCTGAAGCTGGAAGCCTCGAACGTGTCCATGCAGGCCCAGATCGCCGAGCTCAAGGACCTGCAGGGCCGCCTCGCAGCCAGCAAGTGCCCGAATCCCGAAGGCTGGTACGGCCTGTCCTGGGGCCAGGGCGACGACCACGCCTTGTCCCACGCGACGCTGAAACAGATCCAGGACGCCGGCCTGGCGATCCCGGCCGGTGACGACGCGCCGCGCGACGTGGACCAGAACGGCACGATGGACGCCAAGGGCCGGGTGGTGCAGGGCTGGGTGGACCAGATTGGCACGAAGGTCGCCGATCTGGAAGCCAAGATCAAGGAAAACGCCGCCACGGTCGAGACCAACAAGAGCGACATCGCCGCGGCCAAGAACCAGGTGGACGCGCTGGGCAATACCCAGCAGATGGAAATGATGCGTCTGCAAAGCATGACCGGCAAGCGCAACGAGGCCTTCGACGTGATGAGCAATTTCATCAAGAAGATGCAGGACAGCCGCTCCAGCATCATCGGCAACATGCGTTGATTCCCCGGCGCGGGCAGGCGCGCCCGCCCGCGCCGCGCGGAAAGGGACAAAAAGTCCCGGACGGCGTGGAACTCCCGGCAGGGGCCGGTTACTCACACGGTGAGCGGGGGCTGGCCGGCACGGCCCCCCGGTGCGGTCCCCCGGGATCGCGGCGGATGGCGAGAAATCTTGGAGATGAGCGAATGACCACGGTAAACGGTGCTAACGGCGCGGCGGGTATTGGACAGATCGACCTGTCCGGCATGGATATCGAGACCGCGTTGATGATGGTGCAGGGTGAGCGCGTCAAGCTGCTGGACGCGCAGTTGCAGAACCAGATCAGCGAAGTGCAGAAGCGCAACGAGCAGATCGGCAAGCTGAACGACGCCATGAACAGCCTGAACGCGTTGGCGGGCCTGTTCAAGTCCGGCAAGGACGGCAACACGAAGATGGAAGACGGCGGCATTCCGGACTGGAACAAGACCGGCTCGGAAAACGACAACCGCTACAACCAGATGCGCGACGCCATGTTCAAGGCCATGGATGCGGCCGGCATGGACCTGAACACCGACAAGTACAAGCTGCAGATCGACGGCGGCATCAGCAAGGTCACCAAGGGCAGCATCGATACCGCCATCCAGGCCATCAAGAACCAGGTCGACGCCCTGTCGAACACGCAGCAGATGGACATGTCCCGTCTTCAGAGCATGTCGAACAAGCGTAATGAAGCGTTCGACGTCATGACGAACTTCGTCAAGAAAATGCAGGACAGCCGTTCGTCCATCATCGGCAACATGCGCTGATCCCATTCCTCCACATTCCGAATCGCGACCAAGAAATGAGCCAGAAAAAGACCCCCGAACAGATCCACGCCGAAGCCGAACGCGTGCTGGGCGATGCCCGCCGCGCGCTGGAGCAGTCCGACGACTTTTACCGCGAGCAGGGGCTCGATCCGGAAAAGGTCCGCGCCGTGACGGCCGAGCGCCTGGGCCCGAAGGAAAAAGCCGAGGCAGAGGCGCTGTTCCGCCAGGACATGGAAGCCATCGAGAGCGAAGTCGCCCAGGAAATGGCGCGCCTGAGCTTTGCCGCCGCGCCGACCGGCGGCGTGAAGAAAATGCGTCCGATGGTGTGATGACGCCAGGGCGCAGGGGAACGAGGAGAGCGACATGAGTCTGGACGCCAAAGAAAACGCGGCGCTGGCCGAGAACGTGGCCGCGGCCATGGAAGAGGCCACGGGCGGCCTGGCCAGCTACCTGCGCGAGGGCGGCAAGCTTGGCGACGTGCTGGGCCTGACGCCCGCCGAACTGGAGGCGATGTACGCGCTGGGCTATTCGCTGTATGAACAGCAGCGCTACAGCGAAGCCTTCAAGGTGTTTTCGGCGCTGGTGTCCTACGACCACACGCAGCCGCGATTCGGCCTGGCGCTTGCCGCGGCCAGCAAGATGCTGGGACGGCACGAGGACGCCATGCGCCAGTACCTGCCGGCCATCGCCACCAATCCGCTGGACCCCGCGCCGCTGTACCACAGCGCCGAGTCGCTGGTCGAGATGGGGCGGCGCGATGAGGCCATCGAGGCGCTGGATGCCGTCGCCGAAATGTGCGACGGCGATGCGCAGCACGCGACGCTGGCCGCCCGCGCGGAGGTCTTGCGCCGCGCCTTGGCAAATCCGCAAGCCTGAACTTTGTCGGCGCCCGAAGGCGCCGGACGCTGAAACTGGAGCCATTCCATGACGAGCATTCCCCCAGGCGGCGGTGGCGCCTTGCCGCCGCGCAATCTTGAAGACCTGACCAAGTCGGCGCCGTCCGACCTGATCAAGAACCTCGGCGGCAACGCCAAGCAGCTCAACGCGGAAACCGACGCGATCAAGCAGAAGCTGATGGCCGAGCTCGCGGCGCTCCAGGGGCCGGGCGACACGGCCGCCCTGGCCGCGCAGCTCGCGGCCATGTCGGACACGCTGCTGCAAGGATCCAACGGCGCGACGCGGGACCTTCCGGCGCCCGAGGGCAAGCTTGGCGCCGATGTGTCGGCCACGCTGAGCCAGCTCTCCGCGTTCGGCGAGCAGGACGTGCAGATGGATCTGTATGCCTTCATGGCGCTGTTCCAGCAATTGGCGCAAACCATGCGGACCTCGGCGCGCGAAGTCCGCCAGGCCGAAATGACGGCCCAGGTCAACACGCTCAAGAGCGCCGCCCAGGAAATCCGCAACGCCGCGCAGGACCGCATGATCGGCGCCATGACGGCCGGGGCGTTCCAGATTGCGGGCGGCCTGGCGCAGGTGGGCTCGGGCATCATGCAGGGCCGCACGCTGGCCGCCGGGGGGCAGTTCGCCGAGTCGCAGGCGAAGAAGCAGTCCGACATGGGCGGCGGCCTCTCGGGCATCGCAAGCGGCATCGGCTCCATGGTGAACGCGAGCCAGGAGCGCAAGGCCGCCGAGCACGATGCGAAGAAGGCCGAGTTGGAAGCGCAGGCCAAGGTGCACGAATCCGGCACCCAGCAGGCCTCGGAATTGGCCCAGCAGATGATGGACGTGATCCGCGACGTGCGCGAAAAGCTCGGCGCGATCGAGCAGTCCCGCATGGAAACCAACCGCGGCATCGCCCGCAACATCTGAGCCTGCGCGCCGTAGAGGATTTCGACATGAGCTCCATCTCTTCCAATTCGCCCAACGTCGGCGCCGGCATCCCGCTGCCCGCCGGCGACGCAATGCCGGGCACGGACGCGTCCGGGCTCCAGGGCGCCGCGGGGGCCACCAAGGTCCGCGAGCTGCTCGATGCCTTCGTGGGCATGGCGGGCACGCTGCCCGGCGCCAAGAGCGCGTCCGCTGGCGGCGGCGATGGCGTGTTCAACGCGAACGGCGCGCCCGCGCTGCAGCCGCCGCCGCAGTCGTTCTCGGCCAACGACATGATCGACCTGCTGCGCAGCATCCGCTCCAAGTCCGACGAGGCCCAGGTGGCGAGCGCCAAGGAGAGCCTGTCGGTTGCGCGCACCAAGATGGAAAAGAACAACGAGGCGCAGCTTCAGAAGATCCAGGACTACGTCAAGAAGTGCGAGGAAGCCGACCGCAAGGGCGTGCTGGGCAAGATCTTCGGCTGGATCGGCAAGATCGCGGCGCTGGTGTTCTCGGCAATCGCGGTGGGCGTGCTGGCGGCAGGCACCGTGGCGTCCGGCGGCGCGGGCGCACCGCTGCTGGCCCTGGCGGTGATGGCGTTGATCGGTTCCACCGTGGCGCTTGCGGACCAGGTGTCGAAGGAGTGCGGCGGGCCTGAGATCAGCCTGGGCAACCTGATGACCACGATTGCCAGCAAGTTCCTGCAAGCCTGCGGCGTCAGCGAAGAGACGGCCCAGCGCATCGGCAAGGTCGTCGCCGGCCTGGTGGGGATTTCGTCTCCCGCCATGCTGCTTATCGAACCCTCGCTGATCGGCGGGCTGGCGGGCGGCATTGCCGAGCTGGCGGGCGCGAACGAGAAGACGTCGATGGCGATCACGATGGCTTTCGCCATGGCCGCGACCATCGCCGTGGGCGTGGTCACCATCGCCGTGACCGCCGGCGCCAGTTCGGTCAGCACGGCGGCGCGCATCGTGGGCGCCGTGGGCCAGATCACGCAAGGGGCCACGCAAATCGCGCAGGGCTCCATCAAGATGGACGTGGCCAAGACCCAGAACCAGGCGGACAACATCCAGGCCGACAAGAAGGAGCTGGATGCCATCACCCGCAAGCTGCAGGCCCGCATGGAAGAGTCGCGCGAGGAGATCACCAAGGTGATCCAGCAGATGGAAGAGGGCTTGCGCACGGTGTCGCAGATGATCAACGGGACGGCGGACAGCATGTCCCAGATCACGGCGAACATCGGCAAGCGGATGGCCGTCTGATGAACCACGCACCGATAGTCGCACCCGGCGCCGGCCGGCAATCGAATACGCAGCAAGGACTGGAAATGGCTGACACCGCATTTGAACGCAGTGAGTTTGGCGAGGCGCTGTATCGCGGCATGGAATCGCTGCCGTCCAGCCGCCGGCTGACTTCCGAGCAACTCGAAGTCGTGTACGCGCTGGCCTACGCCCACGTGGCGCAGGAACAGTATGCCCAGGCGCTGCCGATGTTTGCCTTTCTGGCTCAGTATGGTCCGACCCGCAAGCACTACCTGGTCGGGTTGGGCGTGTGCCTGCAGATGCTGGGCCGGGCCGACGAGGCGATCAACATCTATTCGCTGGTCCTGACCTTGCATCCCGACGCGTTGCCGTCCGCCCTGCGCATCGCGGAATGCCACCTGGCGATGCGCCAGATGGACCGGGCGCGGCGCACGCTGGAATTGCTGTGCACGCCGAACACGCCGGAGGACGTCCGGGTGCGGGCGACGGCGCTTCTACAACTTGTCACGCGCGAGGCCGCGTCATGAACCATGAACGATAGCGCCACCCCGCCGGCCCGCGCCGGCGCGGCCCAAGCCGTCTCTCCGGAGACGGCTTTTGTGCTTGCGGCGGACGATGCCAGACTGCTGACCGAGGTCGGCTTCCTGGCCGCGGGCGCGGGCGACGCAGCCCGCGCCGAGACCATATTCAAGGCCCTGCGCCGCCTTCGGCCCGCAGTCGCCTATCCGCTCATCGGCCTGGCGGTCGCGTGGATGAACGCCGCGCGTGCGCCGGAAGCCGTCGCGCTGCTGGAGTCGGCCGTGCTTGCCGATCCGGGCGAGCGCGCGCTGCTCGATGCCTGGCGCGGCTTCGCGTTGCAACTTGCGGGCCGCAACGGCGAAAGCCGGCGCCTGCTGGAAGCCGTGGCGCAAGGCGAGGGCGAGGGCGCCACGCTGGCGCGCGGCCTGCTCGGCCTGCCGCGGGAGGGCGCCTGACATGTGCGCCGCTGCCGCTCGTCAACTTGATCACTGGAGTTAGGGAACATGGAAATCGCCGCGCTTTCGGCCGCCTTGCCGCCCGTGTTGAACACGCCGGCCACGACACCGGCGCAACTGGCCACCGAACGGTTCAACGCCGTCATGAACGCGCCGGCCGTCGATGAGCCGGGCGCCGCGCCGCCGCTGTCCGGGCTGCAGGCCGCGTTGCAGACGGCGTTCGCGCCGCCCGTGGACGCCGCGCCGCAGACGCTGGGCAACCAGATCCTGTCCAGCCTGCGCACCACCACCACGGAGTACGCCGACAAGTGGCAGGGCATCTCCGGCCGCCTGGACGCCATGGGCAGCCAGCCCAACGTGGCCGACATGATGCGCCTGCAGGCGGATCTGCTGCAGGTGTCGGTGAACTACGAGATGGTCAGCAAGGCTGTGTCGCGCACCACGCAGAACATCGATTCGCTCGTCAGGATGTCGTAATGCCATACGTTGCAAGCATGTCTTCCGGCGCCGTCGCGCGCGGGCCGGTCCTGGCGGCGTTGGGCCGCCTGCGCTTTCTGGCGCTGGCGCTGCTGTTTGTGCTGGCCGCGTGCGGCTCGCGCGTCGAGTTGTTTTCCGCCGCCAACGAAAGCGAGGCGAACGAGGTCCTGTCCGTGCTGCTGGACGCGGGACTGTCGGCGCAAAAGACGACCACCAAGGCCGGCGTGGCAATTTCCGTCGACGGGCAGCAGGTGGCGCGCGCGCTCGACATCCTGCGCGCGCGCGGGCTGCCCCGCGAACGGTTTGACGGCATGGGCCAGATTTTCCGCAAGGAAGGCCTGGTGTCCTCGCCGATGGAAGAGCGCGCGCGCTATATCTATGCGCTGTCGCAGGAATTGACCAACACGCTGTCCCAGATGGACGGCGTGCTGGCGGCCCGGGTGCACGTGGTGCTGCCGGAGCGCGGCGGCGTGGGCGAGAACACCACGCCGTCCACCGCCGCGGTGTTCATCAAGCACCAGGCCGGCTATACGCTGGACGCCCTGCAGCCCCAGATCCGCAAGCTCGTGACCCACGCCATCCCGGGCCTGACCGAGGACCGGGTATCCATCGCGCTGGTGTCGGCGCAGCCGTCGGCCGCCGCCGCGGCCGGCGCCGCGGCCACGCGCCAGGTGCTGGGCTTCGAGGTCGCGGAAGGGTCGGCCACGTCGCTGACCGTGCTGCTGGTCGCGCTGGCGCTGTTGGTGCTGGGGCTGGCCGGCGCGATCGGCGCGCTGCTGTGGCGCTATGGGCGTCCGGCGGCGGGCGTGCGCGTGCGCCGCGAACCCGCGGCCGAGGCGCGCGGGTCATGACGCTGGCGGCAAGCGGGCTGGATCGCAGGCTGGTTGCGTTCAACCTGCTGCCCAGCCGTACCCTGCATCCGAGCCGCCACGCCGCGTTCGGCGCGCCGGCCGCGCTGCAGGCGCTGCACGCCGCGCCCGCGCTCGCCGCGTCGTGGCACCGGCATTGGTCGCGCGACATCCTGCGCACGCTGGGCCTGGCGGATCGCCCTGCGGCCGACCCCGGCCGGCCGGAGCTGGCGCTGGCGCTGCTGCCGCCCGACGCGCTGGCGCAATGCGCCCGGCGCATGGGCGCCGCGCTGTGCGGACCGCGCCTGCGACGCGCCATCGCGGGCGACGAGGTCCGGCTGCTGATCGAACGCCTGGGCGACGACCTGATGGCGTTCACGCGCCGCACGGCGGGCGGGCTGCATGCCGGCATTGCGGAAAGCGCCGCGTGGCCGGTCGAACGGGCGGCCGACGCCGTGGAAACGCTGGGACAGGCGGCGCTACGCGCCGCGCTGAGCGGCGCGGGCCCGCAGGTGGTGCTGCGCGCCGAGTTGAAACTGCCGGAGCTGCCGCAAGCGGACGCTCCCCTGCCTGCCCCTGAAGCGCTGTCGCTCGGGCTGGCGATACTGAAGAATACGGACCCTGTATGGCATTCCTCATTCCCCGCGCTGCGCTGACGCCCCGCGCCCTGGCCGGACGGATCGACCCCGGCGCGCGCGTGCTGCGTGCGGCGGACCAGGCCGCATGGGCCGACGCCGAGGCGCTGTTGGCGCAGGCGCGCGAGCAGGCGGACGCCATCCTCAGCGGCGCGCAGGCCGCCTTCGATGCCGAAAGCCGGCGCGGCTACGAAGAGGGGCGCGAATCGGCCCTGCTGGACCAGGCCGAGAAGATGATCGAAACCGTCGGCCGCACCGTGGAGTACTTCGCCGGCGTCGAGAATGAAATGGTGGAGCTGGTGATGGCCGCGGTGCGCAAGGTCGTGGACGGCTTCGATGACCGCGAGAAGGTCATGGTGGTGGTGCGCAACGCGCTGGCCGTGGTGCGCAACCAGAAGCAGATGACGCTGCGGCTGAACCCCGCGGAAGTCGACACCGTGCGCGAGCAGATCAACGATCTGCTGGCCGCCTATCCGGGGGTGGGCTACCTGGACATCCTGGCCGACGGACGCCTGGCGCGGGGCGCCTGCATCCTCGAAAGCGAGATCGGGATGGTCGAGGCCAGCCTGGAAGGCCAGATCCAGGCGCTGCGGCAGGCCTTCCAGCGCACGCTGGGCAGCCGGATCTAGCCATGCGCCAGTTCGACTACATCGCCGAAATGATGGGGCTGGCGCTGCAGGACACGCCGACCCTGCGCATCAAGGGCCGGGTCACGCAGGTGATCGGCACCATCATCAAGGCCGTGGTGCCCACCGTGAAGGTGGGCGAGGTCTGCATCCTGCGCAATCCCGGCGAGAACTTCGAAATGAAGGGCGAGGTGGTGGGCTTTGCGCGCGATGCGGCGCTGCTCACGCCCATCGGCGACATGTACGGAATTTCGACGGCCACCGAGGTCATTCCCACCGGTCGCGCGCACATGGTGCCGGTCGGGCCGGGCCTGCTGGGCCGCGTGCTGGACGGGCTGGGCCGCCCGCTGGACGAGGCCGAACTGGGACCGCTGGAGGCCAGCAAGTTCTATCCCGTTTTCGCCGAGGCGCCGGACCCGCTCAAGCGCCGCATCATCTCCGAGCCGCTGGCGCTGGGCGTGCGTGCGCTGGACGGCGTGCTGACTTGCGGCGAAGGCCAGCGCATGGGGATCTTCGCCGCGGCCGGCGGCGGCAAGTCCACGCTCATGGGCATGCTGGTCAAGGGCGCGGACGTGGACGTGACGGTGGTGGCGCTGATCGGCGAACGCGGGCGCGAGGTGCGTGAGTTCCTGGAGCATGAACTGGGCCGCGAAGGCCGCCGCAAGAGCGTGATCGTGTGCGCGACCAGCGACAAGTCGTCGATGGAGCGGGCCAAGGCCGCCTATGTGGCCACGGCCATCGCCGAATACTTCCGCGACCAGGGCAAGCGCGTGCTGTTCCTGATGGATTCGGTGACCCGCTTTGCGCGCGCGCAGCGCGAGATCGGCCTGGCGGCGGGCGAGCCCCCGACGCGCCGCGGCTATCCGCCGTCGGTATTCGCGACCTTGCCCAAGCTGATGGAGCGCGCCGGCATGAACGAGCATGGCTCCATCACGGCGCTGTACACCGTGCTGGTCGAAGGCGACGACATGACCGAGCCCATCGCGGACGAAACGCGCTCCATCCTGGACGGCCACATCGTGCTGTCGCGCAAGCTGGGCGCGGCGAACCACTATCCCGCGATCGACGTGCTGGCGTCCGCCAGCCGCGTGATGAACGCCGTGATCACGCCCGAGCACAAGCGGGCGGCGGGACGGCTGCGCGAGCTGATGGCCAAGTACCAGGAAGTGGAACTGCTGGTGAAGATCGGGGAATACAAGCGCGGCGGCGACGCCGTCACGGACGAGGCCATCGACAAGATCGGCGCGATCAACAGCTTCCTGAAGCAGCGCACGGACGAACGCACGGCCTTGCCCGAGGCGCTGGCGCGCATGACCGAGATTGTGGGGGCAGGATGAGCGTCTTCGATGAACTCCTGGCCATCAAGCGTTTTCGCGAAGGGCAGGCCGAGATCGCCGTGTCGCGGCAGCGCCTGCGCCACGCGGAGGCGGACGCCGCCCGGCGCGGCTCGCAAGCCGCGCTCGCGACCTTCCGGGTCGAGGCCGAACGGCGCGAGCGGGCCCTGTACGGCGACCTCTGCAGCCGCGTGGTGCGCGTGCGGGACATCGAAAGCGTGTTGCAGGACGTGGCCGCGCTGCGCGAGGAAGAGCGCCAGCGGCAGCAGGCGCTGGAGGCTGCCGAACGGCTGCTCGAACAGGAAAGCGAGGCGCTGGCCGCCAGCCGCCAGCAGCATCAGCAGGCAGTGCGGCTCACGGGCAAGTTCGTGGAGTTGGCGCGCATCCATCTGGACGAGCATCTGAAGGCGCTGGAGCAGAAAGAAGACCTGGAAATGGAAGAGGCCGCATCCGTCTCGCGCGACCGCGAGGATTGGGAGCAGCACGAGGAGTTCGAGCCGGCATGAGCATCGACCGACGCATCGGCCTGGAAACGGCCATTTCACAGGGCACGCGCAACGCGGCGCATTCGGACGGCCAGGCGGCCGGACGGCAGGCGAGCGACGCCGACCGCCAGGCGTTCGAGCAGGCCATGTCGCAGGGCGACGCCGACGCGCCGCCCGCGCCTGCCGCGGCGGCATCCCCGTTCTCGCTGTTCGGCGCTGGCGCGGCTGCCGCCGCCGCGGGCGCGGACGGCGCATCCGACGCGCTGGTCCAGGCGCTGGGCGAGACCGCCGGCCAATTGCTGGTGGCCGATGGCAGCCAGGGCCGCCGCCAAGTCCGCGTGGAGCTGAAAGACGATGTGCTGCCGGGCGTCAGCGTGTCGGTGTATGAGGACGAAGGGCGCGTGGTGGCCGATTTCGTCTGCGCCAATGAACGCTCGCGCGAGCGGGCCTGCGCGATGGCGCCCGAGCTGGCGGCGCAGCTTGCCCAGAGCCTGGACCGGCCGACCCGCGTGCGCGTGAGCACGGACGACCCGGAAGACCCCCGCCTCGCAGAGACCGAGGCCCCCGGGCCGCGCTGCTGACTATTGCTGATTTCCCATGACCCCCAGTTTGCATTCCGCTTTTTCCTCCCTTCCGCTGCCGCGCCTGAGCGCCAATGAGGCGCGCGCTCGCACGCTCATCGCCCGTCACGGCGCCGACCTGCGCGTCGTGCTGGCGCCGCCGGAGGGGACGCAGGCCGAGCCCGCCGCCTGGCGCCTGGGCTTCACGCCTGGCGTGCCGGACGCCGTGCGCCAGTCCGCAACCCTGTCCGCCGACCTGGAATGGGCCGGCGCGCGCCTGCGCGTGGGGCTGCCGCCCACGGCCGCGCAGGCCTGGCTCGCGGCCCGCTTTCCGGATCTGGACACGGGTCCCTTGCCGCCCGCGCTGGCCGCGACCGCCATCGAAGGCCTGCTGGCGGAAGCCATGGCGGCGTTGAGCGCCGCATCGCCGGGCGGACCGGCGCGCGTCGTCGCGCTGCAAGCCGGTCCGGCGCCGCTGCCGCAGGCGTGGACGCTCACCGCGCGCAACCCCGCCAATGGCGACACCGTGTACGCCTGCCTGGAAGCGGACGGCCTGGGCCTCATGCTGCTGGCCGGGCTGGTCAGCGCCGCCGCGCCGGCCGACAACGGCATGGCGGTGGACGCGGTGCCCGTGCGCGTGAGCGCCAGGCTTGGCTGGACCGACATGCCCGCCGCCGAGCTGCGCGGCCTGCAAGCGCGCGACACGATCTTCCTGGACCAATACCTGGTGACGCCGGAAGGCGAACTGTGGCTCGCGGTCGGCGCGCAAGGCCTGCGCGTGCGCCCCGAACAATCCTCCTATCTCGTTACCCAAGCCTGGACTTCCCTTATGACCGAGACGCCGCAATCGCCGGCCGACGCCGAGACCGGCGCGCAGACGCCTTTCGATATCGACGCCATTCCCGTGCGCTTGACGTTCGAACTGGGCGAGCGCCTTCTCACGCTGGGCGAGCTGCGCCAGCTCCAGCCCGGCGAGACCTTCGACCTGGAACGCCCGCTGGCCGACGGCCCCGTGATCGTGCGCGCCAACGGCGCGTTGCTGGGCACGGCCGAGCTGGTCGAGATCGACGGCCGGATCGGCGTGACGCTGCGCAGCGTGGGCAAGGCGGGCGCATGAGCAGCGGTGTGGACCCGATCAGCCTTGCGGTCGTCCTGGCGCTGCTGGCGCTGGTGCCGCTGGCCGCGGTGATGACGACCTCGTTCCTGAAGATCGCGGTGGTGCTCACGCTCGTGCGCAATGCGCTGGGCGTGCAGCAGGTGCCGCCGAACATGGCGCTGTACGGGCTGGCGCTGATCCTGTCCGCGTACGTGATGGGGCCGGTGGTCATGCAGATCGGCGACGAGCTGCGCGCGCCGCCCGCCATGACGACGCCCGGCGCCGCGACGCCCGGCGCCGCGACGCCCGACCGTCTGGAAGGCATCATGGAGGCGGTCGCGCGCGGCGCGGAACCCATGCGCGCCTTCATGATGAAGAACAGCCGCCCGGACCAGCGCGATTTCTTCGTGCGCACCGCGCGCCAGTTGTGGGGCGAGCAGGCCGCGCGCAACCTGAAGGAAGACGACCTGCTGGTGCTGATCCCGTCCTTCCTGGTCTCCGAGCTGACGGCGGCCTTCCAGATCGGGTTCCTGCTGTATCTGCCGTTCGTCATCATCGACCTCATCGTGTCCAACATCCTGCTGGCGATGGGGATGATGATGGTTTCGCCCGTCACGATCTCCATGCCCCTGAAGCTCTTCCTGTTCGTCATGGTCGACGGCTGGACGCGCCTGATCCAGGGTCTGGTCCTTTCCTACGGTTGAGCGCGACATGGGCACCGTCGACCTCGTTTCCTACATGACCCAGGCGCTGTACCTGGTGCTGTGGCTGTCGCTGCCGCCGATCGCGGTGGCGGCCATCGTCGGCACGCTGTTCTCGCTGTTCCAGGCGCTGACGCAGATCCAGGAGCAGACGCTGTCGTTCGCCGTGAAGCTGATCGCGGTGTTCGCCACGATCCTGCTGACGGCGCGCTGGCTCAGCGCCGAGCTGTACAACTTCACGATCTCCGTGTTCGACCTCTTCTACAAGATCCACTAGGGGCGACGCAGACCGATGATCTCCGGCATCACCTACGCTGAAGCAAAGGTTTTCCTGGGCACGCTCGCGATGACGCAGCCCCGGATCCTGGCGCTGTGCGCGATGCTGCCGCTCTTTAACCGGCAGCTCCTGCCCGGCATGCTGCGCTACGCGCTGGGCGCGGCGATCGGCATCGTGCTGGTGCCCGCGCTCGCGCCCCGCTACGCGGCGATGGACCTGGGCACGGTGGAGATCGCGCTGATCGTGGTCAAGGAAGTGTTCGTCGGCATGGTCATGGGCTTTCTGGTGGCCATACCGTTCTGGATATTCGAGGCGGTCGGCTTCGTGGTGGACAACCAGCGGGGCGCGAGCCTGGGCGCCACGATCAATCCGGCCACCGGCAACGATTCCTCGCCCATGGGCATCCTCTTTAACCAGGCGTTCATGGTGTTCTTCCTGGTGGGCGGCGGCTTCACCCTGATGCTCACGATGCTCTACGACAGCTTCCGGCTGTGGGACCTGTGGGACTGGACGCCCACGCTGCGCCAGGAAAGCATTCCGCTGATGCTGGACCAGCTTGGCCGCTTCCTGCGCCTGACGCTGCTGTTCGCCGCGCCCGCCATCGTGGCGATGTTCCTGGCGGAAGTGGGCCTGGCGCTGGTGAGCCGCTTCGCGCCGCAGCTGCAGGTGTTCTTCCTGGCCATGCCGATCAAGAGCGCGCTCGCCCTGCTGGTGCTGGTGCTCTACATGAGCACGCTGTTCGAGTACGCCGGCGAGGCTACCGGCCAGATCGGATCGGCCCTGCCGTTTCTGGACAACCAGTGGCGGGCGCCATGAGCGGCGAAAAGACAGAACAGCCAACCAGCAAAAAGCTGCGCGACGCGCGCCAGAAGGGCGATGTCGCGCACAGCAAGGACTTCACGCAGACGCTGCTGGTGCTGGCGCTCTTCGGTTACATGCTGGGCAATGCGCATGGCATCGTCGAATCGCTGGGGCGCCTGATCCTGATTCCTTCGACCCTTGTCGGCTTGCCCTTCGAGCAGGCGCTGCCGGTCGCCCTGGACGCCGCGCTGCGCGAGGCCGTGGCGCTGGTGCTGCCGTTCGTGCTGATCGTGCTGATCGTGGGGATGTTCTCGGAATTCCTGCAGGTCGGCGTGGTGTTCGCCTTCGAAAAGCTCAAGCCCTCGGGCAAGAAGCTGAACGTGATGGAGAACCTGAAGAACATTTTCTCCAAGAAGAATCTGGTCGAGCTGCTGAAATCCATCATCAAGATCGCGTTTCTCTCCGTATTGGTGACCCTGGTTGTGCGCGATGCTCTTCCGGAGCTGATGGCGGTGCCGCATAGCGGCCTGGCCGGCCTGGAAGCGGGCGTGGGAGGGATGATGCGCACGCTGGTGGTGAACATCGCGTTTGCCTACGTGGTGATCTCGCTGGCCGATTTCGTCTGGCAACGCATGCAGTACCGCAAGGGGCTGATGATGAGCAAGGAAGACATCAAGCAGGAATTCAAGGAGATGGAGGGCGACCCCCACATCAAGCACAAGCGCAAGCATCTGCACCAGGAAATGGTGATGCACGGCGCGGTCTCGAGCGCGCGCAAGGCCTCGGTGGTGGTGACCAACCCCACGCACCTGGCGATAGCGCTCTACTACGAGCCCGACAAGACGCCGCTGCCGATGGTGCTGGCCAAGGGCGAGGGCGCGCTGGCCGAACAGATGATGAAGGCCGCGCGCGAAGCGGGCGTGCCCGTCATGCAGAACATTCCGTTGGCGCGCGCCCTGATGGCCACCGCGCACGCCGACCAGTACATCCCCAGCGAGCTGATCGAGCCCGTCGCCGAAGTGTTGCGGCTGGTGCGCAAGTTGGCCGCCAATCCGGAATCACAGCCATGAGTCCCGTCCATCCCCTGATTTCCGCCTATGTCGGCCGCCACGGCCTGCCGTTGCCCACTCGTGCCGACGGCCGGTTCACGATGGTGGTCGACGATACGTTCCGCATCCACCTGCACCCCGCGCCGAACGGCTGGCTGGCGATGACCTCGCGCTTGTGCGCCATGCCCGAGCAGGGCCCCGCACGCGACGAACTGGTGCGCGAGATCGGCACGCTGGCGGCGGGCATGCTGAGCCGCCATGCGGCCGCGTGCGTGATCGACCCGCAGGGGCGCACCCTGTGGCTGCAGCAGACATTGAGCCCGGACAGCAGCCCTTTGGCGCTGGACGAAGCGGTCGGCGCGTTCGCCAATGCCCTGTCCTTCTGGGCGGGCGCGGTGCGGCGGCTGGCATGAAGAAGCAGACGGGGACTTTTACCCGAGGAGAGAGTGTGTTCAAGCGGATGATTCTGGCGACGGCGCTGTCGCTGGGTGTAAGCGGCGCAGCCATGCCCGCGCCGAACTGGGCCAACGTGCCTTACAGCTACTACGCGCGCGACGAAAGCCTGCAGTCGCTGCTGCGCGAGTTCGCGGGCGGGTTCAGCCTGTCGCTGCAGATGGGCCCCAATGTCACGGGCACCGTCAACGGCAAGTTCAACGCGAACTCGCCCACCGAGTTCCTGGACCGCCTGGGCGGCGTGTATGGCTTTAACTGGTTCGTCTACGCAGGCACCCTGTTCGTCAGCCGCACCAACGACATGAAGACGCGCTCGGTCAGCGCGATGGGCAGCTCCATCAGCGCCTTGCGCCAGGCCCTGCAGCAGTTGGGCATCCTGGACCCGCGGTTTGGCTGGGGCGAACTGCCGGATCAGGGCATTGCCCTGGTGTCCGGCCCGCCCGGCTATGTCGACCTGGTGGAACGCACCGTGGCGGCCCTGCCCATGGGCGCGGGCGGCCAGCAGGTGGCGGTGTTCCGGCTGAAGCACGCCTCGGTGAACGACCGCACCATCAGCTACCGCGATCAGAAGGTGGTGACGCCGGGCCTGTCGACGGTGCTGCGCAATCTCATCACGGGCGGGGGCGGCGGCAACAACAATGAAACGCTCGCCGCCATTGCCGCGCCGCTGCGCGACAGCCCGCCGTTGTTCCCGCAGGTCGACGGCGGTCCGGCCGCCGACAGCGCGCCCACGGTCGCGGCGGCCAATGGCCAGCCGGCCCCGGCGGGCAAGCCCGGCCTGCGCCTGCGCGAGCCGACGGTGCAGGCCGATGCACGGCTCAATGCCATCATCGTGCAGGACATCCCGGATCGCATCCCGATCTACCGCAGCCTGATCGAACAGCTCGACCTGCCGAGCACGCTGGTCGAGATCGAGGCGATGATCGTGGACGTGAACTCGGATCTGGTCAACGAGTTGGGCGTGAACTGGGGCGCGCGCGCCGGCACCACGAGCTTCGGCTATGGCAACCTGGCGCTTGCACCCAGCGGCGGGCTGCCCGTGGACAGCGCGGCGGGCCTGTCGCCAGGCACGATCGGCGTCAGCGTGGGATCGAACCTGGTGGCGCGGCTGCGCGCGTTGCAGACCAAGGGGCAGGCCAACATCCTGTCGCAGCCCTCGATCCTGACGGCGGACAACCTGGGCGCCATGATCGACCTGTCGGACACGTTCTACATCCAGACGCGCGGCGAGCGCGTGGCGACGGTGACGCCCATCACGGTGGGCACGTCCCTGCGCGTGACGCCGCGCTATATCGAATCGCGCGAAGGCGCGCGCGTCGAGCTGACGGTCGATATCGAAGACGGCCGCATCCAGGAGGAACGCCAGATCGACGGCCTGCCCACCGTGCGCAAGAGCAACATCAGCACGCTGGCCGTGGTGGGCGACGACCAGACGCTGCTGATCGGCGGCTACAACAGCAGCCAGGATTCAGAGCAGGTCGACAAGGTGCCATTCCTGGGCGACATCCCCGGGCTGGGCATCTTCTTTTCGAACAAGTCCAAGACGGTTCAGCGCCGCGAGCGCCTGTTCCTCATCCGGCCGAAGGTCGTCGCCGTCAATGGCGAGGCCATGGCGCAGCCCGGCCTGGCGCCCACGCCGCCGATGCTGGACGCGACGTGGGGCGCGGGGGCGGGCATGACGCCGGGCCAGTATCTGGATCTGGTGCAGGGCCAGCGCACGCGGGTGCGTTTCGGGCCGGCGCCGGAGGTGCACGGCAAGCTCAGCGGGCCGCTGCGCGTGTCGGAATGGATGTTGAACGCGCCCGTGGCGCAGCCCGTCCTGCAGGGGCAGTCCAAGGCGATGCAAGGGCCGGTGATCCAGGTGGAACCGGTGGCCGCGCCGGGCACGGGCAGGGCGCCGTAACGCGGGGCGCCTGCGACGACGGTTTCAGTCGTCCAGGCGCAGGCCCTTCTGGGCCATCTTCTCGCGCAGCGCCGAGCGCGCGCGCGACAGTCGGCTGCGCACCGTGCCGATGGGCACGGTCAGCAGCGCGGCCGCTTCTTCATACGAGATGTCGTCCAGCCCCACCATGAGCAGGATGTCGCGCATGTTCTCGGGCAATTCGTCCAGCGATTCCTGCAGCAGCGCCATGGTCTGGTTCTGCTCGAGCACGCGGTCGGGCGACAGCTCGGTGGACGCCTGGTCCTGCAGCACGCTGTCGCTGACGAAATCGTGGCGGCGCTCCGGGGCGCGCGACAGGTGGTTGCGCACGAGGTTCAGCGCAATGCCGTACAGCCAGGAGGAAAGTTGCGATTCGCCGCGGAAGCTGCGCAGGGAGCGGGCCGCCTCGACAAATGCCTGCTGGGCCAGGTCCTCGGCCTCGGTGGTGTTGCCGATGTGCTTGATGATGAAGCGCTGCAGGCGGTTGGAGTGCTCACGCACCAGGTCGCGCAGCAGATATTCGTCGCCCGAATCCCAGCCCGCGCCTTCGCCGTCTGGGCGAAGATGCGTCATGTCCGCTTCCGGAGAAGCCGGCGTGCAATCGCTCGGATTGGTCATGGATGAAGGAGGGAAACGAGCCGAAGCTACAAATTACTACTTGTGTGGCGAATTATCGCAGCTTAGTGACGTCACAATATTTCGAAACTTGAAATATTGAGGCAAAAGTCCGGTTTTTCGGCCCGGAAATGTAAACACACGTAAATGGTCGGGAGAATATTCCGGCAGGCGAAAACTAGCCGGCCTTGAGCAGCTCGCGCAGCCAGCCAGCTGCGGTGGGAAGGGAAACGGGGCTCTCGCCCGAGCGGGCGGCCGCCTCGAAGCGCGCCTGCATGGCGTCGTCCAACGCGCTGCGGCGGGCGGCATCCAGGCTGGCCGGCGAGACGCCCGCATCGCCGCAGGCCTGCTGGAAGACGGGCGTGTTGCCCGTGGCCGAGGTCGCCAGACGCGTCATGAAATCCACGCCGGACAGGGCGTGGCTGGAGGTTTCTGCCATGTCCAGCGCAGCCGCGACGGTGCGGGACGACAGCGGCTTGCCGGGGTTCGAATCCAGGCCGAGTTCGCGCGAGACCGCGCTGGCGATGCCTTGGCCGTAGCTCTGGGCCAGGGCCTGGGCGAACATCGCTGTCGTGTCGACGTCCTGCGCCACCCAGGCCACGCTGCGGCCGCTGGGCGTCGTGCCCATACCCAGCACCTGCAGCTTTTCGCCGGAGATATCGACGTAGATGTCCGGGGCGCTTTCCGCGGCTTTGGCGAAGGCGTCCAGGGAGACGAATGGCGACGAAGGGGTAACCGATGAAATTGTCATGCAGCCAAAAAATCCGGCGTGTCCTGTATCGGGCCCGAGAGAGGTCTGGTAGCTCCTGAGCTTGAGTAACCCAGGCGCCGCTTTAGTTCCACGGCCGTGATGCGTTCCCCATTTTATTCCATCCCACCGTCGCGCCGTGGCGAGGCGGTGGGCGATACATGGCGTTACCTCAAACAGTTACTGACTATTGCGTGACGACTGCGCCTCGTAGACCTCGTCGGCCGCCAGCAGGATGTCCACGGGCGGATCAAAACCAATGACGCGCGCGGTCTCCAGGTTGAGCGCGATCTTGGCCGGGTCGATCCACACCTGCGAGAGCTCGCGCGGCTTGGCGCCGTTGAAGATCCGCGCCATCGTCTCGGCGTAGAACAAGCCTACGTAAGAATAATCCGCCTGGGCCAAACTGAGGAGCAGGCCGTGCTTGACCTCCTCCGACCCCAGCATCGAGAAGCTGGGCACGCGGGCCTGGCGCAGGATCTCGGCGATCGTGTCGACGGACGCCGGCGTCACGCCGCGGTGCACGGTGACGTATACGGCGTCGACCTGCGGCGCGAGCTTCGCATAGCACTCGACCGCGTTGCGGGTGGCGGCTTCGGCGGCGATGCCGTTGGACGGGGCGTTGCAGGTCAGCACCTCGAAGCCCTGCTCGCGCGCAACTTGCTCCACGGCCTCGACCGCGCTGTAGGTGCGGCCCTCCGGACTGTCTTCATAGACGAGCCCCAGTCGCTTGAACGGCACGATTTCATGGAATAGCCGCACCTGCCGCTGATAGCGTTCCGGCTGTACGCGCGCGTGCAGGTTGTCCAGTCCGCTGTCCTGCGCCGAGCGCGTGATGCGTGCGCCGATGGCGTCGCTGGTCGAGCCCACGACGGTCGGCACGGGCGCGCCCATGCTGGCCATGTCCTGCCCCGCCCAGGTGCCCATCGCGATGATGAGGTCCAGGTCGTGCTTGTCGGCCAGGCGCTGCCGGATGGCTTCGCGCACCGCGGGCCGGCGGGCCGCGTCGAAATTGCCCGGCTGCCACCAGGCGTCGCGCACGAACTCCAGCGTGTCGCTGCGGGCGTTTTCCGCCAGGAAGGCCCACATCTGTTCGCCGTTCAGGCCCTCGGGAATGGCGGGCACGGTGATCCAGCCCAGCTTCTGCAGGCCCTCGACGGTCACGCGCAGGGTGCGGGGGTATTCGCTGTAGTCGCCGCTCTCGAAATAGCCGATGCGCCACTTCTTGCCGTCGGGGCGCGGCGTGGGCTTGGTGGGAAATACCTGGGCCGCGGCCGGCGCCGCGGAGGAGGCAGTGGCCGGGGCCGCCTGCGCCGTGCCCGTGGCGGGCGCCACGAGGGCCGCGCAGAGCATCAGGGTGGACAACGAGTTCTTCATGGGCGGCGGATCACAATCAATGTGATGTCATCGGATTGTTCCGCGCCATCGGCAAAGGCCTGGACGTCTTCAAGCAGACGCTTGGCCAGGCTGGCCGCGGCAACGGGCGGATTGGACAGCACGGCCAGCAGGCGCGGATCGCCATACTGGTCGTCGTTCGGGTTCACGGCTTCGGTGACGCCGTCGGTGTAGCCCACCAGCATCTCGCCGGGCGCGATGACGGCGGACAGGCTGCGGTATTCGAGGTCCTCCTGCACGCCGCAGGCCGGACCGCTGCGTCCCTCCAGCAGCCGCACCACGCCGTCCGCGCCCACCACGACGGGCGCCAGATGGCCCGCGTTGGCCCATTGGAGTTCGCCCGTGTCCAGATCCAGCACGCCCAGCAGCAGCGTGACGAACATCATGTTGGGATTGTTTTCGGACAGGCGGTTGTTGATCTTCTGCATCATCAGCGCCGGGTCCGACTCGTCCTCGGCGGTCGCGCGGATCAGCGTGCGCGTGACGGCCATGAAGAGAGCCGCCGGCACGCCCTTGTCGGACACGTCGCCGATCGCCAGGCACAGCCGGCCGTCCGCCAATGTGAAGTAATCGTAGAGGTCGCCGCCCACTTCCTTGGCGGGCAGCATCACGGCGTTCAGGTCGACCTGCTCGCGGATCGCGTTGGACAGCGGCACCGGCAACAGGCCCAGCTGGATGGCGCGGGCGATGTTCAGCTCGCTTTCGAAACGTTCGCGCGCCGTGGTCTCGCGCATCAGGCGCGCGACGTTTTCGCGCAGCTTGTGGTCCATGAAAAGAAACGAGGCGGCCAGGCGGCCGACTTCATCCTTGTGGCGGCCGGGCAGGGCGGCGATGTTCGCCGGCACGCTGGAAGCGGCGGTCAGGTCTTGCTCGGGCAGCAGGCGCGCATAGCGGGTCAGCGTTTCCAAGGGCCGCACGATGCGCGCCGCCATCAGCCATGCGCAGACCAGCGCGACCAGCAGCATGCCGACGAAGATCAGGGCCTGCCGGTTCAGGAGTTCCCGCGCGGGCGCGGTCAGGTCGCTTTCGGGCACGGCCGCCACCAGCGTCCAGCCCAGCGGCGCGAAGCGCGCGCTATCAATCCGCCACGGCCCCCCGCCGCCATCGAACGACAGGCTCTGCAGCGCGTCGCTGCCTTTCTGCGCCGCCAGCAGGTCGCGCAGCGTCTGGCCCTGCGGATCCTTTGCGTCCAGCAGGCCGGCCTGTTTTTCCGGCAGCGGCACGATCATCCTGCCGTCGTCCGATGCGATGAAGATGAACCCGGACTGCGCCAGCGTCAGCCGCGACAGCGTGCCGCGCACGGAGCTTTCCATCTGCTCGCGCCGCGTCTGGATCTGCTCGATGACGTCGTGCGCGCTGTCGGTGATGGCGAACACCCAGTTCCAAGGACGGAAGTAGCCAAAGTAGGCGTAGCGCGTTTCGGTGTCTTCGCGCTGCGCGGTGGGCGGCCAGCGATAGATGGCAAAGCCGTAGCCGGAGGTGCGGCTTTCTTCATAGAGCGCCTGGGCCAGCGGGCGGTTCTTGAAGTCCGACACGTCGGATAGGTCGCGGTCGATCATCTCGGAATTGCCGCTGGCCAGCACCTGGAAATCGGCATCGTAGACGAAGGCGTAGCGGCGGTCGTCGAGCTTGAGCCGGTTGATCCACGCGCGCGCCATGCCTTTGGCCGCGCCCGGCGTCATCAGGCCGCGCTCGGCCATGTCGGCGTAGGAACTGAGCGCGGCCGCCACCACGGTGCCGGTCTGCATCAGTTGCCTGCGCCCGTTGCGCACGGTGGAAATCTTGTCGGTCAGCAGCGCGCCCCAGCGCGCCTCGGCGTCGTGCAGGACCAGCTCCATCACGTTGCTGACGGCGTGGCGTTCGCTGTTCATCACCGTGCGCGTTACGTTGCGCTGCGTGGTGAGCATGACGAACGCGGCTATCGCCACGAGTAGCGCCACGACCAATAAAAAAATCTTGCTACGCAGCGACCGGAACGGCATGGAGGCGGTGGTGGGCGGTGTGGGAGACGGTGTGAAAAAAGATGCAATTTGCATTAATTGTAAATACCATTGGTGCCCGTGTGTAAATACTTTGCGGTGCTCCGGTCCCATGCGTAGCGAACCAATTCAATTCGTGCTGGAGGGTTTGAAACGCCGCCCGGTGCTGGAAGTCACGTTGGCCTGCCTGGCCGTGCTGCTGCTGGCGCAGGCGCTCATCGGCGCACTGAGCCTGTCGGCGCTGAACCGGCTGGTGGTGGACACCACCGCCGACCGCGTCGAAGTCATCGCCCGCCGCGCGGCGGGCAACATCGAAATTGGATTGCGGCTGGGCAAGCCCCTCGAGCAGTATTTCGGCCTGCGCGATGCGCTGCGCGACAGCGTGTCGGGCTCGCGCGATCTGCGCGGCGCGGCGGTGCTGCTGGCCGATGGCCAGACGCTTGCGATGCAGGGCGATCTGCCCGAGGACGCCGTGGGGCTCGCCAAGGCCCTGGAAGCGGGCGGCGGTCGCGACGCGGGCGCAACGCGCCGCCCCTCCGGCGCATTGATGGCCGTGGGCGACAACGCGGTGACGCTGGCCGTGCCGCTGGCTGGCCCCGCGGGCAAGACCGTCGGCGCCGTGGTGTTGTCCGTGGCAAAGGATGCCGCCGCGAGCCGCCGCCTGATTCTCGACAACCTGCAGGTGCTGCTGGGCGTCACGTTGGCGGTGGGCCTGGGCCTGGCCGCCGTCTTCAAATACCTGGTGCCGCTCACCTCGCTCGCGGCGGGCGGTCGCGCGCGCTTCGTGGTGCCGCTGCTGGCGCTGATGCTTGCGCAGGGTGTGTACGCGGCCTATACGATTTCCACGTTCCGCAGCGGTTGGGTCGATGTCACGCGCAACAATGTCGGCCTGCTCGCCGAAGGCCTGCAGCGCGACCTGAACCGCGTGCTGGGATATGGGCTGACGTTGGACAGGCTGCGCGGCGTCGATGCGCCGTTCTCGCGCTTGGCGGCGACCTTTCCCGCCGTGGACCAGATCGAACTCGTCGACAGCGCCGGCCGCGTGCTCGCCCGTGCGGATGCGCGCGGGCCGCTCGATGTCGCGGGGTTGCCGGTCGCGCGCCCGCAGGCCAACGACCTGACGCTGGTGTTGCCGCTGGGCCAGTCCCGTCCCGATCCGATGGCGCATGGCGACCTGGTGCTGCGCCTGTCCGGCGACGTCATCGCGGCCGGTGTGCGCAGCCGCGCGCTGGACGCGGTGACCGTCGTGGCCGTCGCGCTGGTCGCGGCCATCGAAATGCTGTTGCTGCTGGCCTTGCTGATGAACCGGGCCTTCGCGGCGCGCGCGGTGCTGCCGGACGGCACGCGCATCGGACCCGACGACGTGTCCGAAGTCGGCCGCATCGCGCGTCCGGTGATGTTCGGATTCCTGTTCGCGTGGGCCTTGCCGTTGGGCTTTCTGCCGCTGTATGCGCGCAGCCTGCCGGCGGGCGGACTGGACCTGCCCGCCAATCTTTTGCTGGCGTTGCCCATCTCGGTCGAGATGGGCTGCGGCCTTCTGACGTCGCTGCTCGCCGGCCGGTTGACCGACCGCAGGGGGTGGCAGGTGCCGGTGCTGGCCGGGCTGGGCGTGTCGTGCGCGGGCATGCTGGCTTGCGCGGCCGCCACCAATCTGCTGATGTTCAGCGCGGCGCGGGGCTTGGTGGGCCTGGGCTATGGGCTGACCTGGATGGGTTTGCAGGGATTTATCGTCACGCGCAGCCCGGCGGCCTATCGCGGCCGCAACATGACGGGCGTGATCGCGGGCCTGTTCGCGGGCCACCTCTCGGGCGCGGCGGTGGGCGCGATGCTGATGGAACAGGTGGGCTTTCGCGCCGTGTTCGGCGTGGGGGCGGCGATGCTGGCGTTGCCGTTGGCCGGCGTGCTGGTGCTGATGCGTCCGTACATGGAAGCCGGCCGCGCCAAGGTGGGCGTGGCGGCCGCGCGCGTGCAGGCCAGCCTGGCGGACACCTTGCGTCTGCTCTGCACGCGCGACTTCGGCCTGCTGCTGCTGGGCAGCGTCATTCCGTTTTCGATTGCGCAGGTGGGCCTCCTGTCGTTCGCGTTGCCGCTGTACCTCGAGGCCGAAGGCGTGGCCGCGTCCAGTATCGGCCGTGTGCTGATGATCTACGGCCTGTGCGTGATCTACGTGGGACCGCTGATGGGCCGCGTCGTCGACCGCAGCCGCATCAAGAAAAGCTGGATCGTGCTGGGGGGGCTGGTGGGCAGCGTCGGCATGCTGGGCCTGTACTTCAATAGCGGCCTGCTGGCCGCGGCCGCCGCCGTGCTGCTGCTGGCGTTGGCAAGCTGCTTTGCCGGCGCATCGCAATCGCCTTACATGCTGGCCTTGCCCGATGTGCAGCGCTATGGCGCCGCGGGCGCCACCAGCGTCATGCGGGCCGCCGACAAGCTGGGCCAGATGGCGGGTCCGCTGGTGGTGGGGGCGATGTTCGGCGCAGCGGGCATGGGAGCGGGCCTGGCCGCGACCGGCGTCATCTACCTGTGCGCCACGGTGTTGTTCCTGCTCTTCGCGCCCGCCCGGCCGCGCGGCGAAGCCGCCTGAACGCGCGCCCGCGCGGGGATGCGCGGCGCGCGTGGCGAAGGCTGAGGCGGGCGCCATTCAGCGTGCGAACGCCGCCGTGGCAAGCTGCGCCGGCACGCGCGCGCTCACGCCCGTCAGCAGATCGGCGGCGATCGTGCCGGCCGACGCCGCGACTTCCTCCACCGCCAGGCCGCCCGCGCCCCACAGGGTGACCGGCGCGCCGATGCCGGCGCGAGGAACGGGGCCCAGGTCCACCGCCATCATGTCCATCGATACCCGGCCCAACAGGCGCGTGCGCACACCGTCGACGATCACCGGCGTGCCGGTGGGCGCTGCGCGCGGATAGCCGTCGGCATAGCCGCAGGTGACGATGCCGACGTCCATGGCGCGCGGGGCGGAGAACGCGCCGCCATAGCCCACGCCCGCGCCGGCGCTCACGCGCTGTATGCCGACGACCTGCGAGTGCAGCGACATGGCCGGTCGCAGATCCAGCGCCGCGGCGCTCGTGTCCGCAAAGGGACTGGCTCCGTATAACGCCAGGCCGGGGCGCACCCATTGCGTGTCGACGGCGCGCGCGGCGTGCTTGAGCAACGCGGCGGAATT
Organism: Achromobacter sp. NFACC18-2; assembly: GCF_900108985.1. Taxonomy (NCBI): domain Bacteria; kingdom Pseudomonadati; phylum Pseudomonadota; class Betaproteobacteria; order Burkholderiales; family Alcaligenaceae; genus Achromobacter; species Achromobacter sp. NFACC18-2. Next base: position 69,888 of record NZ_FNYM01000007.1, on the reverse strand, counting down.
GCTGGTCGACACCGGGCCCGGCAGGCCTTCGATCAGGCGGCGGAATACGGCGTCGGCGTCGTCCACGCCGTCCGGTTCATCGGCGCGCGCGTAATGGTTCAGATGACCGACGTCGGCGGCCAACCCGCGCCGGCGAAGGTCGCTGGCGATGCCGTAGGCGGCGCGGTAGGCGTCCGCTGCAAAACCGGTGTGATGGATGTCGCCCGCAAAACGCAGCCAGATCGACGGCGGATGCGCGAGCGGCGCCCGCGCCAGCCATTCCAGTTGCGCGGCATGGGTGATCACCAGATGCAGGCCGGGTGTGTCCACGAGGAGCACGTCCGCAGGCGAATACAGACCGCCATATACCAGGATGGGACCGTGCCAGTTCAGGCGCCGGCATGCGCGCGCTTCGTCCAGATGCAGCACGGCCAGGCCGTCCGCATGGCGCAAGGCCGGCAGGATGCGCGCAAGGCCGTGCCCATACGCATCCGCCTTGACCGTGGCCCACAGGCGCGGCGTGCCACGCCCCGCGGGCAGCGCCGCGCGCAGCCGGGCAAGGTTGTGGGCCACGGCGTCCGGATGGATGCGGGCGTGCAGCGGTCGGGCGGTCAGTCCTTCTGGTCGATAGGGGGCGTTCACGGGCGGCATCGATACTCAAGCGGCGCACAAGAGGCGCGCCGTGCCAGCATGAGTGACGGATGGCCGGATTTTGTTCGGTACTTTCTGCCTATGAGAATGGCGGTCTTGATAGGCGCGGCGCCTTGCGCGCCATGCCGATGCGGGTCAGCCGGCGCGCGCGATCAGCGTGAGACGGTTGCGGCCGTCGCTGCGCGCGTAGCGCAGTTCATGCAGATAGTGCTGCATCAGGCGCACGCCATGTCCGCCGATCTCGGCGTCGTCGAGCGTCGCGGCCAGGGGAGGCGGGGGCGCGGTGGTCGGATCGTAGGGCCGGCCGTTGTCGACAATGTCGAGGGCGATCCACTCATCGCCGCATTGGCAGGAAAGCGCGACGCGCGGCGGGGAGCCGGCCTGCGCGGGATCGTCGAAGGCGTAGGACACGATGTTGGTCAGCGCCTCGTCCAGGCTCAGCGACAGTCCGAAGTTCAGCTTGGGCGGCCATGCCTCGCGTTCGGCGATGCCTTCCAGCCACTGCATGGCGGCGGCAACGGCGTGCTGGTCGGGAGCGAGGTCAAGCGTATCGGGCTGAGAGGGCATGCGTCGCCTTGCGTTCAGGGGTACACGTGAGGCGCAAGTATGCACGATTGCACGACGCGCGCGAACAGCGCGCGCGAGGCTCGCGTATCATCTCGGCATCGCGCCGCCGGCCCCATCAGCAGGCGCCGGGCGCCCGTCATTCACCGGGAAACCCTATGAGTCTCGCAATAGAGAAAGTCGGAGAAGTGCTGGTTGTCGCGCCCGAAGGCCAGATCAACAGCGGCAACGCCGCCGGCATCGAAGCCGACCTGCTGGCCCATGTGGAAAAGGGCGAAAGCCGTTTCGTGCTGGACCTGTCCCATCTGAATTACATCTCCAGCGCGGGCTTGCGCGTGGTGCTCGTGCTGGCCAAGCGGCTCAAGCAGGCGGGCGGCGCATTGGTGCTGTGCGCCATGCAGCCGCACGTGCGCGAGGTCTTTGACATCAGTGGATTTCTCGCCATCCTGACGGTGGTGGACACGCGTCAGGAGGCGGTGGCGAAAGTCGCGTAGCGGGGTGCGCGGTGCGCGTTATGGCTTGCGGTTTTCGTAGGACGTATCGAGCACATCGTCCTCGGGCGTAATGACGCCGGGTTCACCGGGTTCGGCGACGGCGCGGCCGCGCCGCGGCATGCCGGCGACGACTTCGCTCTGGTCCGGCATGGGCAGGATTTCGGTGCCCTTGCGCGGATCGGCGCTGGGTTTTTCAGCGTCGGCAGGCTTGGGCGCAAGATTGGGGTCTGGGGCAGTTTTCAGCATGGCGATCCCTCCGTCTGCGGGGCGTCCCGGGATGGCGACGCGCCTCGTTTCAGTTCCATCTTAGGTCGGGCGCAGGGCCGCGTGTCCGTCAGGCCTGTCACGTTTGCAAGGGGCTGTTGCAGGCAGCCCTCCTTATAATTTCCTGCGCCACGCGGTGCGCAAGCCGGCATTGCAATCCCTGCCTAGCGAGTCGGCGTCCATCGACGCCGTGTGTCTCCTCTTCCCGTTCCTATTTACGCGCCTACCTTGACCGAATCCGTCGAACGCTCCGTCCATGCTGAACTCGTTGCCGTCCTGGTCGCCGTGACCCACGGTGAACCGCGCGTGTTGACGACGGATGATGCGCGGGCCTTGCCGGCTGGCCCGTTCGAACTTTCCCACCGCTCGCTGCAGGCGGGCCTGCGCGCATGGGTCGAAGCGCAGACGCATCATCCGCTGGGCTATGTAGAGCAGCTCTACACGTTCGCCGACGGCGACCGCTCCGACGAATCCGGCGTGCGCGTCATCTCGGTCAGCTACCTGGGCCTCACGCGTGAGGCCGGCGAGACCGGCGTGGCGCAGGTGGGATGGCAGGACTGGTACCGCTACTTTCCCTGGGAAGACCGGCGCGCCGGCACGCCCGCACTGGTCGAAGACGTGATCGTGCCGCGCTTGCACGCCTGGTGCGAAGACAGCGCCGACCCCACCGTGCGCGCGCGCCGGCTGCAACGCGCCGCCATCACCTTCGGGCTGGACGGCGCGTCCTGGAACGAAGACATGGTGCTGCAGCGCTACGAGCTGCTGTTCGAGGCCGGGCTGGTGCCCGAAGCCAAGCGCCGCAGCGGCGGCGAGGCCGCGCTGCCGGGCCAGCCGATGCGCCATGACCATCGCCGCATTCTTGCCACCGGCATCGCCCGCCTGCGGGCCAAGATCAAGTACCGGCCGGTGGTGTTCGAATTGATGCCCGAGGAATTCACGCTCTTGCAGTTGCAGATGGCGGTGGAAGCCTTGGCGGGCCGCGGCCTGCACAAGCAGAATTTCCGCCGCTTCATCGAGCAGCAGGATCTGGTGGAGGAGACCGGCGCCATGGCGACCGGCACGGCCGGGCGTCCCGCCAAGCTGTTCCGCTTCCGGCGCGACGTGCTGCTGGAACGCGCCATCGCGGGCAGCAAACTGCCGTTGTCGCGCGCGCTTTGACGCTTGACAAGGCTTATGCTCGTCTTTAGCATAAGTGTTGCGCAATGTTTGCGCGCCTTTTTTTAACTTCAAAATACTCAAAATGAGCATTAAAGCCGCCACGCCCGCCGCGATCGACCGCCTGCCTGTTCCGCCGCTACCGGACGTCATGCTGGAGCCGCTGGTGCGCGCGGCGCTGCTGGAAGACCTGGGCCGCGCCGGCGACCTGACGACGGACGCCATCGTGCCGGCCGACGCCCCCGCCGAGACGCGACTGGTCGCACGCCAGGAAGGGGTGCTCGCCGGTCTGGATCTGGCCCGCCTGGCGTTTCGCGCGATGGACCCGCGCATCGAATTCACGGTGTCGCGCCGAGACGGCAGCGACCTGGCGCCGGGCATGGAGATCGCGCGCATCCACGGCAACGCCCGCGCCATGCTCAGCGCCGAGCGCGTCGCGCTCAACTTCCTGTGTCACCTGAGCGGCGTGGCGACCGCGACGGCTTCCATCGCGCGCGCCATCGCCGGTCATGGCGCGCGGGTCACGTGCACGCGCAAGACCATGCCGGGCCTGCGCGCCGTGCAGAAGTACGCGGTGCGGGTGGGCGGCGGCAGCAATCACCGCTACGGGCTGGATGACGCCGTGCTCATCAAGGACAACCACATCGCGCTGGCCGGGGGCGTGGCGACGGCCGTCGAGCGCGCGCGCGCCGGCGTCGGGCACATGGTCAAGATCGAGCTGGAGGTGGACACGCTGGAGCAGCTTGAAGTGGCCCTGGCGCTGGGCGTGGACGTGGTGCTGCTGGACAACATGAGCCTGGACGACCTGCGCCGCGCCGTCGCCATGGCGCGTGGCCGGGCCATCACCGAAGCGTCGGGCCGCATTACGCCGGAAACCGCGGCCGCGGTGGCCGCCACCGGCGTGGACCAGATCGCCGTGGGCTGGCTGACCCATAGCGCCAAGGTGCTCGACATCGGCCTGGACGCCTGAGTCCGTCCGCCGGCCATGCCGGCTTCGCTCAATCTGCGGCAAGGGCCAGCGCCCGCGCCGCGACTTCATCGGTTGGCATCATGAAACGTCTGCTGCTCACGTCCCTTACCCTGCTTGCGCTGTCGTTGACCGCCTGCGGCAATCCCCCGTCGGGCGAAGCGCCGGCTGATGCCGCGTTTCCGTCGCATCCGATCACCATCGTGGTGACGTTCCCGCCTGGCGGCGGCACCGACCTGCTGGCCCGCCGCATCGGCGCCAGCCTGCAGGAATCGCTGGGCCAGCCGGTGATCGTGGAGAACCGCCCGGGCGCCAGCGGCAACATCGGCGCGCGCATCGTCGCCGAGTCGCCGCCCGACGGCTACACGCTGCTGATGGTGAACAGTTCGTTTGCGATCAATCCGGGCGTCTACCGCAATCTGGGCTTTTCGCCCAAGCAGGATTTTTCCGCAGTCATCAATGTGGCCTTCGTGCCGTCGGTGTTCGTCGTGCCGGCGGCGTCGCCGCTGCGCAATCTCGATGACGCGCTGGCGGCGGCCGCGCCTGGCGCGCCGCTGCCCTTCGCCTCTTGCGGCAACGGCACGCCGCAGCATCTGGCGGGCGAGATGCTGGCCCGGGCAACGGGCGCGGTGCTTCAGCATGTGCCGTACAAAGGGTGCGGTCCCGCCCTGACGGACGTGGCGGCCGGGCAGGTGGGCATGGGCGTGGTGACGGCATCGAGCGCCGCGCCGCTCATCGCGGCGGGCAAGTTGCGTGCGCTGGCGGTGACTTCGCCCGCGCGGTCGCCGCTGCTGCCGACCGTGCCGACGGTGGCCGAGCAGGGCGTCTCCGGCTATGCGCTGGACCAGTGGCACGGTCTGCTGACGCCAGCGGCGACGCCGCCCGCGGTGGTCGACAAGCTCAACGCGGCGGTGGCAAAAATCGTGCGGCGGCCGGACATGCAAGCGTCCCTGCGCGAGCAGGGCTTCACGCCCGCCAGCAGCACGCCGCGCGAATTCCAGCAGATGATCGCGGCGGACATCGACCGCTACACCGCGCTGACGGAGGCGATCGGCCTGCGGGCGGACTGAGGCGGCATTGCCGCGGCGGGGGGGCAGGCCGCGGCGCGGCGGCTCGGTCCGGCCGGCTTCAGGCAGCCGCCTTGGCGTGCGACTCCAGTTTCTCTTTCAGGCCCGGTTCCAGCTTGAGCTGGCGCGCCAGTTCATCGAGGTAGGCGCGTTCCATGTAGCTTTCCTCGTCCACGACGAGCAGGCTGGCCAGGTACATTTCGGCCGCCATCTCGGGCGTCTTGGCCGACTGCGCAATCACGCCGGGATCCAGCGGACGCGACAGCTCCGCCTCGAGCCAGCGGCGGTCTTGGGCGTCGGACGACAGCTTGGCCAGTTCGGTTTCCAGGAGGGCTTTCTCCTCGGGGCCGATGTGGCCGTCGGCCTTGGCCGCGCCGATCATGGCGGTAAGGACCGCATTGCTGTGTTGTTCGGCTTCGGGCGCCGGCAGGCGGTCCAGCGTCTGGGGCGGGGCAGCGGGCGCGCCGGCCTGGCTGCGTTGCCAGTCGCCGTAGGCGCGATAGGCCAGCGCGCCCAGCGCGGCCATGCCGCCGTACATCGCGACCTTGCCGCCGATCTTGCGGGCCTTCTTGCTGCCCAGCAGCAGGCCGAGCGCGCCGGCGCCCAGGGCGCCGCCGCCCAGTCCGGTCAGGAAGGACGACCCCTTGCCGCCGGTGGCGTTCTGCACGCGGTTCGTGGTGTCGGAAAGCAGGCCTTGTCCGGACTGCAGCAGTTGATCGAGTAATTGCCGGGCGCTCATGCGGCCTCCTGTAAACGTTCAGTCAGCCTTATCGGACCGGGCCGGCGGCGTTAAGTTCAGCTTTTCGTCAGCGGGCGGATCCGGCCCCGCAACGCCGCGCGCAAATGCTACAACCGTCTTCTGGTGCCGGTCGTCCGGTCTTGCGGCCGACCATGGCAACCCCCATCACAGGAGAACAGCCCCATGAGCATCCGCGTGCGCCAGAATGCGCCCCAGACCCTGCAATTCACCGCGACGGCCGAAGGCCACGACCTGCCGCTGGACATGCCGCAGCCCCAGGGCGAGGGTCCCGATCCGCACGATTACTTCGACACCGCGCTGGGCGGCTGCAAGGCGATGACGGTGATGGTCTACGCGCAGCGCAAGGGTCTGCCGCTGGAGTCGATCGGGGTGGAGGTGGTGCGAGACGCCAGCGAGGAGCGTCGCGGCGTGTACAGGCTGACCGCGAAGCTGACGCTGCACGGTGAGCTGTCCGACGCCCAGATCGACGAGTTGCTGGCCGTGGCGGAGAAGTGTCCGATCCACAAGCTGATGACGGCGGTGGACGTGCAGGTGTCCACGCTGATCGTGCGGCAGGATTGACAGGGCGGGTGGACGGCCCGGCTGAAACGCGGCGGGCGATCCCCGCGGTTCGGGGGCAGATCGCCCGCGGCGGGGCGGCGCGCCGCCCCTTGCGTGCTTACTCTTCCATGCCCGGGACGATGGTCGAGAACCCGCCGTCCACGTGGGTGATTTCGCCCGTGACGCCGGCGGCCAGGTCCGACAGCATGAAGGCGGCGACGTTGCCGACGTCTTCGATGGTGATATTGCGGCGCAGTGGGGCCTGGCTTTCCACGAACTTCAGGATGGCCGAGAAGTCCTTGATGCCGCTGGCGGCCAGGGTCTTGATCGGGCCGGCGGAGATGCCGTTGGCGCGGATGCCGCGTGGGCCCAGCGCCGAGGCCAGGTAACGCACGCTGGCTTCGAGGGATGCCTTGGCCAGGCCCATCGTGTTGTAGTTGGGGACCACGCGCTCGGCGCCCAGGTACGTCAGCGTCAGCACGGAGCCGTTGCGGCCTTCCATGAGGGGCAGGGCGGCCTTGGCCATGGCGGCGAAGCTGTAGGCGGAGATGTCGTGGGCGATGCGAAAGCCCTCGCGCGACAGGCCGTCCAGGAAATTGCCGGCGATGGCTTCGCGCGGGGCGAAGCCGATGGAATGGACCAGGCCGTCCAGGCCGTCCCAATGCTTGCCGAGTTCGGCGAAGGCGCCTTCGATCTGGCTGTCTTCGGCCACGTCGCAGGGCAGCACGATGTTGCTGCCGAAGTCGGCGGCGAATTCGCTCACGCGGTCCTTGAAGCGGTCACCCACATAGGTGAACGCCAGTTCGGCGCCCTGCTGGTGACAGGCGCGCGCGATGCCGTAGGCGATGGAACGGTTGGAAAGCACCCCGGTGACCAGGATGCGCTTGCCGGCAAGAAAGCCCATAGATGTGTCCTTTGATTTTTTCCCTTCTGGAGACCGCCTATTTTAGGGAATTTGGCGGTCCAGCGGGCGTACCGGCGCGGCGCCGGTCTGGGGCGCCGCGCCATCCCGGGCGGGGTGTCAGCCGCGGGCGTTCGTGCCCGGCACGCGAAGCTGCGTGCCGATCTTCAGGGCGCTGCCCTTGATGTTGTTGAGCGCGCGCAGCGCGTCGACGGTGGTGCCGTACTGCTTGGCCAGCGAGAACAGGGTGTCGCCCTGGCGGACCTTGTGGCTGCGCACGTTGGGACGGGCGCTGGCGACGCGGGCGGCGGGCGCCTGCGCCACGCGGCCGCGCGGCGCGGCGGCCTTGTTGTCCTGCGGGGCCGAATCCAGCGCGCCCACCGGGGCGGCCAGGGAGGCGATCTGCACGCCGCCCGTGCCGGGGTCGCCCGGCACCAGCAGCGCCTGGCCATTGGCCGATTTCTGGCGCCGGCTGATGTCGTTGGTCTCGCGCAGCGTGGCCTCGGACACGCCGAAACGCTTGGCGATGGACGCGTAGGACTCGCCGCGGCGCGTGTGGTAGACCTTCCAGGCGGTCAGGTCGCCCTTGTAGTTGGTGAGATTCGCGTTGAAGATCTCGACGCGGTCGGCCGGCAGCAGCAGGGTGGGGCCGTGGTCGCCGCGGATGACCGGGCGGTTGAAGGACGGGTTCAGGGCCTTGAATTCGTCCAGCGGCATTTCGGCGAGCTTGGCGGCGATTTCCAGGTCGATGTCGCTGTTCTTCTGCACCGTCACGAAGTAGGGCGTATTGCCCACGGGCGGCAGCGCCACCGCATACTTTTGCGGGTCGGCGATGATGTTCTTGATGGCCTGCAGCTTGGGCACGTAGTTGCGGGTCTCGTCCGGCATGTTCAGCGACAGGTAGTCGGTGTTCAGGCCGGCGGCCTCGTTCTTGGCCATGGCGCGCTGCACCGAGCCTTCGCCCCAGTTGTAGGAGGCCAGGGCCAGGTACCAGTCGCCCTGCATTTCAAACAGCTTTTCCAGGTAGTCCAGCGCCGCGTTGGTCGAGGCGATGGGATCGCGGCGCTCGTCGCGCCACCAGTCCTGCTTCAGGTTGAAATGCTGGCCGGTGGCCGGCACGAACTGCCACAGCCCCGACGCCTGCGCGCGCGACAGCGCGGTCGGGTTGTACGCGCTTTCCACGAAGGGCAGCAGCGCCAGTTCTGTGGGCAGGCCGCGGCGATTGATCTCGTCGACGATGAAATACAGGTATTTTCCGGCGCGTTCGGCCATGCGCTGCACCGACTCGGGGTGGGACGCGTAGTAGTCGGTCCACTGCTGCGAGAGGTCGGTGTTCAGGTTGGGGATGGCGAAACCGCGGCGGATGCGGTCCCAGGCGTCGACCGGCGGGTTGGTCAGGTCGACCGTCCGGGACGTGTCCCGGGCGATATAACGGCCTTGGGAATTGGTGGTGAGGTTCTTGCTATCGGGGGCTTTGGTTCCTGCGCAACCGGCGAGGACTGCCAGCATGAGCGGCAGAAGGAGTCGGGATAGATTCATCAGGTTGTCACTTGAAATCGTTCTTCCATTCACGAAGGGAGGCAAAGACCTCTACCGGCGTATTCTGGGTGCGTCCGGCCCGGCTTGCGGCGGCCTGGACGACGTCGGGCTGCTGCGTGCGCAGGAACGGATTGGTCGCGCGTTCCTGCCCAATGGTCGAAGGAAGCGTGGGGTGACCATCCGCGCGTAGTTGCTGGGCCCGCAGGTGCCACGATTGCAGGTCGCGGTTGGCCGGTTCGACGGCCAACGCCCAGCGAAGGTTCGCTAGAGTGTACTCGTGTGCGCAAAAAACTTTTGTATCCGCCGGTAAAGCGGAAAATTTTTCCAAGGAATCAAACATTTGCGAGGGAGTGCCCTCGAAAAGCCGACCACAGCCGCCGGCAAACAGCGTGTCGCCACAGAACAGCGCGGGCTCGACGCCGGCCGCGCGGCCGACATAGGCGATGTGCCCGGCCGTGTGGCCCGGAACGTCCAACACCCGCAGGTCCAGGTCCAGTTCCGGCAGGGTCACGCGGTCGCCTTCGACGAGGGCAACATCGCAGCGCGGGAGCTTTTCGCGTGCGGGCCCATATACGGTGATGCCCTCGATGCGGGACAATTCCGGTACACCGCCCACATGGTCGCCATGGTGGTGCGTGAGTAGAATGGCGCGCAGCTTCAAGCCTTGCTGATCCAGGAACCGCAGCACCGGGCCGGCATCGCCGGGGTCCACGACTGCCGCCAGGCCGTCGCGGACGATGGCCCAGATGTAGTTGTCGGAGAAGGCTGGCAAAGGCAAGACCGCGGCGTTGCGCTCGCGGCCGCCTGCGGGGGCGGTCAAGGCTTGCATGGGATTCGAAGGAATAAACGTGGCAGAAGAAACTCCGCCGATTGTAGAACTGGCCGAATGGTTCCAGACGCCGCCGGGCCAGTACGTGCTGGCCTGGGAGCGCGCCCAGTTCGACGCGGCCGTCGCGGACGTCTTCGGATATTACGCCTGGCAGGTCGGCCTGGCCGACATGAACCTGCTGCGCGCCAACCGGATGCCGTTCAAGGGCTACGTGGGCACCGAAGCCCCCCAGCAGGAAAGCATGGCCGGCTGGCAGTCGCGCGCGGTCGTCGCCCAGCCCGAGGCCCTGCCGTTCGAATCGCAGAGCGTGGACCTGCTGATCCTGCCGCACACCTTCGAATGCACGTCCGAGCCCCACAACGTGCTGCGGGAGGTCGAGCGCGTGCTGGTGCCGGAGGGCCGCGTGGTCATTTCCGGGTTCAATCCCTGGAGCATGTGGGGCGCGCGCACCCGGATGCCGGGCATGGAGCCCTGGCTGCCGCAGCCGCCGTCGTCCCAGGTATCGCCGGCGCGGCTGAAAGACTGGTTCAAGCTGCTGTCGCTGGAGGTCGATCAGAGCCAGTTCGGCTGCTACGCGCCCGCCTGCCGCAGCGAAAAATGGCTGCAGCGCTGGAGCTTCCTGGAATCGGCCGGCGCCCGCTGGTGGAGCCTGGGCGGGGCGGTGTACATGGTGTCGGCGGTCAAGCGCGTGGCCGGCATGCGTATCATCGGGCCGGCCTGGAAGACCAAACCCAAGCGCGCGCGCGCCGCGTCGGTGGTGGTCAACCGCCACGCGGACGACGGCTTCGACCCCTCTTGAGCGGTCAAGCCCGCATCACATTGCAAGCACAAGCATAAGCACAAGCCCAAGCACAAGGACAAGCACGCAGCACCATGCAGGACAGCAAATCGAACGAGCAGAAAGTGGAAATGTGGACCGACGGCGCCTGCAAGGGCAATCCCGGTCCTGGCGGATGGGGCGTGCTGATGCGCGCCGGGGCGCACGAAAAAACGCTGCACGGCGGCGAACTCCAGACCACCAATAACCGGATGGAGCTGCTGGCGGTCATCGAGGGCCTGCGCGCGCTCAAGCGCCCCTGCGCCGTCACGATCCACACCGACTCCCAATATGTCATGAAAGGCATGACCGAGTGGTTGGCGAACTGGAAGCGGCGCGGCTGGATCACTTCCGACAAAAAGCCGGTGAAGAACGCCGAGCTCTGGCAGGCGCTGGACGAGCAGGTGCAGCGCCACCAGGTGGCCTGGCGCTGGGTCCGCGGCCACGCGGGCGATCCCGGCAACGAGCGCGCCGACGAACTCGCCAATCTGGGCGTCCTGGCCGCCCGACGCGGCTGAGCGCGGGCGGCCCCGCCCCGCAGGCATCAGGACATACCCTCGAATCGGCCCCCCGGGCGGATTTAGTTCTTTCATCGGGCTTCAGGATTGTTCCAGTATGTAAATTCGGGTGCTAAAGTGCCAACCCTCAATCCAGTTCCTGCGGCGTCGTCCGAGTGGGGTATGCCCGGCCCGCGCCGCATCACCGCCACATTCGCGCATGAAAAAAGCAGTACTGCTGGCCGCGGTTGCGGCAGGGTTGGCCGCGGGGGCCGCGCTCGGCGTTTTTGTGCCGCGCTGGCTGGCGCCGCCCGCCCCGACCGCCCAGGCCGTCTCCAAACCCGCTCCCGCCGCTCCGGCCCGGGTGGCCGTTGCCGCCGTCCAGGAAGTCCCCTTCGCGCGCGGGCTGTCGGCCGTCGGCAGCCTGCGTTCCGATGAGTCGGTCGTCCTGCGGCCGGAAGTGGCCGGGCGTATCCAGTCCATCGAATTCAAGGAAGGCCAGCCCGTCAAGCAGGGCCAGCTCCTGATACGCCTGGATGACTCCGTGCCGCGCGCGGAACTGGCGCAGGCGCGCGCCAACCTGACGCTGGCGCAAAGCCATTACCGCCGCGCCGTGGAACTGCAGGGCAAGGGCTTCGTCAGCCAGCAGGCGCGCGACGAGTCGGCCAGCACGCTCAAGGTCCAGGAAGCCGCCGTGGCGCTGGCGCAGGCGCGGCTGGACAAGATGACCATCTCCGCCCCGTTCGCGGGCATCGTCGGCCTGCGCAGCGTGTCGGTCGGCGATTACGTGAACCAGGGCCAGGACCTGGCGCCGCTCGAAGCGATCGACCCCCTGAAGGTGGACTTTCGCGTGCCCGAGATGTATCTGAGCAAAGTGGGCGTGGGCCAGCAGTTGACCCTGCGCCTGGACGCGCTGCCCGGGCAGGAACGCCGGGGGCTGGTGTACGCCGTGAGCCCGCTGGTCGACGCGGGCGGCAGGTCCATCCTGCTGCGCGCCACCGTGGCAAACCAGGACGGCGTGCTGCGGCCCGGCATGTTCGCCCGGGTGCAACTGCTCTTTAGCGAGGACAAGGCGCTGGTCGCGCCCGAGGCCGCGCTATCGCCGTCGGGCGAAACGCAGTACGTTTATCGGGTCGAGAACGGGGTGGCAAAGCGGCGCGAAGTGACGATCGGCGAACGGCGCGAGGGCCGCGTCGAGATCCTGACCGGCGTGGCCGCCAATGACATGCTGGTGGTCTCGGGCCTGCAGCGCGTGACGGATGGCGCGTCCGTCACCATCGTGGGCAACGGCTCGTAGCGCCGGCCCCTCCACACTTTCAGCGGTAGCGCCATGCGTATCTCGGAAACCTGTATCAAGCGGCCGGTGTTCGCGTCGGTCCTGTCGCTGGTCATCGTGCTGATCGGCCTGATCTCGTATTCGCGCCTGACCGTGCGCGAATACCCCAAGATCGACGAGCCCATCGTGTCGGTGGACACCACCTACAAGGGCGCGTCGCCCGAGGTGATCGAATCGCAGGTGACCAAGCCGCTGGAAGACCAGTTGGCGGGCATCGAGGGCGTGGACGTCATGACCTCGCGCAGCCGTTCCGAACGCAGCCTCATCAACATCAAGTTCAACCTGTCGCGCGATCCGGATGCCGCGGCGGCCGAAGTGCGCGACAAGGTGTCGCGCGCGCGGCGCTTCCTGCCCGACGAAATCGACGAGCCCATCATCGGCAAGGTCGAGGCGGACTCCCAGCCCATCATCTACATCGCGGTGGAGTCGGGTTCTTTTTCGGCGATCCAGACGTCCGACTACATCAACCGCTATATCAAGACGCGCCTGTCGGTGTTGCCGGGCGCGGCGGAAGTGCGTGTCTTTGGCGAGCGCCTGCCGTCCATGCGCATCTACGTGGACCGCGACAAGCTGGCGGCCTACGGCCTGACGGTGCAGGACGTGGAGGCCGCGCTGCGCAGCCAGAACGTGGAAATTCCGGCGGGCCGCATCGAATCGCGTGCCCGGGAATTCTCGGTGGTCTCGGCGACCGACTTGCAGACCCCCGCCCAGTTCGAGGACGTGATCGTCGCCAACGTGAAGGGATACCCGGTGCGGCTGCGGGACGTGTCCAAGGTGGAGATCGCCGCCGCCAATGACCGGATCCTGTCGCGCTTCAACGGCAAGCCGGCCATCAATATCGGGGTCACGCGGCAGTCGACCGCCAACCCGCTCGAACTCTCCAAGGCGGCGCGCGAGGAAGTGGCGCGGCTGAATGAAACCCTGCCCGCGGGCATGAAGCTGAACATTGCCTACGACTCGTCGGTGTTCATCGAGCGTTCCATCGATTCCGTGTTCCACACCATTCTCGAAGCCATTGTCCTGGTGGTGCTGGTGATCTTCTTTTTCCTGCGCAATCTGCGCGCCAGCATCATTCCCATCGTCACCATTCCGGTGTCGCTGGTGGGCGCCTGCGCGCTGATGTACCTGTTCGGCTTTTCGATCAACACGCTGACGCTGCTGGCCATGGTGCTGGCGATCGGGCTGGTGGTGGACGACGCCATCGTGGTGCTGGAGAACATCTACCGCCACATCGAGGACGGCATGCCGCGCAAGGAAGCGGCGCTGCGGGGGTCGAAGGAAATCGGCTTCGCGGTGGTCGCCATGACTATGACGCTGGTCACCGTGTATGCGCCGCTGGCCTTCGCCACGGGGCGCACGGGCCGGCTGTTCATCGAATTCGCGCTGGCGCTGGCGGGCGCGGTGCTGGTGTCCGGCTTCGTGGCGCTGACGCTCACGCCCATGATGTGTTCGGTGCTGCTGCGGCACGAAAGCAGCCACAGCCGCTGGTACAACCTGATCGAAGGCTGGCTCAACGCCATGAGCAATGGCTACCGGCGCATGCTGGGCGCGTCGCTGCGGCATCGCTGGGTGGTGGTGGTGATCGGGCTGGCCGTGGCGGCGGGCAGTGGCGTGCTGTTCAAGGTGGTCAAGAGCGAACTGGCGCCGGTCGAGGACCGCGGCGTGGTGTTCGGCATCGTCAATTCCCCCGAGGGCGCCACGCTGAACTACACGCTGGACAGCATGCTGGGCATCGAAAAATTCTATGCCGACATCCCCGAGGCCAGCGGCAGCCAGGTCACCGTGGGCTTTCCGACGGTCACGGACGGCACCGCGATCCTGCGCCTCAAGCCCTGGGAAGCGCGCGAGCGCAAGCAGCAGGCCATCACCCAGCAATTGCAGCCGCAATTCGCGTCGCTGCCGGGCGTGCGCGCCTTCCCGACCAATCCGCCGTCGCTGGGCCAGTCGGCGCGCTCCAAGCCGGTGGAATTCATCATCATGAGCCAGGCCTCGTATGAAGAGCTGTCGCGGCTGACCGGCATCTTCCTGGCCGAACTGCGCAAGTATCCGGGGCTCCTGAACCTGGACACCGACCTGCGCCTGAACACGCCCGAGCTGCGCGTGCGGGTGGACCGCGACAAGATGGCCGACGTGGGCGCCAACGTGGACGTCGTGGGCCGCACGCTCGAATCCATGCTGGGCGGCCGCCAGGTCACCCGCTACAAGGACGAGGGCGAACAATACGATGTGATCGTGCAGGTGACTCCGCGCGACCGCGCCAATCCCACCGATATCTCGGGCATCTACGTGCGCGCGCGCGACGGCAGCATGGTCCAGCTGGACAACCTGCTGGGCGTGCACGAAGGCGTGTCGCCGCAGTCGCTCAATCACTTCAACCGCCTGCGCGCCGTGAAGATCGACGCGGCGGTCGCGCCCGGCTACGCGCTGGGCGAAGTCCTGGAACACATGCACCAGGTGGCGCGCGAGGTCCTGCCCAACACCATCATCACGGACCTGGACGGCCAATCGCGCGAGTTCCGCGATTCGTCGGGCAGCATCTACCTGGTCTTCGCGATGGCGCTGGCCTTCATCTACCTGGTGCTGGCCGCGCAGTTCGAGAGCTGGCGCAATCCTTTCATCATCATGCTGTCCGTGCCGCTGTCCATGACCGGCGCGCTGCTGGCGCTGTGGCTGACGGGCGGCACGCTGTCGATCTATAGCCAGATCGGCCTCATCACGCTGGTCGGGCTGATCACCAAGCACGGCATCCTCATCGTGGAATTCACGAACCAGCTCCGCGACGAGGGCAGGGAACTGTACGAAGCCGTGGTCGAAGCCAGCGTGCTGCGCCTGCGCCCCATCCTGATGACGACCGGCGCCATGGTGCTGGGCACGGTGCCGCTGGCGCTGTCGACCGGGGCGGGGGCCGAATCGCGCCAGCAGATCGGCTGGGTTCTGGTCGGCGGGCTGATGCTGGGTACACTACTGACCTTGTTCGTCGTGCCGGTGGCCTACACGCTGATTGCCGCCGCACGCAAGAAGCCAGGCAAGACCGGCAGCGAAGCGCCTCATGCGCACACGCCGCCCGCCTCGCAGCCCCAAGCGTCGGAATAGTGAGTTATGCGCCAGATCATCTTTGACACGGAAACCACCGGACTGGACCCTGCCCAGGGCCATCGCATCGTCGAAATCGGTTGCGTGGAGATCGTCAACCGCACGGCGACGGGCAACAACCTGCACATCTACCTGAACCCAGACCGCGACAGCGATCCCGAGGCGCTGGCGGTGCACGGCCTGACCACCGAATTCCTGTCGGACAAGCCGCGCTTTGCCGAGATCGCCGACGAATTCGTCACCTTCATCCAGGGCGCCGAACTGATCGCGCACAACGCCGCGTTCGACGTCAAGTTCTTCAACGCCGAACTCGCGAAGATCGGCCGCGGCCCGATCACCGAGTTCTGCGAAACCGTCACCGATTCGCTGCTGCACGCGCGCTCGCTGTTTCCCGGCAAGCGCAATTCGCTGGACGCGCTGTGCGACCGCTTCGGCATCTCGAACGCGCACCGCACGCTGCACGGCGCATTGCTCGACTCCCAGCTTCTGGCGGAAGTCTGGCTGGCGATGACGCGGGGCCAGGACGCGCTGCTGATCGACGTGGACGACAACGCCGGCGCCAGCAGCGGCGGCGTGGTGCTGGCCAGGTTCGACGCGTCCGGCCTGCCGGTGCTGCAGGCCAGCGCCGAAGAACTGGCCGAGCACGACGCCTATCTCGCAGCCCTGGACAAGGCCGTGAGCGGCGAGTGCGTGTGGCGCAAGCTCGAAGCGCCCGTGGCCGCGCCTGCTTGAAGTTTTTTCAAGGCGGCTTGCACGCGTATAAAAATCCGTGCTATTATTTCGCCTCTTTCGGGGTGGTTAGCTCAGTGGTAGAGCACTGCCTTCACACGGCAGGGGTCACTGGTTCGAACCCAGTACTACCCACCAAAGACCTTCCAAGGCTGTCTGGCCTTTGAAGCGCCCCAGAGAAGCAATGCCCGTATCGCACACAGTTTTATCGCGGCGCCGGCGTTGTTCTTCTTCGGGCAGTAAGCAAAAAGCCAACCTTCATCGGTTGGCTTTTTTGTTTTCGATTCATTAACCTTCTTCTGATCTGCCGCAAACCGGCCCTTTCCGGTTGCGCCAAGCCTGTTCCACGCCTGTCTATCATGAACAAGACGGCGATTGATCGCCAGGGTCGATCGCCAGGATTGACCGCAAAACAGGAGAAGGCCATGGGTCCGCATACCAACACCATGCTTATCATCATCGTCACGGGCGTGGCACTCATGTTGATCGGCTTCGGGTTTCGTGACCGCAATCTTGGCATGACCTTGATGGGGCTGGGCCTGGTCACCGCCATCGGCGCGATCATTTACAAGGCTTACATCACTTTCTATTGACGGCCCGCCTGTCTGGCGGCGTCAGCCGTTTTGCGACTGCTGCCGGGCAACTCGCGCCAGCAGGGTGTCGAGCTGGTTCGCAAACGCCTTGCGGTCGGCCTGGCTGAAGGTTGCCGGGCCGCCCGTGTCCACGCCGCTGGCGCGCAGTTCTTCCATCATGTCCCGCAGCGCCAGACGTTCCCGGATGGTTTCCGGCGAATAGCGTTCACCGCGCGGGTTGAGCGCCATCGCGCCTTTTTCCAGCACCTGCGCGGCCAGCGGGATGTCGCCGGTGATGACCAGATCGCCTTCCTGCACGCGCTCCGCGATGTGCGCGTCCGCCACGTCGAAGCCGCGCGGCACCTGCACGGCCCGGATCAGCGGCGACGGCGGCGTGTAGAGCGCCTGGTTGGCCACCAGCGTCAAAGGCACCTGCCAGCGCTGCGCGGCGCGGTACAGGATGTCCTTGATGACGGCGGGGCAGGCGTCCGCGTCGACCCAGATATGCATCGTGCTTACGCGCCCAGCGCCGTCTGCAGCGCCTCGGCCACGATGTCGTTGGTGGATACGCCGCGCTCGGCGGCGGCGGCGCGCAGCTTGTCGGCCTGCGCCTGGGACAGTTTCAGCGGAAACGGCACCAGGCCGGCGGCCTGGTCGAGCTTGCGCTGTTCGCGGCGGTCGGGCGCCTGCGAAGCGGCGCCAAAGCGGTCCGGCGTGGCGGCCTGCTTGAGCTGGCCGGCCAGCTTGAGGGCCTGGTTCTTTTGGAGGTCGAATTTGTTCATCGGAATTCCTGAAATGGAGCGCCATCATAAGCGCAACGGCCTCATTGCGGCTTGGCGTGCTCCAGGGCGGCGATGCCTTCCTCGGCGCCGTCGTGCAGGGGCACGCTCAGGCCGAGCCGGGCGGTGGCCGCGGACACCTGCGATCCCTGGGTCGAGCCGGCCGCCAGCAGGTCCTGCCCGGCCTGGTACACGGCGCGCACCACCACCAGCGCTTCGTCGCGCGTCAGGTCAGTGGTGGTCAGCATCAGCGCGGCCATGCCCACGGTGGGAATGCCTTCCGGCTGGTTGGGATACGTGCCCGCCGCGATGTCCAGCGCCATCAGCACGCTGTCGCCGGATGTCAGGGTCTTGATGGCGGCCCGGTCCAGGGGCAGCAGCTTGAGTTGCGCCGGAATCAGCGCGTCCCGCAGCGGCGTGGCCGGCACGCCGATCACCTGGGCGGCGGCGTCCACCGCGCCGGAGCGCAGGAGCGGCAGGGCCGCGACGAACGGGGTGTCCGACACCTGATAATCGCGGCCGGCCTGCAGTCCATGCGCGGCCAGCACGATTTCCAGGGTGGCCCGCACCGCCGAGCCCTCCGGACCCAGCGCGATCGTCTTGCCCTTCAGGTCCGCGACGCCGCGCAGCGCCGGGTCGTCACGCACGACGATGTGGACCATTTCCGGATACAGGCTGCCCAGCGCGCGCAGGTTGGTGAACGGGCCTTGCCCCGCGAACGGGCCCTTGCCCTCGTAAGCCATCCGGGCCGTGTCGGCCTGCGCCAGTCCCACCACGGCGTCGCCGCTGCGCAGCAGCGCGATGTTGTCGGCGCCGCCGCCGGTGATCAAGGGCGACACGCGAATCTGGCGCGCGCGCGCCACCTCGCTCAGGGCGCGGGCAAAGGCCAGGTATTCGCCGCGGTCCGGGCCGCCGGCCAGAGGATAGCCTTGCTGCAACCGGGCCAGCCGGCCGTTGATGCGGGCCACCGAGCGCTCCAGCTCCTGCTGCACCACGTGTTGTGCGGTGCTGGACGCGCTGTAGGTCACCGAATGCGTGATCTGGTCCAGCGTGTCCAGGAGCTGGCGCGTCACCGGGGGCGGCGCGCCCGTGTCCAGCGAGGGCGCTTCGGCGGCCTTGAACCCGGCAGGCGTCACAAGCCGCCAGTCGCCTTCTTCTTTGCGGTAAATGGCGCTGGCGTGGGCGACGATGCGATCGCCGGCCTGGTTGCCGCCGGATTTCACGCCGCTGATGCTGCGGGGGCCTGCGCCCAGCAGCGTCACCAGCGAGGCCGCGCCAGGCTGGTCCCACGCGCCCAGCGAGACATCGCGCGCAAGCTCCAGTTCGACGTCGAAATAGACCACGCGCCGGGTTTCGCCGGCCGGCGCGGTGCTGTCGGATGCCGATCCCATGCGCCGGAGGTCGGCGATGCGGAACAGGCCCTGCCCATAGGTGGCGTCCAGGCTGCGCTCGACGTCGGCGCGCAGGGCGTCCGCGTCCGGAGCGCGGCTGCAGGCGGCAAGCAGCACGCACAGCAGGGCGATCAGCAGTCTCTTGAACATGGCTAAATCCCTCCCACGAAAGGCAAGGAGATCAGCGTGCTCAGGATGATTACGTTCAGGATGTCGATCAGGAACGCGCCGGTGACCGGGACCACGATGAAGGCTTCGGGGGCGGGACCGTGGCGGCGCGTCAGCGCCTGCATGTTGGCGATGGCGGTGGCGGTCGCGCCCAGCGCGAAGCCGCAGAACGCCGCGGACATGATCGCGGCCTCGTAGTCGCGCTTGAGCATCCGGAACACGACCCAGGCGGCGTACAGCGCGCAGAACAGCGTCTGCACCACCAGCATCAACGCCAGCGGACCGGCCAGGCGGGCGACGCTGGAAAGGTCCAGCGTCATCATCGTCATGCCCAGGAACAGCGACAGCGAGATCGTGCCGATGATGTCGGTGGCGCGGTCGTCCAGCCGGATGCCCACCAGCGGCCCGGCGTTGCGGATCACCACGCCCGTGGCCAGGCACCACAGGAAATTGGGCAGGCTGACGGGAGCGTCTTCCACCATGGCCGCCAGGAAGCCGCCCACCACCAGGCAGACGAAGGCCGCCGTCAGGGACAGGATGAACGTCCCGGGGGTGGGCGGCGTTTGCGCCTCGTCCTGGTCGACGGTCTGTTGCCCTTCGGCCGCCTTCTGATCCAGGCCGCCCGACACCTTGTGCCGGCGCATGATCCATTCCGCGACCGGTCCGCCGACGACGCCGCCCAGCACCAATCCCAGCGTGGCGGCAGTCATGGCCAGCGGCATCACGTCCTGGATGTTGTTGAAGTCGGCAAAGCGCGTCGCGTAGGCCGCGCCGGTGCCATGGCCACCCACCAGTGTGATCGTGCCGCCCAAGAGGCCCATGAGCGGATGCATGTCCAGGAGCCATGCCATGCCCAGCCCCACCGCATTCTGCAGCACCAGGAAAGGGATCAGCGCCAGCAGGAAGGCGATGAGCCGGGGGCCGCCCTTGGCCAGCAGCTTGAGGTTGGCCGTCAGGCCGATGCACCCGAAGAACAGCAGCAGCAGCGTGGGCTTGATGCTGGTCTCGAGCGAGACGGCAAGGCCGCCCCAGGTCGACAG
The DNA here is from genome assembly GCF_900108985.1 of Achromobacter sp. NFACC18-2. NCBI lineage: Bacteria > Pseudomonadati > Pseudomonadota > Betaproteobacteria > Burkholderiales > Alcaligenaceae > Achromobacter > Achromobacter sp. NFACC18-2. The sequence goes on along the minus strand of NZ_FNYM01000007.1, from coordinate 49,756 downwards.
CAGGTAGGCCAGCACCGCAAACAGCAGGCCCCCCACGATGGGATCGGGGATGCTGTAGCGACCCAGGATGCCGATCCGCGTGGTCATGCCCCGTCCGACGACGAGCACCAGGCAGCAGGCGAGGAAAGATTGGACGGGCGAAAGGGAGATCATACGAACCTTCGCGCCCCGTCGGGGCGCAGCAAGTCAGGCTATCCAAACCATTTGCTGCCGCATCGCTCGCGGACTGTGAACCTATCTTACGACCAGCCAAGCCCCGCTGTACACGGGAAAGACGCGACGTCTGCTGTCGCGCTACGCGCCGGCGCACGCCAAGGGAAAGGCGCGTGACATGTAACTGGCGCCCGGTCCGTAGCCGGCCAGTTTGCCGGCCAGCCCGGCGGCGCCGGCCGCAACCGGCGCATAGCCATGGCGCAGCCAATAGCCCGTTGCGCCGGGCAGCGACACCAGGCTCGCGCGCGCCAGGCCGCGCTGCATCGCCCGATCGGCGGCCGTGCGCACCAGCGCCTGGCCCACGCCAAGGCCTTGCGCCGCCGGCACGACCGCGCAGTCATGCAGGAACCAATGATCGGCCTGCGGCGGCAGCGACGCCAGCGGCTCGTCCAGGGCGGGCGGCAGTCCGGCGTCCCAGGGATAGGAAATCAGATAGCCCAGCAAGCCGCCGGACGTATTGGCGCCGTCCGGCCGGGCGACCCAGCAATAGTGCGGCGCGAGGGCGAGGCGGTTCAGGAAGAAGTCCGCGCCTTCCAGCAGGAAGCGCGGATAGGCGAGGGCCTGGGCCTGGAGGATGGCGTCGACGTCGCTGGCCAGCATGGGACGGACTTGGTATTGCATGACGATCCGAAGACAGGAAACAGAAAACAGATAACAGAAAACAGATACCAGCAATTGGCCCGCCATTTTAATGACCGGCCTAAATGACCAGCCTTGATGCCCGGCCCGGCAATCGCATTTCATGAAAATTTGACGAGGCCCTGCGCATACTGCATCGCATCCCGCAGCGCATTTCGTGTTTTCAGAGTCTCATGCATATCCAGTTCCGGTCCGACCCGCCAGCGCCGCAGGTGCTGGCCAAATCGTTGCCCTTGAGATCGGTATGGCCGCCGCAGGCGGCCGACGTTCCGTACGACACCCGCGTCACCTGCGTGATCCCCTGCCTGAACGAGTGCGAGAACCTGCGCGTGCTGCTGCCGCTGCTGCGCAATCGGCTGAGCGCGCTGTGCACCAGTTGGGAGATCATCGTCGCCGACGACGGCAGCACGGACGGCACGGAGGCGTTGATGGCCGAGTGGACCGAGCACGACGGGTTCCGCCATGTGCAGCTATCGCGCAATTTCGGCAAGGAGGCCGCGCTGAGCGCCGGCCTGCAAGCGGCCAGCGGCCAAGTGGTGATCTGCCTGGACGCCGACCTGCAGCATCCGCCGGCCCTGATCGAACAGATGCTGGCGCGCTGGGCGGCCGGCGCCGAAATGGTCTACGCCGTGCGCCAGGACCGCGCCGATGAATCCTGGCTCAAGCGCTCGGGCGCGCGCTGGTTCTATACGCTGCTCAGCAACGCGCGCGGCGTGCAGGTGCCGCCGCATGCCGGGGACTTCAGGCTGATGGACCGCGGCGTGGTCGACGCGCTGATCGCGCTGCCCGAACGCACCCGCTTCATGAAGGGCTTGTACGCCTGGGTGGGCTTCAAGGGCGAGGCGCTGCCGTACACCCCGGATGCGCGCATGCATGGGACCAGCCAGTTCAGCCGGCTGCGCCTCTTCCGGCTGGCGCTGGACGGCCTGACCGCGTTCACGACGTGGCCGCTGCGCATGGTCAGCCTGGTCGGCGTCGCGTTCGCCGTGCTGGCGCTGGCCTATGCGGCGTTTCTCGTGGGCGATTACCTGATGTCGGGCAATGCGGTCTCCGGGTGGACGACCATCGTCACGGCGGTGCTTTTCTTTGCGGGCGTCAACCTGATTTCCCTGGGCGTGGTGGGCGAATACGTGGCGCGCATCTTCGACGAGGTCAAGGGCCGGCCGTTGTTCGTGGTGCGGCGCAGCCGCGGCCGCCCCGCAGGCAAGGCGCAGGGCTGAGCATGGCGGATCTCATCAAGCCGGCGCGCTCCGAATGGGCCCCGCCGGCGGGCCGGCTCTTGCTGGCCGCCGGGTTCTGGCTGGCGTGGCTGGCTTGGCTGCGCCCGTTGACGCTGCCCGACGAAGGCCGCTATGCCGGCGTGGCCTGGGACATGCTGCGCAGCGGCTCGCACGCGGTGCCGCTCCTGGACGGCATGCCGTACTTCCATAAGCCGCCGCTCTACTACTGGCTGACCGAATTGTCGTTTTCGGTGTTCGGGGTGCATGCGTGGGCGGCCCGGGTGCCGTCGCTGCTGGCCGCCTGGGGGGGCGCCTGCGGGCTGTATGTCTTCGTGCGGCGCCATCGCGGCGCGGCCACCGCCAGCCTGACGCTGCTCATCCTCTGCACCCTGCCGTTCTTCTACGGCGGCGCGCAATTCGCCAATCTGGACATGCTGGTCGCGGGGCTCATCACGCTATGCGTGCTGGCGGCGGTGGAGGCCGCGCTGCGGGCCGGACGCGGCGAGCCGCAGCGGGGGATGGCCATGGCCGCCGCCGCGCTTGCCGCACTGGCGGTGCTGGCCAAAGGGCTGATCGGCCTGGTGCTGCCGGGCGCCATCCTGCTGGTCTGGCTGGCCTGGGAAAGGCGCTGGCGCGGCCTGGCGGCGCTGGTCCGGCCGTCGGCGCTGCTGACGTTCCTGGCGATCGTGGCGCCGTGGTTCGTGCTGATGCAGATCCGGTATCCCGGCTTCTATGACTATTTCTTCGTCTACCAGCACTTCCAGCGCTTTGCCGCCGGCGGCTTCAACAATGCCCAGGCGTGGTGGTTCTATCTGCCGGTGCTGGCTGGACTGAGCCTGCCGTGGTCCCTGTGGGCGGGCGGCATGTTTCGCCGCGCGTTCTGGGCCGAGGGGCCGGCGCGCGCCCTGCGGCGGCTGGCGGCCGTCTGGTTCGGGGTGGTGGTGCTGTTTTTCTCGATGCCGCATTCCAAGCTGATCGGCTACGTGCTGCCCGCGCTGGCGCCGCTGGCGTATCTGCTGGCGGAAGTCATCCTGGCGGCGGGACGCGGCCAGGACGACGCGCAGACGCCGCGGCTGGCGCGCCTGAGCGCGGGCGTCGCCGGCGCAATCTGCGTCATCGCCGTCGCCGTGGCCGCCAATCATGGACGCGGCAGCGCCGCGCCGCTGGCGCAGGTTGTGCGCGAACAGGCCAGGCCGCAGGACACCTTCGTGTCGCTGCACGCGTATCCGTTCGACCTGGCGCTGTACACGCGCGCGCCCCGGCCCACCTGGGTGGTGGACGACTGGCTCAATCCCGAAGTGCCCGTGCGCGACAACTGGCGCAAGGAACTGTACGACGCCGCGAAGTTCGATCCGGTCACCGGCGAAGAGGTGCTGGTCAGCGCCGCGCAATTCTATGCGCGGCTGTGCGCCGCGCCAGAGGGCGCGCGGTTCTGGATCTGGGGCAATCATGCGGATGGCGAGGCCTACACGCCGCTGCAGGGCGTCAAGCCCGTCGTCGCGAGCGTGCGGCACGCGATGTGGCGCGTGGAAGCGGACGCGGCGCTCAGGCGGCGGGTCTGTGCCGGAACGCCCACAGCCGGCTAGCGACGAAGGTCGCGAACGCCAGGCCGATCAGGATCAGGGCGAGCAGCGTGTCGTAGGGCAGCGTGGTGGCATGCAGCAGCCAGGCGTAGGCGGATTCGTTGATCGCAAAGCCGATGGCTGAAATCAGAAAGAAACGACGGGCCGCGACGGTCCAGGGTATGGGCGAATGTCGAAACGTGAGCCGGTAGTGGCCGCCGAAGGACACGGCGAAGGCGATCAGCCAGCCGATCAGGTTGGCCGCCAGCGGCGGGGCGCCGAAAGCTTCGACGCAGCCCACGGCAACGCCCCAGTGCGTTGCCGCCGCGGCGCAGCCGACGGCAATGAACAGGCTGATCTGCCGGATGAGGGCGCGCATGAGGGATGTGTCGGACAGGAAACGAAAGGGGCGTCGATGAGCAAACGCGTCGTGGTGTGCGGTGACGATTTTGGCATGAATGCCGACGTCGATGCGGGCATGAACGCGCTGGCCGGCATGCGGCGCATCAGCGCCGTCAGTTGCCTGACGCTGGGCCCCACGTTCGCGGCCAATGCGCCGCGGCTCGCAGCGATGGACGTGGATATCGGCCTGCATGTGAACTTCTCGGAGACGTTGGACCCGCACGGCGACGCCATGCCCGCGCTGGGCGCGCTGATCCTGAAGGCCTACGCGGGACTGCTCGACACGGCCTGGATCGACGCGCAGCTTGCGCGGCAGATGGATGCCTTCGAAGCCGCATTCGGCCGCGCGCCGGATTATGTCGACGGGCATCAGCACGTGCATCAGCTTCCCGGCATCCGCGGGCGCATCCTGGACCTCCTGGCGCGGCGCTACGGGACGCGCACGCCCTGGCTGCGCCAGACCGCGCCCGGCATGCTGTGCGGCATTCCGCTGAAAGAATCGCTCAAGGCGCGCGTGATCGGCGCGCTGGGGGCGCACGCGCTGGCGCGCGAGGCCCGTTTGAGCGGCGTGCGAACCAACCGCCGCCTGCTGGGCGTCTATGCCTTCGGTGGCGGTCGACGCCGCTTTGCGCATCTGCTGCAGACCTGGCTGTTCAACGCGCGCGACGGCGATCTCGTGATGTGCCATCCCGCGCAGGGCGACGGGCCCGGCGATGCGCTGGCCCGCCAGCGGCGCGCCGAGTTCGAGGTGCTGTCCAGCCCCAGGCTGGGTGAGTGGCTGACGGCCAATGGCGTGCGCATCACGCGCCTGGCGTCGGCCGCGCGCGGATTCAGCGCGGATTGAGCGGGCCGGCTATGGCTGCGTCAGACTTTGCAGCAGCCATGCCCCCGCCGGCCCGAGCGCGCGGCGCGTGGACCATACCGCGTCGACGTGGATGTGGCGCGGCCATCCGGGCGCCTTCAGCTCCACGAGCTGATCGCCGCCGAATCGCTGGATCATCCAGCGCGGCAATTCCGTCCAGCCAAAGCCCAGGCTGGCCATTTCCAGCAGCATCAGGTAGCCGGGCGCCGACCACGTGGAACGCGCCGGCGTCGCTTCTTTGTCATCAAGCTCAAAGGTGCTCAGGCGCAGTTCGCGTGCGGCCTTCAGGTGGTCGGCCGTGACGGATGCCTGCTGGGCGAGGGGATGGGACCGCCCCACGCAGAGGACGATCTCGGACCCCTCGGCCAGACAGGCGTGCGCCACGTCCGGCGGATAGCTTTCCTGCGCCGCCATCAGGCCCACGTGCGCGCGGCCCTGCTGCACCAGCGCCACCACGTCCTCGTATTCGGCGATCAGGCATTCGAAGCGCAGCGACGGATAGCGCGCATCGATCTGGCTGAGCATGGCTTCGAAGGTGCTCGACTGGAACGTGTCGGACAGCACGACCGTGAGCCGGGGCTCCAGCCCCTCGGCCAACTGGCTGGCGCTGCGGTTCAGGCGGTCGTTCGCGGCCAGCACCTGCATCGCCTGCCCGAGCAGCACCTTGCCCGCCGGGGTGAGCGCGGGCTGGCGCTGGCTGCGGTCGAACAGCGCCACGTTCAGGTCCACCTCCAGGTTGGCGATGGTTTCGCTGATGGTCGACTGGCTTTTGCCCAGCTTGCGGGCGGCGGCCGAGAACGAGCCTTCGGCGGCAACCTGGGCGAAGGCGGCCAGGGATTCGAGGGAATGGCGCACGGGATGTCCGGTCGGTGGTGTATCGGTTTTTCCGATGAATAGTATCTTTATCGTAACGGAAATGTCGCAGACAATGCCGTCATTCCGTAGCAACCGACCGCAGGTGGGTCATGACGCAAGCCAAGAAGACGCAAGCCAAGAAAACCCTCAAGGAACGCTTTCTCCACGCGTTTCTGTTCGAAATCATCGCCATCGGCCTGTGCGCCCCGGTGGCGGCCTGGGCGATGGGCAAGTCCCTGTTTGAAATGGGCGTGCTCACCGCCGTGATCGCCTGGATCGCCCTGGTCTGGAACATGATCTACAACGCCGGATTCGACCGGATCGAGAATCGCCTGGGCTGGAAGCGCACCTTGCGCGTCCGCGTGGTGCATGCGTTCGGTTTCGAGTCCGGCCTGATCCTGATCGTGATCCCGCTGGCGGCGTGGTGGCTGGGCATCAGCCTGTGGGAAGCCTTTGTGCTGGACATCGCGCTGGTGCTGTTCTACCTGCCCTACGCGTTTTTCTACAACCTTGCGTATGACCGCGCCCGGCCCCGGGTGATCGGATGGCTGGCGCGCCGCGACGACGCCGCGGCCGCCCGGGCATGAAAACCTAGCCCTTCTTGCGCTGGTACGCCTGGCTGGCGTCCCGCATGAAGGTCTTGACGGCGGTTTCGTATTGCGTGCCGCTCCGGAAGGCGCCCGAGTGCGAGGCGCCTTCGATCTTGACCAGCCGTTTCAGGTCCGGCGCCACGTTGCGGGCGGCGGCAAAGAGCTCGTCGCTCATGGTGTGGGGCACCACGCGGTCGGCGGTGCCGTGCATGAACAGCATGGGCGTGTGCAGTTGCGCCAGCTTGTCCACCGAGGCGAACGGCTGTGTGACCAGCAGGCTGGCGCCGGGCACCTTGCCCCAGCGCAGCGTCGCCAGCATCGCACCGATGCTGGTGAAGCTGGACTCGACGATCAGCCCCGCGAAATCCGGCTGTTCCGGGCGCGAGGCCAGGTCGATCGCGATTGCGCCGCCCAGGCTGTGTCCGTACACGAAGCGGCGCGCGGGATCGGGCTGCAGCCGCGCCAGCTCCTTCAGCCCTGCCATGGCGTCTTCGAGCGCGCTTTCTTCGGAGGGCAGGCGCGGCGAGGACGCGCCGAAGCCGCGATAGTCGATGGCCAGCATCGAATAGCCCATGCGGCTCCAGCCATCGATGCGAAAGGCGCTGCCGTTCAGGTTCCAGCGCGCGCCGTGCAGGTACAGCACGGTGGGCGCACCCGCCTTCGGACTTTGCAGGTACCACGCGCGCACCTTGTCGCCGTTGTCCAGCGTCAGGTCGTACACCTGCGTGCCGGCGGCGGGCTCGCGCCACCAGGTCTGCGGTTCGGATTGCGGGGAAAAGATGGTCTGGCGCTGCCAGGAGTCCAGTTGCGTGCAGCCCACGACGCTGCCGGTGGCGAGCAGGGCGGCGACGAACAGTCGGCGGGCGGAAAATCGGGGCAGGGCGGGCATGAATGGTCTGACCCTGGAAGTCAGGCTGGGTTCCGGCATCAGCATAACTCGGCGCGGCCGGCGAGGGGCGGCCGACGAGGCGCGGCCTGCCAGGTGCGGCGTGCGTGCCTTGTCCTTACGCCGCCGCGGGGTGGACCTCGCGCGTCAGCGCCAGCCACGCCTGGGCGGCGTGCGACAGGTAGCCCCCGCGCCGCCACACCAGCACCATTTCCCAATCCGTCCCCGCATCGCGCAGCGGCACGCGGGCCACCCCGGCGTGCTGCGCCTCGTTGGCCGTGATGCGCGGCAGGAACGCCACGCCGAGCCCGGCGGCCACCAGCGCCACGATGAAATCGATCTGGCCGCTGCGCGCCGCGATGGCGGGGGAGAAGCCCGCGCGGTGGCATGCATCCTGGATGATGCGGTTCAGGGCGAAGCCCGTTTCGAACAGGACGAAGGGCGATTCACGCAGGTCGTGCAACTGCACGGATTGCGCCCGCGCGAGCGGGTGGTCGGACGGCATCAGCGCCACCAGCGGTTCGCGCGCCACGGGCTGCCAGTCGACGTTGTCGGGCACGGGCTGCAGCGACGCCGCCAGTTCGATGTCGCCCGCCATCACCATCTCTTCCAGCCGGCGGCTGCCATGTTCCACGAGGCTGATCTCGATGCGCGGATAGCGGCTGCGAAAGCGCGCGAACATCGGCGCGAACAAGGAACTGCTGCCCAGCGGCGGCAGGCCCAGGCGCAGCACGCCCCGCTTCAGGCCCTTCAGGTCGTCCAGTTCCGCATGCAGGTCGTCGCGTTCGGCCAACATGGTCAGCGCGCGCCGGTACACGATCTCGCCGGCGGCCGTCAGCCGCGGGGGCTGCGCCTGACGGTCCAGCAGGGGCATGCCGAGCTCGTCCTCCAGTTGGCGCACGGCCTTGCTGACCGTGGGCTGCGTGGCATGGATGACGTTGGCCGCCTGGGTGAAGCCGCCCTGGCGGACGACTTCGACCAGGGCTCGCAGGGTGCGCAGTTCCATGGATATGCCAATGTGGAATGAGGTGGATTCGTCGAATTCATTTTATCTATGGCATTGCCGGGCGTAAAACGTATTACGCAAACCGCAAACCGCAAACCGCAAACCGCAAACCCCAAACCCCAAACCACAAAACCCGCGCCAGGCGCTGGCCCCCGTTCTGTCCCATGTCCCATTTCCGCCCTACCGTCCGCCTGCGCAGCGCCCTGCGCCGCAGCCGCCTGCTGCAGATCGCGCTGATCGTCCTTTTTTCCCTGGTGGGCCAGGCCCTGGCAGCGGCCAGCGGCCTGCCCGTGCCCGGCGGCGTCGTCGGCATGGCGCTGGTGCTGCTATTGCTGGCCACGCGCCGGCTGCGCGTGCGCAATGTCCAGCGCGGCGCGAGCTGGCTGCTGGGCGAAATGCTGCTGTTCTTCGTGCCCGCGGTGATGTCGCTGCTGGACCACCGCGAATTCCTGGGCGTGCTCGGCCTGAAACTGCTGGCCGTCATTCTGCTGGGCACCGCGCTCGTCATGGCGGGCACGGCGCTGACCATCGACCTGTGCTATCGCTGGATGCATCGCCATGCCGGCTGAGTTCAACCTGCTGTTCTGGCCGGCGGCCACGGTCGCGGCCTACGTGTGCGCGCGCCTTTTCTACCGTCGCCATGCCTACTGGTGGACCTCCACCCTGGTCGTCGCGCCCGCGCTCCTGCTGGCGCTGGCGATCGCGCTGCATACCGGCTATCGCGACTACATGGCCGGTTCGCACTGGCTGATGGCCATGCTGGGCCCGGTCATCGTGGCGTTCGCGCTGCCGCTCTACGAGCAGCGCGCGCTGATCCGGCGCTATTGGCCGGTGCTGGCGGCGGGCGTCGCGGTGGGCAGCGGCATCGCGGGGGGCAGCGCGTGGCTCCTGGGCAGCTTGTTGGACCTGCCGCCCGACCTGCGGCTCAGCCTCCTGCCGCGGTCGGTGGCCACGCCGTTCGCCGTGACGGTCTCGTCCCACGTGGGCGGGGTGCCTGACCTGACCGCTGTGTTCGTCATCGTCACGGGCGTTTTCGGCGCGGCCATCGGCCAGTTCATGTGCCGCCGGCTTGCGCTGCGTTCGGCGCTGGCGCGCGGGGCGCTGTTCGGCATGGGCGCGCACGGGGCGGGCACGGCCAAGGCCCGCGAGCTGGCGGCCGAGGAGGGCGCGGTCGCGGGCCTGGTGATGGTGATGGCGGGCCTGTTCAATGTGCTGGTCACGCCGGCGGTGGTGGCCGGCCTGCTGGCCTGAACGGCCCGTCAGTGCAGCAGTTCCAGCACGACCGGATACAGCGAGGCGACCAGCAGCAAGGCCATGCCCACATTGAAGGCGCGGATCGCGGCGGGGCGGTGCAGCACGCGGCGCAGCGCCGTGCCGAACGTCACCCAGATCCCGATGCTGGGCAGGTTGACGATGCCGCAGACCACGGTCGCGATCACCAGATTGGCGAAAAAGCCGTTCTGGGGCGTGTAGGTCGCCACCACGCCCACCGCCATCACCCAGGCTTTGGGATTGACCCACTGGAAGGCCGCCGCCTGCAAAAAGGTGAACGGCTTGCCGCGCGCCTCGCCCTCGTCCAGGGGGCCCGAGTTTGCGATCTTCCAGGCCAGGTAGAGCAGGTAGGCCGCGCCGGCGTACTTCAGCACGGAGTAAAGGGCGGGGGTCTGCTGGAAGACCGAGCCCAGGCCGATGCCGACCAGGAAGATCATCAGCGTGAAGCCCAGGTTCACGCCCAGCAGATGCGGCAGGCTGCGCCGGAATCCGAAGTTCAGGCCCGACGACGCCAGCATGACGTTGTTGGGGCCGGGCGTGATGGAGCTGACCAGCGCGAACAGCGCCAGGGGACCCAGCAGGGAAAGCGAGGCCAGCGGGATATCGGCCCAGTTGGCGGGGAACAGATTCATTTCGGGGTCCTTACGATGGCGCGGCGTCCGCCGGCAATAACGGCGATCACGGCCGCGGCAAACAGGTACGTGGCCGCCTCCACCGTTTCGCCAAACAGCAAGCCAGCCGCCACCACGGTGAGAAAGGGCTGCAGCAATTGCACTTGTCCCACCCGGGCGATGCCGCCGGCGGCCAGCCCGCGATACCAGGCGAAAAATCCCAGGAACATCGAGCCGAACGCGAGGTAGGCGCAGGCGGCCATCACGGACGAGCTGGGCCAGTGGGGCTGTTGCGCGGCCATCCAGGCCACCGGGCCGGCCACCAGGGGGGCGCTGATCGCCAGCGCCCAGCAGATGGTGCGCCAGCCGCCCAGCGTGCGCGAGGCCCGCGCGCCTTCAGCGTAACCCAGGCCGCCCAGCACCACGGCCACGAGCAGCCACAGGTAACCCGCCGTCAGCGTGCCTTCACCTTGGCGCAGGGCATAGGCCGTGACCAGCGCGGCGCCCAAGACGGCCCAGGCCCAGAAGGCGGCCGACGGCCGTTCGCCGCTGCGCAGGGCGGCAAAGGCGGCGGTGGACAGCGGCAGCAGGCCATTGAACACCGCGCCCTGCGACGCCGGCACCGTCTGCATCGCCAGCGACGACGCCAGCGGCCAGCCGACGACGATGCCCAGGGCGGCCAGGATGACGCCCGGCCACTCCTGGCGGTTGGGCCGGCGGCTGCGAGTCAGCCACAGCAGGGCGATGGCGGGCAGGGCGGCGATCAGGGCGCGGCCCAGGCCGACCAGGAGGGGCGCCAGTTCGGCCACCGCCAGTCGCGTCATGGGCAGCGTCAGCGAAAACACCAGCACGCCCAGGAAACCGTAGCCGTATCCTTCCCAGAGGGAAGACGGGACGGAGGGAGAGACCGTGGGCGTGGGGTAAAGCGCGGGACGGGTCATGACGGCACCGGGGAAAAATGAGTGCATCGCGCCGCCCACGGTTGCGGGCGCGCGGCATTGCTGTCACTCTACGCATAGCTATCGGTACAGTACCGGTACACAATGGCATGTCACTTTAATCACTGGCCTGGTCGAATCTCCATGACAGTTGCTCCGCCTTCCTCGTCTTCCATGCCCTGGCAACCCGTGCGCCAGGCCGATGCCACGCTCGTGGCGCAACTGGCCGACGGCCTGGCCCGCCGCATCGACGAGCAGGGCCTGCGGCCGGGCACGCGCCTGCCGTCCATCCGCAAGATGGCCGAACAGTCCGGAGTCAGCCGCTTCACCGTGGTCGAGGCCTACGACCGGCTGGTGGCGCGCGGACTGGTCCAGTCGCGCCGGGGCGCGGGCTTTTTCGTGAAGGCGCGCAGCGGCCCGCTGACGGCGGTGGCCGCCGCCGCGCCCAGTACGCTGGCGCCGCCGGCCCGGGTGGACATCGCCTGGCTGCTGCGCAGCATGTTCCGCGAATCGAACGCGCCGGGCATGCCGGGCGGCGCGGGCCTGTTGCCCGCGGACTGGCTGGATCCGGACATGGTGGCGGGCGCGGTGCGCGCGGTGGGACGCTCGGTGCGCGCCAACCTCGTCAGCTACGGCAGCCCCCAGGGCTTCGCGCCGCTGCGCCAGCAGATCGCCGCAATCCTGCAGAACGAAGGCGTGCCGGCGCACCCCGAGCTCAACCTTCTTACGACCAACGGCGTCACCCACGGGCTGGACCTGATTGCGCGGCACCTGGTCAAGCCGGGCGACACCGTCCTGGTCGAGGATCCGGCCTGGTTCGTGATTTTCGGCCGGCTGGCCGCCTTCGGCGCCCGCCTGATCGGCGTGCCTCGCGGGCCGGACGGCCCCGACCTCGGCCTGCTCGAGCAACTGGCCGCGCAGCACAAGCCGCGCCTCTTCATCATCAATGGCTCGGTCCACAATCCCACCGGCCACACCCTGTCGGCGGGCGCCGCCTATGGCATCCTGCGCATCGCCGAGCGCCACGATTTCATGGTGGTCGAAGACGACACTTACGGCGAGCTGCATCCGGGCGGCGCCATCAAGCTGGCCGCGCTGGACCGCCTGAACCGCGTCATTTTCGTGGGCGGCTATTCCAAGATGCTGGCGGCCAGCCTGCGCGTGGGCTATGTGGCCGCCAACCCCGAACTGCTCCAGAAGCTGGCGGACCTGAAGATGCTGGCCGGCCTGACCTCACCCGAACTGGGCGAGCGCGTCGTGCACCGCGTGCTCATGGAAGGGCAGTACAGGCGCCATATCGAACGCGTGCGGCTGCGCGTCGACGACGCGCGCCAGCGCTGCATGAAGGGGCTGCAGAAACTGGGCCTGACGGTGCCGCACGAGCCGCATGCGGGCATGTTCGTCTGGGCCGATTGCGGGCGGGACTCGGAGGTGCTGGCCCGCGCCGCCGCCGACCGCGGCATGCTGCTCGCGCCCGGCACGCTGTTCTCGCCGTCGCAGGCGCCGTCCACCATGCTGCGCTTCTCGGTCTCCATCGCGGACCATCGGGGCATCTGGGCCGAACTGGAAAAACTCTTCGCGCAAAACGGGTCCTACAATCAATAATATGCAGTTGTCTCGCCAAGTCATCGAAGGAAACGTCATGTCCACACCCATCAAGCCCCTGACCCAGAACTTTGCCGTCGCTCCGCAACTGGGGCCCGACGACATGGCCGACGTGGCCGCCGCCGGCTACAAAAGCGTCATCATCAATCGCCCGGATTTCGAGGGCGGTCCGGACCAGCCCACCGCCGCCGACGTCTCGCGCGCCGCGCAGGCCGCCGGCCTGCAGATCGAATACCAGCCCGTCGTGGGCAGCGCCATGACCGCTGCCGACGTTGCGCGCTTCGCTGAACTCCTGCGCACCCTGCCGGGCCCCGTGCTGGCATACTGCCGCACCGGCACCCGCTGCACGAACCTGTTCGCGGCTGCGCAGCAGTTGGGATAAACCCGGCATTGACCCTCGTCAAGCCCGCTGGTTCGGCCTGATGTGAACCCCGCGGCTTTCCGGTAGCATAAAGATTCCTCCAAAACAGGAGCAGGCAAGATGTTCAAGAAGATCCTGATTCCCACCGACGGTTCCCCGCTCTCGGCGCAAGCCGCCAACGCAGGCATCTGCTTCGCGCGCTCGGTCGGCGCCGAAGTCGTCGGCCTCTACGTGACGCAGCCGTTCGCGGCCACGATCGGTTTTGACGGCATGGCCGCGGCCTATGCCATTACCGACGAAGACTACGAAAAGGCCTCCGCCGAGCAAGCCGACAAGTACCTCAAGCAGATCCGCGACCGCGCCGACACCGCAGGCGTCAAGGCCGATACGCGCGCCGTGTCCAATTTCAACGTCGCCGACGGCATCGTGCAGGCCGCCACCGACACCGGCTGCGACCTGATCTTCATCGGCAGCCACGGCCGCAGCGGGCTGTCGCGCCTCTTGCTGGGCAGCGTCACCGCCAAGGTGCTGTCGCTGGCCACCACCGCCGTGCTCGTGTATCGGGTCAAGGAAGAAAAGAAGTAATTTGCGCCGTCCTGGCGCGCACCGCGCGCCCTTGGCATGCGCCACAGCCCCTCGCAAGAGGGGCTTTTTCATGGCCGCGCCATCGGTCGAGGCGTTTGCCCATACTTTGGTATGCCCCGGGCAAACCCATGGACCCGCCAAACCCGCTCCGGAAGGCCGTCGCAGGCTTGTATCTTGCCGCATGGCGCGTAATATTTACGCATCTGCATCCAACCGTAGGAAGAGGCCATGACCCGCAAGACGCGCATCGATCTCTATCGCAATATCGGCATCAGCGCCCATATTGACGCCGGCAAGACGACGACCACCGAGCGCATCCTCTTCTACACCGGCATCACCCACAAGATCGGCGAAGTCCACGACGGCGCCGCGGTGATGGACTGGATGGAGCAGGAGCAGGAACGCGGCATCACCATCACGTCGGCCGCCACCACCGCCTTCTGGAAAGGCATGGCGGGCAACTACCCCGAACACCGCATCAACATCATCGACACGCCGGGCCACGTCGACTTCACCATCGAAGTCGAACGCTCCATGCGCGTGCTCGATGGCGCCGTCATGGTCTACGACGCGGTCGGCGGCGTGCAGCCGCAATCCGAGACCGTCTGGCGCCAGGCCAACAAGTACAAGGTGCCGCGCCTGGCCTTCGTCAACAAGATGGACCGCGTGGGCGCGGACTTTCTGCGCGTGCACCGCCAGATCGCCGAACGCCTGAAGGGCGACGCCGTGCCCATCCAGTTGCCGGTGGGCGCCGAAGACCATTTCGAGGGCGTGATCGACCTGGTCAAAATGAAGGCCATCATCTGGGACGAGGCCAGCCAGGGCGTGAAGTTCCAGTACGAGGACATCCCGGCGTCGATGCAGGCGCAGGCGCAGGAATGGCACGACAAGATGGTCGAGAAGGCCGCCGAGGCCAATGAAACCCTGCTGGAAAAGTACCTTTCCGGCGACCCCCTCACCGAGGCGGAAATCAAGGAAGGCCTGCGCGCCCGCACCATCGCCAACGAGATCGTGCCGATGCTGTGCGGCAGCGCCTTCAAGAACAAGGGCGTGCAGGCCATGCTGGACGCCGTCATCGACTACATGCCTTCGCCGGTGGACGTGCCCGCCATCAAGGGACACGACCCGCGCGACAACGAAATCGAGCGCCACCCGGCCGACAACGAGCCGTTCTCCGCGCTCGCCTTCAAGATCATGACGGACCCGTTCGTCGGGCAGCTCGTGTTCTTCCGCGTCTATTCCGGCGTGGTGAAGTCCGGCGACTCGGTCTACAACCCGATCAAGGAAAAGAAAGAGCGCCTGGGCCGCATCCTGCAGATGCACGCCAACGAGCGGCGCGAAATCACCGAGGTCTACGCGGGCGACATCGCCGCGGCCGTCGGCATCAAGGACGTCACCACGGGCGACACGCTGACCGATCCGTCGCACATCATCATCCTGGAACGCATGGTGTTCCCGGAACCCGTGATCTCGCAGGCGGTGGAACCCAAGACCAAGGCCGACCAGGAAAAAATGGGCATCGCGCTGGGCCGGCTGGCGCAGGAAGATCCGTCGTTCCGCGTGCGCACCGACGAAGAATCCGGCCAGACCATCATCTCGGGCATGGGCGAGTTGCACCTGGAAATCCTGGTCGACCGCATGAAGCGCGAGTTCAACGTCGAAGCCACGGTCGGCAAGCCGCAGGTGGCGTACCGCGAAACCATCCGCAAGGCCTGCAACGAGGTCGAAGGCAAGTTCGTCAAGCAGTCGGGCGGACGCGGCCAGTACGGCCACGTGGTGCTCAAGCTCGAACCGCAGGAGCCGGGTAAGGGTTATGAATTTGTCGATGCCATCAAGGGCGGCGTGGTGCCGCGCGAATTCATCCCGGCCGTGGACAAGGGCATCCGCGAGGCGCTCAACGCCGGCGTGCTGGCGGGCTATCCGGTCGTGGACGTGAAGGCGACGCTGTTCTTCGGGTCCTATCACGACGTGGACTCGAACGAAAACGCCTTCAAGATGGCGGGCTCCATGGCGTTCAAGGAAGGCATGCGCCGCGCCGATCCGGTGCTGCTCGAGCCCATGATGCAGGTCGAGGTGGAAACGCCCGAGGACTTCACCGGCAACGTCATGGGCGACCTGTCCTCGCGCCGGGGCATGGTGCAGGGCATGGAAGACATCGCGGGCGGTGGCGGCAAGGTGGTGCGCGCCGAGGTGCCGCTGGCCGAGATGTTCGGCTACTCGACGTCCCTGCGCTCGCTGACGCAGGGCCGCGCGACCTACACGATGGAGTTCAAGCACTACGCCGAAGCGCCGCGCCAGGTGGCGCAGGAAGTGATGGCGGCCCAGGGCATGGGCCGCTGATCGCGGCGATCCGGCCGCGATCTCAGGCGGCGGCCGGGGCCGCCGTCTGGCGCATCCGCGACGACGCCAGCTTCACGCCCAGCAGGATCATCGCGAAGCCGACCCCATGGAACAGCCGGGGCGCTTCGTCCAGCAGCGGCCAGGCCAGCAGCGCCGCGTAGACCGGCACCAGGAACATCGACAGGCCCGCGGTTGCCGGGCCGGCCCGGCTGATCAGCCGGCCATAGACGTAATACGCGCCCAGGCTGGGTACCACCGCCAGGAACAGCAGCACGGCCGCCAGGCGCGGGTCCGTCCAGGGCGGCGCCATGCCGGTCGCGGCTTCGATGCCGGCAAAAGGCGCCAGCGCCAGCGCGCCGCCCAGCATCATCGCGGCCAGCCGCGCCCGGTCTGGAGCCGCGGGCAACGTCATGCGCTTTTGCAGCACCGTATAGAGCGCCCAGCCCGTCGCCGCCAGCAGCACCCACAGGTCGCCCTGTCCGAATGCCAGCCGCGCCAGCGCCTGGGCGTCGCCGCGCGTCAGCACCACCAGCACGCCGCCCAGCGCCAGCACCAGCCCGGCCGCGCGCTGCGCCGGCAGGGGTTGGCGCCAGATCACCGCCTCCAGCAGCGCCACCAGCAGCGGGCTGCACGAAAAAATCAACGCGATATTGGTGGCGCTGGTGGTCTGGGCGCCGATGTACTGGGGGGCGACCGCCACGCCCATGCCCAGCACCGCCAGCGGCAGCAGCGCGGGCAGGCCGCGCCACAACGCTCGCCGATGTGCGATCAGGGCGGGCGCGGCAATGGGCAGGAGGATCAGCAGGGCGATCAGCCAGCGGCCGAAGGCGAGGAAGACAGGAGGGAGGCCGGCGTCGTGGGCCCAGCGGGCCGCCACCATATTCGAGGCGAATAGCGCGGGGGCCGTGAAAAGCATGGCGGTGCCGGCCAGGCCGAGGCCGGTTCTTGCGGTTGCTGCGTGCGACATGGTTTCCATCCGCGCGGATCGCGCGCGGGCTGCTGCGTTGGAATTGCCGGCGCGGCCGCCGGGTTGTGCCGCAGCGGATGGCGCCGAAATCGGACGGGCGGGATAGATGCCCGTCTTGCAGGAAAGTCTACGGGCTGCCGCGCAAAATAGGTTTCCTGTTTTCCGCCGATTCACGGTGAAACGGAAAATATCCTTCCGGTAAACTTCGTCGCAGCAGGGATTTTGCCCCCTGATACCCGAAAACCATGCCCACACTGCCCAAAATCGACGACACCGACCGCAAGATCCTGCGCGCCCTGCGCGCGGACGGTCGGCTGACGAACCTCAAATTGGCCGAAACGGTCGGGCTGTCGCCCACGCCATGCTGGAACCGCGTCAAGGCGCTGGAAGAGGCGGGGGTGATCGAAGGCTATGCCGCGCTGCTGAACCAGAAGGCGCTCGGGCTGCCGGACACGGTCATGATCGAAGTCACGCTGGAACATCACGACGACGACACGCTGGCGCGCTTTGGCGAAGAGATCAGCCGTCTGCCGGAAGTGGTGGAGGCGTTCCTGGTGACGGGCGAGTACGACTACCTTATCAAGGTCGCCGTGGCCGGCACGGAAGGCTACGAGGAGTTCCTGCGCAAGCGGCTGTACAAGCTGCGCGGCGTGCGGCACAGCCGCTCGACCTTCGTGCTGCGCCGCCTGAAGCACACGCCGTCGGTTGAGCCCTGACCGGCGCGGATCAGCCGCCGATGAATTCCTGGATGGCGCCGTTGAAGGCGCGGGGATTGCCCAGGTTCATGCCATGCGAAGAACCCGCGATGTCCACGCGATGGGCTTGCGGCAGCCACTGCGCCAGGGCGTCCAGCACGGCCGGGTAGGGCGCGGGACTCAGCGCGCCGCCGATCAGCAGGACTGGCAGCGTCAGGCTGCCGATCTGCGCCGGGCCCAGCGTCTCCGGCCGCTCGTCCACCTGGCCGAAAAGCGTGCCCACGTTGTCGCGCACCATGTCCTTGAACCAGGGCACCATGCGCTGCCAGGTGTTGGGGCCGGTCACGGTGTCCACGAACAGCGCCAGCCCTTCCTCGACCTCGCCCTGCCGGATGAGCGCCAGGGCGCGCTGGCGAAAGCCGCCGCGCTCGTCGCCGCCGCCGGGCAGCGGCAGGCCGGGGTCGGCCAGCGTCAGGCTGCGCAGCGCGTCCGGCTGTCGCAGGGCGGCTTCCAGCGCGACGCGGCCGCCGCGCGAATGGCCCACCAGGTGGGCCGGGCCGCCCGCCACCTTGTCGATGAATTCCAGCACGTCGCTGGCGTGCTGGTCGATCGAAAAGCCGCCGCCTTCGCCGTCCCAGGTCTCGGGCCAGTACCGGCGCAGGCACACCGCCAGCACCCGGAACGAGCGGCCCAGCGGCGCCATCTGCGATTTCCAGTAACGGCTGTCGGACAGGGAGCCGTGCACCAGCACCAGCGGGGTGCCGCTGCCGTACTCGGTGTAGGACATGGCGTAACCGCCGATGGAGGCGGTTTGCAGAGGCAGGACGGGTTCGGAACGCATGAAGAGTGGGACGTGAAGCCAGGTCCGCATTCTAGCCCGGCAGGGCGGCGGGGCGGGATCGCCGGACGCTGATAAACTCGTCTGCGGTCCGCCGGCGCAGCCCGCCCGCGCGCCCGGTTCATTTCAACGGAGTTCGTATCGATGTCGCCTGAATCCATCGCCGCCCTGCCGGAATCCGCCCAGCGCGTCGCCCGCCTGCTGGTGGAATTGGGGCATGACAAGCCCGTGGTGGTGCTGCCCCAGACCGGCAAGACCTCGGCGGAAGCGGCCGCGGGGCTGGGCTGCGAAGTCGCCCAGATCGCCAAGTCCATTATTTTCCGGCGCGCCACCGACGACGCGCCGGTGCTGGTCATCGCCAGCGGCGCCAATCGCGTGGATGAAGCCAAGGTGGCGGCGCAGGTCGGCGCGCTGGCCAAGGCCGACGCGCGCTTCGTGCGCGACATGACCGGCTACGCGATCGGCGGCGTCTGCCCCATCGGCCACGCGGTCAAGCCCGTGATGCTGCTGGACGCGGACCTGTTCAACTACGACAGCCTGTGGGCCGCGGCGGGCCATCCGCATACCGTGTTCAATCTGACGCCGGCGCAGTTGGCGGACATGACCGGCGCGCCGGTCGCCGACGTGGCGCTGCGCGGCTGAGCATCACGCCCCGGACCGCCCGCGGCGGCGATCAGCCCGGGTGTTCTTCCAGCCCGTCGATCAGCACCTGCCGGCGGCCTTTCGAACACGCCTCCACCCGCGCCTGCACGCCATAGACGGCCGCCAGCGCCTGCGGCGTGATGACGTCGGCCGGCGATCCCGCGGCGTGCAGCCGCCCCGCGTGGATCATCACGGCCTGGTCCGCGTGCTGCAGCGCCACGTTCAGGTCGTGCAGCACGATGAGGCTGATGAGCCCATGCTCGCGCGTTTCCTGCCGTAGCAGCCGCATGACATGGAACTGGTAGTTCAGGTCCAGGGCGGACAACGGCTCGTCCAGCAGCAGCACGCGCGGATGGCGAATCAGCGCCTGCGCCAGGCCCACCAGTTGCTTCTGCCCGCCGGACAGCGCGTCCAGGTAATGCAGCGCCAGATGCGCGATGCCCAGCCGCGCCAGCAGCCGGTCGATGGCGGGCAGGTCCACCGGCGGCGCCGCCGCATCGCTGGCGCGGGCCGCCACCAGCACCGACTCGAACACCCGCAGGTGGACGGCCGCCGGCAGGCTCTGGGGCAGGTACACGACGTGGCGGGCGCGCTCGCCGTGATCCAGCCGGGTCAGGTCCAGCCCGTCCAGCGTCGCCGCGCCCGCACGGGGCCGCAGCAGGCCAGCCAGGGTCTTGAGCAAGGTCGATTTGCCGCTGCCGTTCGGGCCAAGCAGCGCCGTGACCTCGCCGGCAGCCAGCGCCGGAACCGACAGGCCGCGCAGCACGTCCTCGCCGCCATAACCGGCAGTGAGCGACTGCACCGTCAATCCGGCGTGCGATTTGGCGTCGACGGGCCCGGTCATGGCAATTGCCTGCGCAGCACGACGGACACGAAAAACGGAATCCCGACCAAGGCGGTGACGATGCCCACGGGCACCACCACGCCGGGCATGAGATTCTTGGACGCAATCGACGCCAGCGACAGGATCACGGCGCCCACCAGCGCGCTGCCCGGCAGATAGAAGCGGTGGTCTTCGCCGAACAGCCGGCGCGCGATATGCGGCGCCACCAGTCCGATGAAGCCGATCGTGCCGACAAAGGCGACCGCCAGGGCCGACAGCAGGCTCACGCGCGCGAGCGCCGACACGCGCAGGCGGCGCACGTCCACGCCGAAACTGGCGGCGCGGTCCTCGCCCAGCCGCAAGGCCGTCAGCTTCCAGGACTGCCGCATGGCCAGCGGCAGCGCCAGGGCGAACGCAAGCGCCATCACGCCGACCGTCGTCCAGCTTGATCGCGCCAGGCTCCCCATCGTCCAGAACACCAGGTTCTGCAGGGCTTCGGCGCTGGCCGTGAGCTGCACCAGGGACACCAGCGCATTGAAGGTAAACACCATGGCGATGCCGAACAGCACCACGCCCGACGTGTTCATGCCGCCCCATCGGGCGACCGCGTCCAGCAGCAACGCCGCCAGCAGGGCGAACAGGAAGGCATTGGCCGCGATCAGCCAGCCAGCGGGGACGCCCGGCAGGCCCAGTTGCAGCACGATGGCCAGCGATGCGCCGAACGCCGCCGCCGACGACACGCCCAGCGTGAACGGACTGGCGAGCGGGTTATTCAGGATGGTCTGCATTTCGGCGCCCGCCAGCCCGAGCGCCATGCCCACCAGGGCGGCCATCAGGGCCGAAGGCAGGCGGATGTCCCACACGATCACGCGGTACGTGGCGTCGGCCTCGGCCGGTCGGACGAAGGTCTGCCAGAGTTCACGCCAGGGCAGGCCCGAGGGGCCGACGGTGAAGTCGATCAGCAGCGCAAACAGAATCGCCGCCAGCAGCAGGGCAAGAAGCCCCGCCCGGCGGCGAAGGATGTGGCGGTATGCGCCGGCCGCGCTGGCGGCTTGGCGCATTACTGCAGCAGTTGGAGCCGGCTCTTGGCCGTGGTGGCGGCCGGCGTGGTCGGATAGTCGCGGACGATGCGCTGCAGGGTGGCCTTGGCGCCCGCGCGGTTGTTCAGTTCGATCTGGCTGCCGGCGATGATCAGCAGCGCATCGGGCGCACGGGCGTTATCCGGCGAATTCTGCACCATGGCATTCAGTTGCTCGATGGTGCCCTTGAAATCCTTCAGCGCATAGCGGCTGCTGCCCTGGTAGAACTGGGCGCTGGGGGCGAGCTGGCTGTTGGGATAGAGCGCGGTAAAGGCGGCCAGCGATTCGGCCGCATCCTTGTACTGCCCCTTGCGAAAGAGGTCCATCGCGCCGTCATAGGCGCTCTGTTCCTGCGGATCGCCGGCTGACGCGCCCGGAGGATTCGCGTTGCCCGGCGCGGCGCCCGGCCGGCTGCTGGGCTGCTGGCGCGACACCAGTTCGAGCTGGTCGCGCAACTGGGCGATTTCCTGTTGCAAAGCCTGGATCTGGTCGGCCAACTGCAACCTGGCGCGCTGGTTTTGCTCGTTCTGCTTCTGCACCTGCTGACGCAGATCCAGGATGGCCTTGCGGGCTTCATCGTCGGAAAAAGCGTGAGCGGGCGCCGTCAGGGCGGCAAGCGCCAGGCCGGTGGCCATGATCAGGGGACGCAGGGACAGAACGTAATCGCGCATGAATATTCCCGGGTATAAAAACAAACGTCGGGACGGCCGGCTGGCCGTCCCGACGCGTGGTAGGGCTCCAGACTAAGCGAAAAGCTTAACGCAGATAGTTGATATCGGCGCGGCGGTTTTCGGCAAAGTCGGCTTCAGACGTACCCGTCGAGCGCGGCTTTTCCTTGCCGAAGCTGATGGTTTCGATCTGGTTGTCGCTGACGCCCAGCAGGGTCATCATGCGACGCACTGCGTCGGCACGACGCTGGCCCAGGGCCAGGTTGTACTCGGCACCGCCGCGTTCGTCGGTGTTGCCTTCGATCTTGATCTTTTGCTGTTGGTGCGCAGCCAGATACTTGGCATGGGTTTCGACCAGGCCACGGTATTGGTCCGACACGGTATAGCTGTCGAAATCAAAGTACACCGAGCGCTGTTGCGCCAGGATGCTTTGGGGGTTGAAGGGATCAAGGATCTGGCCGGAGGCCGAGGATCCTTGGCCAGCGCCTCCGCCCTGACCCGCTTTATCGTCGAGAGGGACGGAGCTGCAAGCCGCCAGGGTGGCGGCCAGAGCGGCGATGGTTAGGCTTTTGGCAATGCGCGACTTCATGATAGTTCCTTTGCAAAGAGAGTCACACGTGTTATCGGGTAAATGGGCCCCAAGTCGGTTCACGTATTTCCCCGTTCAGTACCGAAAGCGTCTGTCGTACGCGTCCATCGCTCGAGACACCTGCAAGCACGCTACGGCCATTTTGGATGGCGGCGTAGAGGACTTGCATGCCATTGGGCGCAAAGCTCGGCGACTGATCGTCACGACCATCAGTCAGCAAAGTCTCGGCGCCAGTGGACAAGTTCAGGGATGCGATTCGAAACGCGCCGTCTCGTCTTGCAACGTACAGCAGCGTCGATCCGTCGGGGGAAATTCGGGGTGAGATGTTGTAACCACCATTAAACGTGAGACGGCGGGCCTCGCCGCCTGTCGAGCCGGTCTGGTAGATCTGCGGCCCGCCGCTGCGGTCACTCGTAAAGATAATGGAAGCCCCATCGGGCGTAAAGCTCGGTTCGGTGTCAATGCCGGGAGAACGCGTAACTCGGGTCGGATTCGAGCCGTCCGCCGAATTAACGACGTAAATTTGCGACAAACCATCACGCGTCAGGGCAACGGCCAGCTTGCTGCCATCGGGCGACCAGCCGGGGGCGCTGTTGTTGCCCTTGAAGTTGGCGACGGGCGCGCGGGCACTGGTGGCCAATGTATGCACGTAGACGACAGGTTTGCCGGATTCGAAGCTCACATAGGCCAACTTGGAGCCATCGGGCGACCAGGCCGGCGAGATGATCGGCTCGCGCGAGCGCAGCGCAACCTGGGGATTCTGGCCGTCGGCGTCAGCCACCTGCAGTTCGTAGGTGGAGCCCTTTTTCAGCACATACGCGATACGCGTCGAGAACACGCCGCGAACGCCGGTGATCTTCTCGTAGATGCGGTCTGCGATCTGGTGGGCAACACGGCGCAGTTCCTGCTCGGTGCCCGAGAACGCCACGCCGTCCAGCTGCGACTTCTTGACCGTGTCGGCCAGGCGATAGCGCACGTCGTAGCGGCCGTCGGCGCCGCGGGTGATGCTGCCGTAGGCGATGAAGTCCGCGCCCTTGCCGCGCCAGTCGTCGTGAGCGATCGGGGAGTCCACGTTCAGGCCGGAGCCCGCGGCGTTGATGAGGCGGAACTGTCCAGTGCGGGTGAGGTCGGCGCGGATGACTTCGGCCAGCGCGCGGCCATGGGTGTCGTCGACGGCAAAGTCCGCGATGGCCACGGGGTACTGGGTGGCGCCGGTGCCGGAGATATCGACACGCAACTGGGCATGGGCAGGCTTCATGGCGATCAGCAAGGCCAGGGCCGCCATCAGCAGCGCGATGCCGTACGCTCTCCAGAGCGTGGCGGGGGGCACTCGTCGACTATAAGCGGGAGTCATGTTCGTCAATCTCCTGTCAGTCATACATTCTGTAGACAACGTCAATAATGGGTTCGTAGCGGCCCGTCGAGGGCTTCGGGAACGGGTTGCAACGGCGGATGCCCGTCTCGACCGCGCGGTCGAAGCCGGCGTTGCCAGAAGAACTGGTCAACGTGACGCCATTCACCTTCCCGTCAGAGCCTAACTGTACCCGGTATTGTGCCGTCGGATTTCCGGAGCCGCTGCGGGGCGGAGGCGGATAAGCCACCCCGGGTTGCACGCAGGCGCGGACCTTGGCGCCATAGCCGCTGTCGCGTCCGCCGCCCGCCTGGTTGCGGTCGGCAGTGCCCCCGGGGATGCCCGCGGCGCCCAGGGCGTCGTTGCGGAATGCATCCTTCAGGGCCTTGTCCGCGGCGGCCTTCTTCGCGGCGGCAGCCTTCTCGGCGGCAGCCTTCTCGGCGGCGGCTTTTTCGGCAGCAGCCTTTTCAGCAGCAGCCTTCTCGGCGGCGGCCTTCTCGGCAGCGGCCTTTTCGGCAGCCGCCTTCTTGGCGGCTTCTTCCTTGGCCTTTTTCTCGGCAGCCGCCTTCTCGGCGGCCGCCTTCTCGGCGGCGGCCTTTTCAGCGGCGGCTTTCTCGGCGGCAGCCTTTTCGGCAGCCGCCTTCTGGGCAGCGGCCTTCTCGGCAGCGGCTTTTTCCGCGGCAGCCTTCTCGGCGGCCTGGCGTTCCTGCTCCAGGCGCTTCTTTTCCTTCAGTTCGGCCTGCTTGCGCTCTTCTTCGAGACGCGCCTTTTCCTTGGCGGCCTCGGCGGCCTCGCGCGCCTTCTCTTCCTGCTCGCGCTTCTTCTTGGCCTCCTGGATGGCGATCTCGGGATCGACCTCCTCGGTCTTGGCCTGGACTTGCGGCTCGGGTTCGGGCGGGGGCGGGGGAGGCGGCGGGGGCGGTTCGGGCGCCTTTTCGGGCTCCGGCTCGGGCTGCGGCTTCGGTTGGGGTTTGGGCGGTTCGGGCTGCGGCGTGGGCGGCGGCGAGACGGGCGAATTGCCGTCCGCCCAGAGTTCGACCTGGACGGGGCCAGGGTTCTCGGTGTGCCAGTTCACGCCAAAGATCAGGGCGACCAGCAGCAGCAGGTGCACCGCCACGGCCAGAATGAGCGAATTCCGGTTGTCGTTGTTGGGCGGGGTGGCCGGCGGGCCGCTGCGGTGTCGAATTATGGGTGGCGTCATGTGCGGTGCATGCCGGCCGGGCCGGCGGATGGCGGCGCGTTAGCGGTTCTTGGCGGGAGCGGGCTGTTGGGCGGCTGCGGCGGACTGGTCCACCAGCAGGCCCAGGCGGGTGATCCCGTTGGTGCGCAGCTCGTCCATGACCTTTACGACCGTCTCGTAGGGCACCTTGCCGTCGGCGGCGATGACCACCGGGGTTTCCGCGGTAATGCGCGAACGCACTTGCGCCACCAGTTCGGTGCGCGCGATGTCCTGCAGGGTGGCGCCGGCTTCGCGCATGCGCAGCGCGATCTTGCCGTCTTCGGAAATCTGGACTTCCAGCGGTTTGACCGGCACGTCGGAGGCGGCGCCCACCGACGGAAGCTGGATCAGCCCGGGCGTGATCAGGGGCGCCGTCACCATGAAGATGACCAGCAGCACCAGCATCACGTCGATGTACGGCACCACGTTGATGTCGGCCTTCATGCGGCGGCCGGACCTGCCGCGCGAGCTTACCGAGGGCATTAGCGCACCTGCCGTTGCAGAATGTTCAGGAATTCATCGACGAAGCTGTCAAAGCGGATCGAAATGCGGTCGATGTCATTCGTGAAGCGGTTGTAGGCAACCACGGCCGGGATGGCGGCGAACAGGCCGATTGCCGTGGCGATCAGCGCCTCGGCGATGCCGGGGGCCACCGAGGCCAGCGTGGCCTGCTGCATGTTCGACAGGCCGATGAAGGCGTGCATGATCCCCCAGACCGTGCCCAGGAGGCCGATGTAGGGGGACACCGAACCGGCGGACGCCAGGAAGTTCAGGTGGGATTCCAGCGCGTCCATTTCGCGCTGGTAGGCGGCGCGCATGGCGCGGCGCGGGCCGTCCAGCACCGCGGTGGCGTCGCCGCTGGCGTTGCCGCGGCGGGCCTTCAGGAATTCGGTCATGCCGGCATCGAAGATGCGGGCGAGGGCGCCCTGTTCGTCGCGGCGCGAGGCCACGGCCTGCTGCAACATGGACAGGTCGCCGCCCGACCAGAAGTCGTCTTCGAAGCGGCGCGTCTGGTCATGGGCCCGCTTGATGGCCATGCGCTTGGCGAAGATGTAGGTCCAGGACATGATCGAAATGCCCAACAGCATCAGCATGATGAGCTGGACCGGCACGCTGGCGTGCGAAATCAGCGAAAGCAACGACATGTCGTTGGTGACTTGCATGGTTATTCCTGAATGAATTCCAGTTTTGCGCGAACGTCGGCCGGCAGTTCCGCCGGCCGCATTTGAATGGCATCGACGCAACAGACTTGGATGTTGCCTTCGGCAAGCAGTTCCCCGTCGCGTTCCGCACGCTGCGCGAAGTGTATCGAAGCGCGGCCCAGTTTGGTGACTCGGCTGCGTATGGTAAGCAAATCGTCCAGCCTGGCCGGTTTGCGGTAGGACATGTCCAGGGCGCGGACGACGAAGAGCCGTTGCTCGCTGGCGGCCAGTCCGGATTGGTTCACTCCCAGATCGCGCAGCCATTCTGTGCGGGCGCGCTCCAGGAATTTCAAGTAGTTGGCATAGAAAACCACCCCGCCTGCATCCGTGTCCTCATAGTAGACGCGGACTTGCAGGGTGGATTCGGCAGACTTCGGATCGGTCACGATACAGGGTAACGAAGAGGCGGGTCGGGACGCAGGGAAGTCCGTAGCTACTATAGGGTATGTCTGGCGTTCAGGCCGGGTTCAAAGCGTGTCGAGTTTCGTCAGCACGGCTTCAAGCGCGGACTCTACCGGAATCTTGGCCGCTTCGGTTTCCCGCCGGGCCTGCAATTCCACCACACCATCGTTCAGGCCGCGTTCTCCAACTGTTACACGCAGCGGCGCGCCGATCAGTTCCCACTCGGCGAACATGACGCCGGGACGGGCATCGCGGTCGTCAAGCATCACATCCACGCCGCGCGCGAGCAGCGATTCGTAGAGTTTCTGCGCGGTGTCACGCACCGTTTCACTTTTGCCCCAGCCCACCGGGCAGATCACGACCTCGAAAGGCGCGATCGCGCGGGGCCAGATGATGCCGCGCGCGTCGTGGTTCTGCTCGATGGCGGCGCCCACGATACGGGTCACGCCGATGCCGTAGCAGCCCATTTCCAGGACGGCGGGCTTGCCGGTTTCGTCCAGGAAGGTGGCCTTCAGGGCTTCGGAGTACTTCTTGCCCAGGTAGAAGACGTGGCCCACTTCGATGCCGCGCTGGATCGACAGCGTGCCCTTGCCGTCCGGCGAGGGATCGCCCGCGACGACGTTGCGCAGGTCGGCCACCTGTTCCGGTTCGGGCAGGTCGCGGCCCCAGTTCACGCCCTGGGTGTGGAAATCTTCGCGGTTGGCGCCGCAGACGAAGTCGGCCATGTTGGCGACGGTGCGGTCGGCGATCACGTGGACGGGCTTGGCCGTCTTGACCGGGCCCAGGTAGCCGGGCTTGCAGCCGAAATGCTCGACGATCTCGGCTTCGGTGGCGAAACGGAAGCCCGACAGCCCGGGCAGCTTGCCCGCCTTGATCTCGTTCAGTTCGTGGTCGCCGCGCAGGAGCAGCAGCCAGATGTCGACCTTGCCCTTTTCGCCATCGGTGGCCAGGACGATCGACTTGATCGTGCGCTCTAGCGGGATGCCCAGCAGCTTGGCGACGTCTTCGCACTTGGCGGCGCCCGGCGTCGGGACGTCTTCCATGGCCTGCGCGGCCGCGGCGCGGGTGGGGTACAGGCTGGGGGCTTCGGCCAGCTCGATGTTGGCGGCGTAGTCCGAATCCGCGTTGTAGACCAGCAGGTCCTCGCCCGTGTCGGCGATGACCTGGAATTCATGGCTGCGCGTGCCGCCGATGGAGCCCGTGTCGGCCGCCACCGCGCGGAACTCAAGTCCCAGGCGGCCGAAAATCTTCATATAGGCGCTGAACATGGTGTCGTAGCTGCGCTGCGCGCCCGCTTCGTCGCGGTCGAAGGAATAGGCGTCCTTCATGGTGAATTCGCGGCCGCGCATCAGGCCGAAGC
The DNA here is from genome assembly GCF_900108985.1 of Achromobacter sp. NFACC18-2. Taxonomy (NCBI): domain Bacteria; kingdom Pseudomonadati; phylum Pseudomonadota; class Betaproteobacteria; order Burkholderiales; family Alcaligenaceae; genus Achromobacter; species Achromobacter sp. NFACC18-2. The sequence goes on along the minus strand of NZ_FNYM01000007.1, from coordinate 21,974 downwards.
GGGGGCGGCGCTCATCCCGGAACTTGGTCTGAATGTGATAGAAGTTCAGCGGAAGCTGGCGGTAGCTGTGGATTTCATTGCGGGCGATGTCCGTGATGACCTCTTCGGACGTGGGCTGCAGCACGAAATCGCGCTGGTGCCGGTCCTTGATGCGCAGCAGTTCCGCTCCGTATTGCTCCCAGCGCCCCGATTCCTGCCACAGCTCGGCCGGCTGCACCACCGGCATCAGCAGCTCGATGGCGCCTGCGGCGTTCATTTCTTCCCGGATGATCGCCTCGACCTTGCGGATGATCTTCAGGCCCAGGGGCATGTAAGTGTAGATGCCGCCCGCGAGCTTGCGGATCATCCCGGCGCGGGTCATCAGCTGGTGGCTGGCGACTTCCGCTTCGGAAGGGGCTTCTTTGAGGGTGTTGATGTGGTAGTTGGATGCGCGCATGTTTAAAGGTGGCAGCAGATACGTATAATCGACCGTAATTGTATTGAATTCGGTGGGGGTGGCCCATGCTTGACCGCGAAGGCTACCGCCCCAATGTCGGCATCATTCTCGTCAACACTAGAAACGAGGTCTTTTGGGGCAAGCGTATCAGGGAACATGCATGGCAGTTCCCCCAGGGCGGCATCAAGTACGGCGAAAGCCCGGTGCAGGCCATGTATCGCGAACTCCATGAAGAGGTGGGCTTGAAGCCCGAGCATGTCCGTATTTTGGGGCGTACACGCGATTGGTTACGTTATAACGTGCCCGATCACTTTGTCCGGCGTGAGTGGCGTGGCCACTATAAAGGACAAAAGCAGATTTGGTTCTTGTTGCGCCTGGTGGGACGTGACAGCGACGTTTGCCTGCGCGCGACGCAGCATCCGGAATTCGACGCCTGGCGCTGGAGCCAGTACTGGGTTCCGCTGGATGCCGTCATCGAGTTCAAGCGAGACGTCTATACCCAGGCGTTGAACGAGTTGTCAGCCATCCTCTTTCGGCGCCATCACGAGACCCGCTACCTGCGCCAACGGGTGCACGGTCAGCGAGCAGCAGAGAATTTGCCCGAAGGAACGGACGGTCATGCGCATATTGTTGGTTGAAGACGAACGGGACATGGCGTCCTGGCTGATGCGCGCGCTCGCCCAGAGCGGGTTCGTCCCCGATCACGCGGCGGACGCGCGCACGGCCGAAGCCTTCATGGCCGGCACCGAGTACGACGCCATCGTCATGGACCTGCGCCTGCCCGACAAGCACGGCCTGGTCGTCCTGCGCGAAATGCGCAACCGCGACGACCGCACGCCCGTCCTCCTGCTGACGGCGCAGGGCGCGTTGCAGGACCGGGTCCGCGGCCTGAACCTGGGCGCGGACGATTTCCTGACCAAGCCCTTCGCGCTGGAAGAACTGGAAGCCCGCCTGACGGCGCTGGTGCGGCGCAGCCGCGGCCGCCAGCATCCGCGCCTGCAGTGCGGCTCGCTGTCCTACGACAGCGAAAGCCGCGCCTTCACCCTGGACGGATCCCTGCTGTTCCTGACCCCGCGCGAACACGCCGCCCTGGCGGCGCTGCTGACGCGCAGCGGCTATCCGGTGGACAAGGCGCACTTGTTCGGCAAGGTCTTCACGCATGACAGCGAAGCCAATCCGGACGCGATCGAAGTCGTGCTGCATCGCCTGCGCAAAAAGCTGGCCGGCAGCGACGTGCGCATCGTGACGGTGCGCGGACTGGGCTACATGCTGGAAGGCGTGGCCAGCGAGTCCGCGGAACCCTAGGTGAGCCTGCGGATACCCGGATTGCCGCGCGTCGGCATCCGCGCGCTGCTGATCATCCTGCTGCTGCCGGGCGTGGTGGTGCTGCTGGTCATCGACAGCCTGAACGACTATCGCACCCTGTCGGAAATCACCAACGAAGCCTACGACAGCGCGCTGGTGGAACCGGCGCGCGTGCTGGAGAGCAGCCTGGAATTCACGCCGGACGGCAACCTGCAGGTGGCCACGCCGCTGTATGCGCAGGTCATGCTGGAATCCCGGGCGGGCCTGCGCAAGTATTTCCGCATCGAGGAAATCGATCCTCCCTTGCCCGACGACGCACCCGTGCCCGTGACCCAGGGCAAGACCTTGCTGGGCATGCCGGAGATGCCGCGTCCGCCGTCCTGGCCGCGCTCGAATGGCCAGCCCATCTTTTACGACGGCGTGTATCGCAACGATCCGGTGCGGGTCGTGTCCGTGGTGCGCGATCTCTATTACCAGGGCCAGCATCGGCAGGTGCTGGTCGTCGTGGCCGAAAGCACCGGCAAGCGCATCGAAGCCGAGAACAGTGCGCGGCGCCAGGAGATCCTGCGCGACGCGCGGATGCTGGCGCTGGTTGTGGTGCTGGTCTGGTGGGGCGTGTCCTGGGCCTTGAAGCCGCTGCGCCGGCTGCAGGCCGACATCCGCGCGCGCCGCTCCGATGACCTGACGCCGCTGGACGCCTCGCGCGTGCCCAGCGAAGTCGCGCCGCTCGTCGAAGCCGTCAACCACCACATCGCCCGTTACCGGCGGGTGCTCGACGAGCAATCGAACTTCCTGGCCGACGCCTCCCACCAGTTGCGCACCCCGCTCGCCATCATGCTGACGCAGGCGCAGTACACGCTGCGCGAACGCGATCCGGCGCGCGCGCGCGAAGGCCTGCGCGCCATCGTCGACCAGCTCGGGCGCACGCGCCGCCTCACCGAACAGCTCCTGTCGCTGGCGCACGCCAACCAGGCCGGTCAGACTCCGCGCCAGTTGCTGGACATGAATGCCGTATCGCGCGAAGTCGTCCTGCAGTACCTGCCGCTGGCGCACGAGAAGCAGCAGGACCTGGGCTGGGTGCAGGCAGACGCCGAAGACGGGCAGGACACGCCCGTGCAGGTGTCCGGCAACGAGGCCGAACTGCACGAGGCCTTGTCGAACCTGGTCCACAACGCCATCCATTACGCGCCGGTCGGCGCCCGGATCACGGTGTCCGTCTGCCCCGTGGAAAACCGCGTCGAGGTCGCCGTGTCCGACAATGGACCCGGCCTGGAGCCGGTCATGCGCAAACGCGCCTTCACGCGTTTTGAGCGCGTGGGCACGGACAAGCCGGTGGCCTCCTCGGGCTCCGGTCTGGGGCTGGGCATCGCGCGCGCCTATGCCCGGCGCAACGACGGCGATATCGAGTTGCGCGACGGCGAGCCCAACAGTCAGGGGGGCGTGGGCCTCGCGTCGGTGCTGTGGCTGCCGCTGGCGCCCACCGTCTCCCAGTACCCGCGACCCGCCGAGGTCCAGCTCAAGGGCGATCAGTAGCGCCCGCCTTTTCTTGCCTTTCCGCCTTGTTTTTTGCGGCTGTCGCCGCTGCCGATCAGGGATAACCCCCGGATTCAGGAACCCGACAGCGCATAGAAAGCGGATTAGCAGCTTACTTCCGTAATCTGCGTTCCGGCCTGTCGTCAGGGGCCGGGCGTCGCTCGTTTCGGGCGGCGCATCGCGGGCCGGCGCAGCCCGGCACAAGGAAGGAGGATGGAAGTGCAAAAGACAATCAACAGAAAGGACTATTACGGCGGCGCGCTGATGGTCCTGATCGGGCTGGCCGCGATCTACGGCGGAACCGACTATCACATCGGCACGCTCAGCCACATGGGCCCGGGCTTCTTTCCCGCGGCGCTCGGCGGCCTGCTGGCGCTGACCGGCGTGCTGATCGCGCTGTCGGCGCGCTCGGACGCACCTGCCGCGCCCGCGCCGGCAGAGGGCCATCCCACCGGCATGCCCGACATCCGCGGCAGCGTGTGCATCCTGCTCGGCATCCTGGCCTTCCTGCTGCTGGGCCATTACGGCGGCCTCTTGCCCGCCACGTTCGCCATTGTCTTCATCTCGGCGCTGGGCGACCGCAAGAACACGATCAAGCAGGCCATCCTGCTGTCGATCGCCATGTCCGCGATCGCGGTCGTCGTCTTCTGGTGGGCGCTGCAACTGCAGCTTCCGCTGTTTCGTTGGGGTTGAAGCGCCATGATCTCTCAAGCTCTGGTAGACCTTTGGTACGGCTTTGGCGTTGCGTTCCAACTGCACAACCTGATGTGGTCGTTCTTCGGCGTGCTGGTGGGCAACCTCATCGGCGTGCTGCCCGGCATGGGCGCGCTGTCGGCCATTTCCATCCTGCTGCCGCTGACCTACGTCATGCAGCCCGTGCCCGCCATCCTGATGCTGGCCGGGATTTTCTACGGCTCGCAGTACGGCGGCGCGATCGGCGCGATCCTGCTCAACCTGCCTTCGCACCCGCCGCACGCGGTCACCTGCCTCGATGGGTATCCATTGACCAAGCAGGGCAAGGGCGGCACGGCGCTGGGCATCACGATGATCTGCTCGTTCTTCGCGGCGTCGATCGGCATCATCGTCATGATCTTCGCATCGCCCCTGCTGGTCGAGGTGGCGTTCAAGTTCGGGCCCACGGAAATCTTCTCCATCATGCTGCTGGGCCTGCTGGCGGGCGCCACCATGTCGCGCGGCTCGCCGCTCAAGGGCGTGGCGATGACGCTGTTCGGCCTGATGTGCGGCGTGGTGGGTACGGACGTGAACACCGGCACCATCCGCTTTTCGTTCGGCCTGCTGGACCTGTCTGACGGCCTGGAACTGGTCGCGATCTCGATGGGCCTGTTCGGCGTCGCTGACTTCCTGATGAGCGTGAACCGCATGACCATCATCGGCAGCGGCGCCAAGCTGCGCCTGCGCGACATGCGGCCCAGCAAGCAGGAGCTCAAGACGGCGTTCTGGCCCATGGTGCGCGGCACGGCCGTCGGCACGTTGTTCGGCGCCATGCCCGGCACCGGTCCCACCATCACCACGTTCGTCGCCTATGCGCTGGAACGCAAGATTTCCAAGACGCCCGAGAAATTCGGCACCGGCATGATCGCCGGCGTGGCCTCGCCCGAAGCGTCGTCGCACTCGAAGACGCAGGTCGATTTCATCCCGACGATGAGCCTGGGCATTCCCGGCGACGCCGTGATGGCGCTGATCCTGGGGGCGCTCCTGATCCAGGGCATCCAGCCCGGCCCGCAGCTCATCACCGAGCATCCGGACATCTTCTGGGGGCTGATCGCCAGTTTCTGGGTGGGCAACGTGCTGCTCATGGTGCTGAACGTGCCGCTCATCGGCGTGTGGGTCAAGCTGCTGCAGGTGCCTTACCGCTACCTGTTCCCGTCCGCGCTGTTCTTTATCGCAGTGGGCGTGTACAGCACCCAGAACAGCCTCTTCCAGATATGGGAAGTCCTCGCCTTCGGCGTGATCGGGGCCATCCTGATGACGCTGGAGTTTTCGGTGGCGCCCATCCTGCTGGGCTTCGTGCTGGGGCCCATGGTCGAAGAGAATTTCCGCCGCGCGCTGCTGTTGTCGCGCGGTGACCTGGGGGTGTTCATCGAACGGCCCATCAGCGCGTGGTTCATCGGCGCGAGCGCCTTGCTGGTCGCGCTGCAGGTCTGGGCCTACCTGCGTCGCAACAAGGGCAAGAACAAGCCCCAGGTGCCGCAGACCGCCTGATCGCCCGTCTTTCGATGCAGGCGCACACGGCCCGGCTTCACGCCGGGCCGTTTGATTTGTGCGCCAGCATCCCTCATGCTTGGGGTTTTCATCGCTCGCCCGCTGCCACCATGCATATTCTCTTTGCTTGTCCCCATCACGATCCTGATTCCTGGGTGCCTCGCCTCGAGGCCGCCATGCCCGGCTGCCGCATCTCGGTGTGGAATCCCGAAGGCCCGCCGTCCGGCGCGCAAGTCGCCCTGGTGTGGCGTCCGCCGGCCGAACTCTTCAAGCACGAAACCCAGCTGCAGACCTTGTTCAACCTGGGCGCGGGCGTCGATGCGCTGCTGAAGATGCCGGAGATCCCCCCGCACGTGCGCATCGTCCGTCTCGAAGACGCCGGCATGGCGGTGCAGATGGCCGAATACGCGCTGTATGCGCTGCTGCGCGTCTCGCGCGATTTCGAAGCCTTCGACCAGGCCCAGGCGCGCCAGCACTGGGATACCCGCGAGGGCACGCGCCAGGCCGATTGGCCGGTGGGCGTGCTGGGGCTGGGGCAGGTGGGCGCGCGCGTCGCGCAGACGCTCGCCGAGTTCGGCTATCCGGTGGCAGGCTGGTCGCGCTCGCCGCGCGAGATTCCCGGCGTGCAGTCCTTTGCCGGCGAAGCCGCATTGCCCGATTTCCTGGCGCGCACGCGCTTTCTGGTCAACGTGCTGCCATTGACGCCGGATACGCAGGGCATCCTCAATCGCGAAACCCTGTCGCGCCTCTTGCCCAATGCGCATCTGGTCAACGTGGGCCGCGGGGAACATCTGGTCGAAGACGACCTGGTGCAGATGCTCGAAGAGGGCGAAATCGCGGGGGCCACGCTGGACGTTTTCCACGAGGAGCCGCTGCCCAAGGACCATCCGTTCTGGCACGACCCGCGCGTCCACGTCACGCCGCACATCGCGGCACGCACGCTGCGCGACGAAAGCATCGAGCAGATCGCGGGCAAGGTCGCGCGCCTGATGCGCGGCGAGCCCATCACCGGCGTGGTCGAGCGCACGCGCGGCTACTGAGGCGCCGGCGCCGCGGCTTTCTCCAGCCGCTGGTACATCGAGGGCAGGCGCTGCGACAGGAAGTCCAGCAGGGTGCGCACGGCGGGCATCATGCCCCGCCGCGACGGATAGATGCAGTGCACGATGCCCTCGGGCGATTGCCACTGCGGTAGCACCGGCACGAGCTGCCCGCGGCGCAGTTCTTCCTGCGTCGCGATCGACGGCAGCAGGGCGATGCCACGCCCACGCACGGCCGCCTCCGTCAGGACGATGAAATCGTTGCACGACAGCTGCGGCTTCAGTTCGATCTGCACCTCTTCGCCCTTGTCATTGCGCAGCGGCCAGCGCACTTCGTTCTGTGGATCGCTGAAGCTCAGCGTGGTGTGCGACGCCAGATCCTGCGGCGTGTCCGGCGCGCCGTGGCGCTGCAGATAACCCGGGCTGGCCACCAGCGTGCCGCGTGCGGTGCCCAGGTGGCGCACGACCAGTTCCGCGTCCGTGTCCAGCTTGGTGCGGACCCGCAGGGCCAGGTCCACGCCTTCGCGGATCAGGTCCACGCGCCGGTTCGTGACCAGCAACTGCACGGAAATCGCGGGCCATGCATCCAGGAATTCGGGCAGCAGCGGAGCCAGCACGTCCTGGGCGATCGACACTGGGCAACTCACGATCACCGGGCCCGTGGGCTCGGCCTGCAATTGGCGCATGGCGTCGTCCGCCGCCCGCGCCGATGCGGCCATTTCCCGGCAGTAGTGCAGGTAGCGTTCGCCGGCGGACGTGAGCCGCAGCCGGCGGGTGGTGCGCTGCAGGAGGCGCACGCCCAGGCTCTCTTCCAGGTGGGAGATCCGGCGAGAGAGGCGGGACTTCGGGATGTCCAATGCCCGCGCGGCGGCGCTGAACCCCCCTTGCTCAACGACTTGGGAAAAGTAGTAAAGGTCGTTTAGATCTTGCATGATTGTTCTATGTTTGGAACGAACAGTTCATCATACCCGTATTTATGTATCTAATTAACCCATCTACAGTGACGTCATGCACAACGGATCTGCCAACGCCGCCGCGGCGGCAAGGCCCCGCCCGATCATCCTGACGGGCTCGGCGGCGACAGGTCCAGCCGCCCGTCCCGGGGCGGTCCCACTGGAGATATTGCAATGAAGACCCTGGTCATCCTTTCCTCGATTCTCGGCGAGCGTTCCAACAGCAAGCAATTGGCCGATCACCTGATCGCGCGCATCAAGTCGTCCAACCCCGCGGCCGCGGTCAAGGTCCGCGACATCGGCGCGCAGCCCATTCCATATTTCGACGGCAACACCGCCGGCGCCCTCTTCACTCCGGCCGAAGCCCGCACCGTGGAGCAGCAGCGCCTCGTCGAACTCAGCGATTCGCTCGTGGCAGAGCTGATGGAGGCCGACCGCATCGTGTTCGCCGTGCCCGTGTACAACTTCAACCTGCCGGCGCAATTCAAGAGCTATCTGGATCACCTCGCCCGGGCCGGCGTCACGTTCCGTTATACGCCGGAAGGCGTGCCCGAGGGGCTGGTCAAGGGTAAACAGGTGGTCGTGCTGACGGCGCGCGGCGGCAAGGCCGAAGGCACGCCCTCGGACACGATGACGCCTTACCTGCGCCAGATGCTGGGCTTTCTGGGCATGCACGACGTGACCTTCATCGCGGCCGAAGGCATGGCCATGGGCGAAGTCGCCGCGCTGGAAGGCCTGGCCCTCGCCAAGCAGCGCATCGACGCGCTGCTGCCCGCTGCCAGCGAGGCCACGCTCGCTGCGTGAACCATGGGCCATGGGCCATGAGCCGTGAACCCTAAGCCGTGAGACGTAAGTCGCAAGCCTTGCGATCTACGCCCTACACCATGAGGGCATGTCCAAAAAAAAAATGGCGAGCCCCGAGGCTCGCCATTTTCGTTTGGCAGAACTGCAGCCGAAATGCAGCGTCAGTCGCGCAGGCGCTTGATGAGGCTGGACGTGTCCCAGCGGCCGCCGCCCAGCTTCTGGACGTCGCCGTAGAACTGGTCCACCAGCGCGGTCAACGGCAGGCGCGCGCCGTTGTTGCGCGCTTCGGCCAGCACCAGGCCCAGGTCCTTGCGCATCCAGTCCACCGCGAATCCGAAGTCGAACTTGTCGTCGACCATGGTGCCGCCGCGGTTCTCCATTTGCCAGCTTTGCGCCGCGCCCTTGCTGATCACGTCGAGCACCAGCTTCATGTCCAGGTCGGCCGCCTGGCCGAACGCGATGGCTTCGGACAGGCCCTGCACGATCCCCGCGATGCAGATCTGGTTGACCATCTTGGCAAGCTGTCCGGCGCCCGGGGGGCCCACCAGCGTGACCGCGCGGCCGAAGCATTGCGCGACGGGCTTGATGGCGTCGAAAACGGCCGGCTCCCCGCCGCACATGATCGTCAGCACGCCGTTCACCGCGCCCGCCTGGCCGCCGGACACGGGCGCGTCCACGAAGTTCAGGCCCAGTTCCTTGGCTTGCGCATGCAGTTCGCGGGCAACGTCCGCCGACGCGGTCGTGTGGTCGACGAACACGGCGCCCGGCGCCATGCCGGCGAACGCGCCGTCCGGGCCCAGCACGACGCTGCGCAGGTCGTCGTCGTTGCCCACGCAGGCAAAGACGATCTGGGCTTCCGCAACCGCTTCGCGCGGCGTGGATGCGCTATGGCCGCCGAACTCGGCGACCCAGGCCTGGGCCTTGGCGGGCGTGCGGTTATAGACGGTGACGTCATGCCCGGCGCGGGCCAGGTGACCGGCCATGGGCAAGCCCATCACGCCCAATCCGAGGAAAGCGACTTTCTGGGCCACGACCGCGTCGTAGCTCTTGGTACCGATCGTTGCCATGCAATGGACTCCGCTCAATAAGGGTAGGTCTGTTTCAGGACACTAACCTTAACGCAATCAAAAGCCGGCGGCGAGCCCATCGCGTCGGCTGTCGCTGGCGCTGACGTAGCCGTCCACGGCCGGATCGCCCAGGCGCCAGATGAATTGGCCGGATCCGAAATCCATGTAGGGATCGTCCATGCCCTGCAGCACGTGACCGCGCTCGCGCAGGCCGTCGGCGACGGCGGATGAGACCGTCGGTTCCAGATCCACTTCCAGGCCGCGGTTCCATTTCCAGCGCGGCGCGTCACAAGCGGCCTGCGGTTGCTGGCCGTAGTCCAGCATGCGCACCAAGGCCTGCATCTGGCCCTGCGGTTGCATGTTGCCGCCCATGACGCCAAAGCTCATCACCGGCGCGCCGTCGCGCATCAGAAAGCCCGGGATGATCGTATGGAAGGGCCGCTTGCCGCCCGCGACCACGTTGGGGTGGGCCGGGTCGGCGCTGAAGCAGTGCCCGCGGTTCTGCAGGCTGACGCCCGTGCCGGGCACCACGACGCCGGACCCGAATCCCATGTAGTTCGACTGGATGAAGCTGACCATCATGCCATTGCGATCCGCGGCGGTCAGGTAGACCGTGCCGCCTTGCGGCGCATGGCCCGACGCGAAAGCCTGGGCCGATCGCGGATCGATCAGGCGCGCGCGCTCGGCCAGATAATCCGCGCGCAGCATCTGCTCAGGCGCAATCCGCATGTGGCGCGCGTCGGCCACGTGCGCGTAGACGTCGGCAAATGCAAGCTTCATCGCCTCGATCAGCAGGTGTTGCGTGTCGGGATGGTCGATCGGACGTGCCCCCAGGTCGAAGTTCTGCAGGATGCCCAGCGCGATCAGGGCCGCGATGCCCTGGCCGTTCGGCGGAATCTGGTGCAGCGTGTGGCCCCGGTACGACTGGCTGATCGGCGTCACCCACTCGGGGGCGTAGTCGCGCAGGTCCGCCAACGTGAGGGCCGCGTCGTGCGCTTGCGCGTGCGCCACCAGCTTGTGCGCGGTCTCGCCTTCATAGAAATCGCGCCCGCTGGACGCGGCGATGCGCTTGAGGGTGGCCGCCGCGCCCGGCAGCACGAAGCGCTCGCCAATGTGCGGGGCGCGGCCCCGCGGCAGGAAGTGCTCGGCGAAGCCGGGTTGCGGCTGCAGGATGTCGGCCTGCGCGGCCCACTTCTGATGCACGATGGGCGTGATGGCGAAACCGCGTTCGGCGTACTCGATGGCGGGCGCCAGGATGTCGGCGAACGACAGGCGGCCCAGCTTTTCGTGCAGCGCGCCCCAGCCCGCCACGCAACCCGGGACGGTGACGCTATCCCAGCCGCGGGCCGGGACGGCGCCCTGGTGCTTGCGGCGGAAATAGTCCACGTTCCAGGCGGAAGGCGCCGGCCCGGATGCATTGAGGCCGTGCAGCCTGGAGCCGTCCCAGACGATGGCAAAGCAGTCCGATCCCAGGCCATTGCTGACCGGCTCGGTCAGCGCCAGCGTGGATGCCGCGGCGATTGCCGCGTCCACCGCGTTGCCCCCTTGCGCCAGGATCCGCAAGCCTGCCTGGGCGGCCAGCGGTTGCGAGGTGGCGACGACATTGCGGGCAAATACGGGCGTACGGGTCGTCGTATAGGGATTCTTCCAGTCGAAAGTCATGGTGAATCATCGCGTGGGGTAAACCCGTAGCTTAACGTAGATGACTCGGTTGGGTACGATTGGTTGCTCGGAGTAATTAATTGTATCTTTCACTCCGCCTTGCGCCAGGGCAAAAAAAATCCCCGGGCCAGGCCCGGGGATTCTGTGGCGAAGGCGCCGCCGCAGGGCGGCACGCGTTGCCTTAGTCTTCTTCGACGAAAGTCTCTTCGCGCTTCTTGCGGATGGCCGGCAGGGCCACCAGGATCACCAGGAACACGGCGACGGCCAGCAAGCTAGCAGACAGCGGACGCGTCACGAAGGTGGAGAAGTCGCCGCGCGACAGCAGCAGGGCACGGCGGAAGTTTTCTTCCATCATGGGGCCCAGCACCAGGCCCAGCAGCAGCGGGGCGCCTTCGCACTTGAGCTTCGACCACACGTACCCGATGATGCCGAAGATCGCCGTGGTGAAGATGTCGAACGGGTTGTAGTTCAGCGAATACACACCGATCGTGCAGAACACCAGGATCGCGGGGAACAGGATGCGGTAGGGCACCTTGAGCAGCTTGACCCACAGGCCGATCAGCGGCAGGTTCAGCACCACCAGCATCAGGTTGCCGATCCACATCGAGGCGATCAGGCCCCAGAACAGCTCCGGGTGGCTCGTCATGACTTGCGGGCCGGGCTGGATGTTGTGGATGGTCATCGCGCCCACCATCAGCGCCATCACGGCGTTGCCGGGAATACCCAGTGTCAGCAGCGGGATGAACGACGTCTGGGCCGCGGCGTTGTTCGCCGATTCCGGACCTGCCAGGCCGGCCGGGTGGCCCTTGCCGAAGCGCTCCGGATTCCTGGAGATCTTCTTTTCCAGCGTGTAGGAAGCAAACGAGGACAGCACCGCGCCGCCGCCCGGCAGGATACCCAGAGCCGAACCCAGCGCCGTGCCGCGCAGGACGGCGGGAGCGGCTTCCTTGAATTCCTGCTTGTTCGGGTACAGCGAGCCGATCTTGTCGGTGATGTCGACGCGGTTTTCCTTCTGCTCCAGGTTGGTCATGATTTCGGCAAAACCGAACACGCCCATGGCCACGATGGCAAAGTCGATGCCGTCCTGCAGTTCCGGCACGCCGAAGTCGAAGCGCGCAACGCCCGAATTGACGTCGGTGCCGACCATGCCCAGCAGCAGGCCCAGCACGATCATCGCAATGGCCTTGGGCAGCGAGCCCGAGGCCAGCACGACAGCGCCCACCAGGCCCAGGCACATCAGCGAGAAGTACTCGGCGGGACCGAACTTGAAGGCCACTTCAGCCAGCGGGGGCGCGAAGGCGGCCAGCAGCAGCGTGGCGACGCAGCCGGCGAAGAACGAGCCCAGCGCGGCAATTGCCAGCGCGGCGCCCGCACGGCCGTTGCGGGCCATCTGGTGGCCGTCCAGCACGGTCACCACCGCGGACGTTTCCCCTGGCAACGCCACGAGAATTGCCGTCGTGGAGCCGCCATACTGCGCGCCGTAATAGATACCGGCCAGCATGATCAGGCCGGCGATCGGGGGCAGCACGTACGTGATCGGCAGCAGCATTGCAATGGTGGGAACCGGGCCGATGCCCGGCAGCACGCCGATCAGCGTGCCCAGGATGCAGCCCAGCAGCGCGTACATCAGGTTCTCGGGCGTAAACGCCACCGAGAAACCCATCATCAGGTGGTCAAACAATTCCATGGCTGGTGGCTCCTTAGTTCATGCCCAGAAACGACGGCCACAGCGGGAAAATCAGCCCCAGCCCCTTGATGAATGCCAGGTACGTGAACAGCACCAGGAAGATGCCGTTCGCGACGGCGACCTTCAGGTTGAATTCATGGCTGGCAAGGCTGCTGACGACGACCAGCACGAACACCGAGATGTACACGCCCAGCAGTTTGAGGATCAAGCCATACAGAACCACGGAGCCCACCACCAGGAAGACGATGCGCCAGTCGAACTTGTCGACGTGCGTTTCATGGGCCTTCTTGGACAGCGAGCTAAGCAGCACGATGGCGCCCAGCAATGCGAGAACGATGCCTAGCCAGAAAGGAAAGTACCCTGGGCCCATTCGGGCAGCAGTACCCATTTGGTAGCTGCCTGCCTGCCAGGCGAATCCCAGTCCGAGGGCGATGAACATCACCCCCGACCAGAAGTCCTGTCGATTGCGTAGCTGCATGATTGGTTGGCTCCTGTTTACAGCATGTAGATAAAAGAGGTTTGTAGCCGGATGGATGCTCGCCGAAAGGCGAGTGACAGGCACAAAAAAGGCACTTCAGGGTGCCATTAGTTATTCTGAAAGCGACGACGTGGTTTCTTGGAAGGCCGAATGGTAATGGACGCCTGCCACGCTGCAAACCCTGTAAGGTCGGTGAAAGCCTGGGGTTTTCCCTAGAATTGGGGAACTCCCGATCCTCGTTTGTAACGGGGGCGGAAGATTGAGGGCTTTTTGAAAGCTAAGTGAAAGTTTATAGAAAGAATGGCGAAAGCCGGATCGGCCGGATGCGGCAATTACGACCGATGGGACTTTCCATGGCTTTGAAGAGTCGGTAACCTTCGCGCCCCGAATCACCCGCGTATTTCCTACTGAATATTGCCGGGTTTCTCACCTTGCGTGAAGAGGCCCGGTCCAACCCAGGATGGTTTACGATAGCGCCCATGCTGCAAGATCTAGACCAACTCGCCGCCCGAATCGGGCAACTGGTGCAACGCACCCGCCAACTCCACGCCGAGCGCGACACGTTGCGCCTGCGCGTGAACGAATTCGAAGCCGAACAACGCGCGCTCAAGCAGCGCGCCGCCGAGCGCGAAGCCGAGGTCGTCACGCTGCAAAGCAAGCTTCAAGATCATGACGGCGCCGTGTCCGCCATGCTCGAGCAGGCCAGGCAGGCAGAAGCCACGCTGCGCGAACAGCTCGCGCGCGAGACCGCCGAGCGTCAGGCGCTCGAGTCCCGCTACGCCGCCCGCGAAAACGAATGGCAGGCCAGTCTGCAATCGCGCGACTCAGAACTACAGCGCCTGCGTGTGGCCGCCGCGTCGGCCCGCGAGCGCATCGACGCCGTACTGGCCCGCTTGCCGGGTGCGCCGTCCGGAGAGCAACACTAATGGAACGTGTAGACGTATCGATCCTAGGCCGCGAGTACTCACTTGCGTGTTCGGCCGAAGAAAAGCCCACCCTGTTGGCCGCCGTGCGCCACGTTGATCAGCTCATGCTGCGCATCCAGGGCACGGGCAAGGTGTCGAGCAATGAGCGCATCGCCGTGATGGCTGCATTGCAGATCGCTGGCGAGCTGCTTGCAATGAAAGCACCCGATGGTCCGCTGGGCGGTTTGGCGGTCGGCGACTTCAAGCGTAGAATTGAGGACATGAACGCAGTACTCGATGACGCCTTGTCGGGTCAGGAAAAACTGCTCTAACGTTCATAAGCAGTTCATAAGCAGTATTCAAGATTTTTCAGTTTGTCCCTGCCGTGTTCGTGACTAGGCCATACATTCTCTGAACCTATGTCTTTTTGGCATATTGGTTGCGGGAGTGCAGAGCTGGAGTGATTGTCTCTTGCAGACGAACCCGATGCTCTTCGGAACGCGACCACCTTGAACCTCAGGGTTCGAGATGCCGGCCTTGACGGCACAGGCGGGGCATCTATCCCAGCGGACCTGCCATGCGCGCAGGTCCGCCCCGGGTGCCTCGGCCATCCCCCCTCCGTCCTCCCTCCTAGGACCAGTCCATGTTCAAACACCGTGTTTTTTCGCTCACCAGACTTGGTGTGGCGTGCGCAGCCGTGGCCGCCATCGCAGTCGCCCAGCCCGCATTCGCCCAGGCCCAGGCGCCGTCCGTAACGCCAGCCGCCGAGCAGGCTGCGAACCGCTCGCCCGAGATGACGCTGCAAGCCATGGCGTCTTCCGAGGTCAAGCAGGACACCGTTCGCATTGCATTGTCCGCGGAAGTCGAGGCCCCGGACCAGCCGACCGCCGGCCAGAAGCTGACTGCCGCGCTCGAAGACGTGGTCAAGCGGGCGCGCGACACCAAAGACGTCGACGTGCGCACCAGCAATTTCAACGTCTGGCCCAACATGAACAACAAGGGAAAGATCGCGTCGTGGCGCGGGCAGGGCGAGATCGTGCTGGAATCCAAGGATTTCGCCGCCGCCGCGGCCCTCGCTTCCAAGCTGTCCGACAAGACCGCCATTTCCAACATCAGCTTCTCGCTGTCGCCGGCCGCGCGCGAGGCCGAAGAACGAAAGCTGCTGAAAGAAGCGGCCCAGGCGTTCAAGGACCGCGCACTGGCCGCGGCCAATGCCTTCGGCTTCTCGGGCTATCGCCTGTCCAAGCTGGAACTCGGCGGATCGGGCGGCCCCGTGCCGATGCCGCGCATGATGGGCGCGGCAATGGCGAAAGGCGGGTCCTTCAGCAGCGCCGACGCCAGCGTTCCCCTGGAAGCGGGGAACGTGACGGTCAGCGTCGCGGTCAACGGGACGATCGTTTTGCAGTAAGGCTGAACATGATGGCGCCCAGGGCGACCATCGGCAGGGACAGCCACTGCCCCATGCTCAACCCGCCCGCGAGCAGACCCAGGAAGTTGTCCGGCTCGCGGGTGAATTCCACCAGGAAGCGGAACGTTCCGTAGCCCATCAGGAATAGCCCGCTCACCTGGCCCAACGGACGCGGCTTGCTCGAGAACCACCACAGCAACGCAAACAGCACGATGCCTTCCAGTCCCAGCTCATAGAGCTGCGACGGATGCCGAGGCAGCCCGTCGCCGCTATCGGGGAACACCATCGCCCAGGGCACGTCAGTGGGGCGGCCCCACAACTCGCCATTGATGAAATTGCCCAGCCGGCCAAAGCCCAGGCCCAGCGGAATCAACGGCGCAATGAAATCGCTGATCGCAAAGAACGGCAGGCCCTTCTTGCGCGCGAACAGCAGCATCACCAGGATCACGCCGATCAGGCCGCCGTGGAAGGACATGCCGCCCTGCCACAGGTACAGCACCTCCAGCGGATGGGACAGGTAATAGCCCGGCTTGTAGAACAGCACGTATCCCAGCCGCCCACCCAGCACCACGCCCAGCACGCTATAGAAGATCAGGTCTTCCAGGTCTCGCACATTGAGCGACGTGGTGTGCCCGCTCTTGATGCGGTGGCGGCCCAGCAGGTACACGAGCGCGAAGCCCGCCAGGTACATCAGCCCATACCAGTGGATGGCGAGCGGCCCGATCTGCAGGGCGATGGGGTCGAATTTTGGATATTCCAGCATGTTCTGCCCGACACAATAAAGTTGAATGATAATAACCGGCGAGCACTGAAGATTCGCATTGCAAGCGAGCCAGCTTCCCCGGGTGCGTTCGCCATGTCCGCGCCCCGACGGCCGACAGGAGACACTGACCATGCCGCACAACGAACGTTCCCGCCACATCACCCAAGGCGTCGCGCGCGCACCCAATCGCGCCATGTATTACGCGCTGGGCTACAAAGAAGCTGATTTCGAAAATCCCATGATCGGCGTGGCCAACGGCCACTCGACGATCACGCCCTGTAATAGCGGCCTGCAGCGGCTGGCCGATGCGGCCATCGACGCGATCCGCGCCTCGCGCGCCAATCCCCAGGTGTTCGGCACGCCCACCATCTCCGATGGCATGTCCATGGGCACCGAAGGCATGAAGTACTCGTTGGTCTCGCGCGAAGTCATCGCCGACTGCATCGAGACCGCCGCGCAGGGGCAGTGGATGGACGGCGTCGTCGTGATCGGCGGCTGCGACAAGAACATGCCCGGCGGCATGATCGCCCTTGCGCGCACCAATGTGCCGGGCATCTACGTCTACGGCGGGACGATCAAGCCGGGCCGCTACAAGGGCAATGACCTCACCATCGTGTCCGTCTTCGAGGCGGTGGGCGAATACACCATGGGCCGCATGCCCGAAGAGGATTTCAAGCAGATCGAGAAATGCGCGATCCCGGGCTCGGGCTCCTGCGGCGGCATGTACACGGCCAACACGATGAGTTCCGCTTTCGAGGCCATGGGCATGAGCCTGCCGTATTCCAGCACCATGGCCAACGAAGACGACGAAAAGGTCACCTCGGCCGCCGAATCCGCCCGGGTGCTGGTCGACGCGGTCAAGCGCAACCTGCGTCCGCGCGACATCATCACCCGCGAGTCCATCGAAAACGCCGTGTCCGTCATCATGGCGACCGGCGGCTCGACCAACGCGGTGCTGCACTTCCTGGCCATTGCGCACGCCGCAGAAGTGCCCTGGACCATCGACGACTTCGAGCGCATCCGCAAGCGCGTGCCCGTGCTGTGCGACCTGAAGCCCTCCGGCAAGTACGTCGCGACCGACCTGCATCGCGCCGGCGGCATTCCGCAGGTCATGAAACTGCTGCTCAACGCCGGCCTGCTGCATGGCGACTGCATCACCATCACCGGCAAGACCATTGCCGAAACCCTGGCCGACGTGCCCGATGCGCCGCGCGCCGACCAGGACGTCATCATGCCCATCGATCGGGCGGTCTACCCCCAAGGCCATCTGGCCATCCTGAAGGGGAATCTGTCGCCCGAAGGGTGCGTCGCCAAGATCACCGGCCTGAAGAACCCCGTCATCACGGGGCCGGCGCGCGTCTTCGATTCCGAAGACGACGCCATGACAGCCATCATGGCCCAGCAGATCCGGGATGGCGACGTGGTCGTCATCCGCTACGAAGGACCCAAGGGCGGGCCGGGCATGCGCGAAATGCTCGCGCCCACCTCCGCGCTCGTCGGGCAGGGGCTCGGCGAAACCGTGGGGCTCATCACCGATGGCCGCTTTTCAGGCGGCACCTGGGGGATGGTCGTAGGCCACGTCGCGCCCGAAGCCTTTGTCGGCGGCCCCATCGCGCTGATTCAAGAGGGTGATTCGGTTACCATCGATGCCCACAAGCTGCTGCTGCAGCTCAACATCAGCGACGAAGACATGGCGGCTCGTCGCCAGGCCTGGGTCCAGCCCAAGCCGCGTTATACACGCGGTGTGCTTGCCAAGTTCGGCAAGCTCGCCAGCACCGCGAGCCGTGGGGCAGTAACCGATGCATTTGAAGATTAGTCTGTTGGTGGCCGCGGCCGGCGTCCTGGGTGCCGGCGCGGCGCATGCGCAAACCACTGGCCTGGATCTGGCCAAGAGCAAGGCCTGCATGGCCTGTCACCAGGTGGAGGTCAAGCGGGTGGGGCCGCCCTTGCAGAGCGTGGCCGAACGCTATGCGGGGCAGGGCGACGCCATGGTGGACTACCTGGCGGGCAAGATCCGCGGCGGTGGCCGCGGCGCATGGGGCGCCGTCCCCATGCCCGCCCAGACCCACGTGTCTCCCGAAGATGCCCACGCGCTGGCCGAATGGATCTTGTCGCTGGCGCCGGCAAAGCAGTAGCCTTGAATCTCATGCCCCGGCATCGAGCCGGGGGCGCGGGCCGCGCGCAGCGGCCGCCTATCAGTAAGGAATCGTCATGGCAGAACAACCCTCACCGGGCAATGAAGTCGCCGTTCTAGGCGGCGGTTGCTTCTGGTGTGTCGAAGCAGTGTTTACCGACCTGCGCGGCGTCCAGAGCGTGTTGCCGGGCTACAGCGGCGGACACGTCGACAACCCCAGCTACGAGCAGGTCTGCGGCAAGGACACCGGCCACATTGAAGTCGCGCGTATCGAATTCGACCCCGCGCAGCTCTCTTACAGCGATCTGCTGCGCGTCTTCTTCGCCACCCACGACCCCACCACGCCGGGGCGCCAGGGCAACGACGTCGGCCCGCAATATGAATCCGCGATCTTCTGGCAAAACGAGTCCCAGCGCGAGCAAGCAGAGGCCGTCATTGCCGAGGTCGAGGCGCAACAGGTCTACGATGCGCCCATCGTCACCAAGCTGCTCCCGCCAGCCCGCTTCTGGCAGGCCGAGGACTATCACAGCAATTACTTCGCCTTGCACCCCGAGCAAGGCTATTGCCAATTCGTCATCGCGCCCAAGGTCGCCAAGTTCCGCAAGCAATTCCACGACCGCTTGAAGCGTTAAGCGTTGCACGACGCGCGTTGTCCACGAGGCCCCTTTTCGCGGCGAGTGTTTTCGCTGTTCGACAAGGGGCCTTGTCATGGCGGTTGCGCCCACAAAAAACCCCGCCATGCGGCGGGGTTGGAAAATCAGGCGCCCAGGGCGCGACGCCGTGTGCCGGCGTCGCTGGGTCTTATTCCACGGTCTTGACCACGCCGCGACGCATCTGGTCCAGCTCGATCGATTCAAACAGGGCCTTGAAGTTGCCCTCGCCGAAGCCGTCATTGCCCTTGCGCTGAATGATCTCAAAGAAGATCGGACCGATCTGATTCTCGGTGAAAATCTGCAGCAGCAGTCCGCCG
This sequence comes from Achromobacter sp. NFACC18-2, assembly GCF_900108985.1. NCBI lineage: Bacteria > Pseudomonadati > Pseudomonadota > Betaproteobacteria > Burkholderiales > Alcaligenaceae > Achromobacter > Achromobacter sp. NFACC18-2. Next base: position 2,609 of record NZ_FNYM01000007.1, on the reverse strand, counting down.
CCGGGCGCACCATCCAGCAGAATGCGATTCTGCTGCAGGCGTGCCACGTCCTCGCCGTGGTTGGGCAGGCGACGGTCCAGCAGCTCGTAGTAGGTCTCCGGCGTGTCCAGAAAGACGACGCCCGACTTGCGCAGCGATTCGACCGTTGCGTAGATATCGTCCGTCGCCATCGCGATGTGCTGGATGCCTTCGCCACGGTACAGGTCCAGGTATTCCTGGATCTGGCCCTTCTCCTCGGTGCCTTCCTCGTTGATCGGAATGCGGATATTGCCGCAGGGCGACGTCATCGCCTTGGACTTCACGCCCGTCACCTTGCCTTCAATATCGAAGTACCGCACTTCGCGGAAGTTGAAGAGCCGCTCATAGAATTCCGACCACTCCGCCATGCGGCCCTTGTGCACGTTATGCGTCAGGTGATCCACCAACGTCAGGCCCGCGCCGCGCCAGTTGACGTCGGACTGCGCATTGGCCGGATCCAGCGGGACGAAATCCACGTCATAGATGCTGATGTCGCCAATGCCGCCGTGCCCCTCCTTGCCCGCCCAGCGGTCGACCAGGTAGATCAGCGAATCGCCAATGCCCTTGATCGCCGGAATATTCAGCTCCATCGGGCCGCTATGCGAGTCGAACCCCCAGGCGCCCAGTTCCAGCGCGCGCTTGTAAGCGGCGTTGGCGTCCTGCACCCGAAAGCCGATCGCACAGATCGACGGGCCGTGCAGGCGCGCAAAGCGCTGGGCAAAGGAATCGGGTTCTGCATTGATCAGGAAGTTCACGCCGCCTTGGCGGTACAGCGTCACATCCTTGTGGCGGTGCTTGGCAATGGCCTTGAAGCCCAGCAGCTCAAACACCTTGCGCAGTGCGGCGGGATCCGGCGCGGCATATTCGATGAACTCGAACCCGGCGGTGCCCATCGGGTTCTCCCACGGTTGAAAAGCGCTGCTCATAAGTCTGCTCCCTTGCATGTTTTGTGAGGACGACTTGTTGTTCAAGTCTAGACGCAGATTGTAGGTACGAAGCACGGGCAGACGATTGCAAACATGGCGCGAAAGGGGATGAGTTGAGCAATAATATTGCTCCATACTCAAACTATGAGGTTGAACATGTCTGCAATCGAGCTTGATAGGACAGATTTAAGGATTTTGGCCGAATTGCAGCGGGACGGCCGCCTCAGCAACCAGGAATTGGCCGACAGGATTTCCCTGTCGCCCAGCCCCTGCCTGCGTCGGGTCAGGCGCCTTGAAGAACAGGGTTTCATCAAGAAGTACGTAGCGCTGATCGACGCCGCCAAGGTCGGCCTGGGGCTGCTCGCCTACGTGAACATCCGCCTTAACAAACACAGCGGCTCCAGTCACGCACCCATGAGCGACTTCGCCCGTGACGTCCAGCTCTGGCCCGAGGTGGTCGAGTGCTACGCCATGTCCGGCGACATGGACTATCTGATGCGGATCCAGGTGGCCGACCTCGCGCATTTCTCCCGGTTCGCCATGGACACCCTCATGCGACACCCGGCCGTGATCGACATGCGCTCATTCTTCGCCCTCCAGCAAATCAAGGAAACGACGGAGTTGCGCCTCTAGTCTTTGTTTGAATGTGCTTCGCAGGCGGGCGCCCGTTCACGCACACAAACCTGCGCCGCCCATGTCTCGCGCGGCGAGCTTTCTATATAGAGCGTTCTATATAGATAGAGCGAAGAAGGCTGGCGAGTCGTCGCACGCACGGACCAGACCGGGGCGAATTGCAAGGTCGTCCCCATAAAGAATCATATTTCTGCAAAATGGGTGTCATGCTGGCGACACACGCCAAATTTCTGTGCTATAGTCTCGCTCCTTCGCTGCTCAAGCAGTTTTGAACAGCGAAGCCAAGCAAGTGCAACAGGTCTGGCCGATTTAGCCCGATCTGCCGCAAAAGCCCTCAGCAGTGACGGCGACGCGGTTTGTGCAAGGATTGGAGCAAATTAGGCAGAAGCCAGTTGCACGATCCGCAAAAATTGTGCTATAGTCTTGGGCTTGGCTGGTAATGACGAATCAGGGTTTACCCGAATCCACTTCCAGTCACCTGTGCGGTAACCGGCCCCTGAGTTCAGGGTCGCTTCTAAGAAACGAGGTTGCAGGATGTGGTGCAAATCAGGCAGAAGCCAGTTGCACAATCTGCAAAAGCTGTGTTATAGTAGAGGGCTTGGCGGTTGCCGAAAAATTAGGGTTTACCCTGAAGTTTCGATAGTCGCTAAGCGCTGAGAAGTCAGCGCAGTGATTAGATTGAATTAGTAGTACCCGCTCTTTAACAACTAAACAACCGATAAGTGTGGGCGCTTGATGCGAGTGCAGCGGTTTGGGTTTCGGCCTTAATCGCAAGCACAAGAAATCAAGTGCTCACTAGAAGTGAAGTACCTTAGACGTCAAGTTTAAGAACATACCTCACTTCCTTTGAGTAGCGACGTATGACCTGGTTTGAATTGGCGTAAGCCAAGGCAGACCAAGAATACGAAACAAATACAGAGATTAAACTGAAGAGTTTGATCCTGGCTCAGATTGAACGCTAGCGGGATGCCTTACACATGCAAGTCGAACGGCAGCACGGACTTCGGTCTGGTGGCGAGTGGCGAACGGGTG